>NZ_BJOB01000021.1 GCF_006539985.1 Kurthia gibsonii | reverse complement strand
CCAAACAAAGACAGGGTTTTCATTTAGAAAATCTATTCTTTAAATAGCTATTTTTGAATAATTATGCGAATTCATGTGCAGTTGAACCATGTGCATAAACATGTTTACAATAGAAACAACTAACAAAGGGGGTTGTTTTAATGGAAACATTAAATATTTCAATGATTGGTGTGCCAATCGATTTTGGTCAAATGCGTAGAGGTGTAGATATGGGACCGAGTGCTATTCGTTATGCAGGTGCTGTAGAGCGTTTAGAGGCATTAGGACATGAAGTTGTAGATGAAGGGGATATCTACGTGCCAAACGCAGCCAAACTAGAAGTACATCCGAAATTGCGTAATTTAGGCGCAGTTGTAGAAGCATGTACAAAATTAGCAGAACAAGTTGCGACAGCAGTTGAACATAAAAAATTCCCACTTGTATTAGGTGGCGATCATAGTATTGCGATTGGAACATTAGCAGGTCTTGCGCAGCATTATAAAAATCTAGGTGTGATTTGGTATGATGCACATGCGGATATGAATACTGCTGAAACATCACCATCAGGAAATATTCATGGTATGCCGCTTGCAGTAGCAATGGGACTAGGAAATGAAAAGCTAACGCATATTGGTGGGGAGCAGCCGAAGATTGATCCGAAAAATTTAGTAATTATTGGTGCACGATCGGTAGATGAAGGAGAGCGCGAACTAATTAAAGAAAAAGGCATTAAAGTATATTCAATGCATGAGATTGATCGTTTAGGAATGGCAGCTGTTATGGAAGATGCACTTGCTTACCTACGTTCTCGTGAAATTGATGGTTTGCATTTATCTTTAGATTTAGATGGTTTAGACCCGATGTATACGCCAGGTGTAGGGACACCAGTACCAGGAGGTATTACATATCGTGAGAGTCACTTAGCGATGGAGATGTTACAAGAGTCGAACCTGTTAACATCAGCTGAGTTTGTAGAAGTGAATCCTGTTTTAGATACGAAGAATGCAACAGCAAATGTAGCTGTAGGCTTAATGGGTTCGCTATTAGGTGAGTCACTGGTATAGTTTGAAAAGTCATACCCCCCTTCTTCATGTTACAATAATATACGTACTCGATTTTTGAAACTATATGATGGAATAAAACGTATATCAAGTACAGTTTAGTTGGAAGGAACATCACAATGGACACGTTAATACACAAACGAATAAAGCAGGTGCTGAAGGGCGATCAAAATGCGTATTCTGACATTGTGAACTCTTACCAGCATAGTCTTTATCACGTATGCTATCGTATTGTTGGGAATCAACAAGAAGCTGAAGATATCGCACAGGAAGCATTTGTGCGCGCATATATAAACTTGCATACATTTGATCCGAAGCGAAAATTTTCAACATGGTTGTTTCGTATTGCGACGAATCTCTGTATTGACCGTTTGCGAAAGAAGAAACCGGACTATTACTTAGATGCCGAAGTACCGGGAACTGAAGGACTAGATATGTATTCGCAAATTGCGTCAGAAGAACGGCTACCAGACGAAGAAGTAGAACGTATGGAGTTAAAAGAACGTATTCATTACGAAATTGGTCGATTGCCAGAAAAATATCGTACGGTCGTTATTTTAAAGTATATTGAGGAGTTACCGCTGCAAGAGATTAGCGATATTCTCGAAATACCACTAGGTACTGTGAAAACACGTGTACACAGAGGGCGAGAAGCGTTACGTAAGCAGTTAGGTGACGTGTAGGGGGAAGCATGATGCACACATGTCCAAAGGAGATTGTCCACTATATGCATGAGCGTTTAGATGGAGAAATTAGTTCTGAGCATGATCGAGTGCTTACTGAACATTTACAGACATGTCCGGATTGTCAACGACATATGGATGAATTAAATCGTGTCGTTTACTTAGTGGGAACATTACAAGCGATGCCTGTACCAGCAGGATTTACAGAGCGCGTTATGTTCCGATTACCAAAGCCAAAATTAAAATCAGGTGTGCAGCGATGGTTGAGAAGGCATCCGATTCTTGTCGCAGCCGCACTATTTATGATTTTAATGAGTGCTTCTTTATTATCAGGATACAATGACCGCTCAGCATTTTCTGTAACAGAACATCCGGGGATGGTTGTTGAAGGAGATCGCGTGACTGTACCGGCAGGACAAACGGTAAAAGGGGATATCGTTGTCACGAATGGTGATTTAGTCATTGATGGAAAGGTGGAAGGTGATGTCACCGTTATTAACGGAAAGTACATGGCTTCTACTGCAAATGTAACAGGCCAGATTGAAGAAATTGATGATACATTTGAATGGTTATGGTACACCATCAAAGACGGCACAAAAAAGCTATTCACATTCGAATAACTAAAGGGGACGGAAACTTGCAGCTGCATTTTTCCGTCCTTTTGAATATCAGGCTATATGATAAGTAAATTCTATCCTTTTTTGGCTTGAAAAAGGCGAGGACGGGGTATGTTATGCTATACTTATTACTATACGTACGCGCTAGAAAAGTGGGGGATTCCACATGACATTTATTAATGAAATAACGAATTTAACAGAGAATCAACTTGTAAGGACATTTCTAAATATTTTAGATATTTTACTTGTTTGGTTCGTCATTTATAAAATACTGACATTAATTAAGGGCACAAAAGCTGTTCAATTATTAAAAGGTATTTTCGTCATTATTATTATTCGAATTATAACAGAATATTTAGGGCTTACAACGTTAGGCTGGATGACAAATCAAGTAATCGATTATGGTTTTTTAGCAATTATTATTATCTTCCAACCTGAACTTCGTCGAGCGCTAGAGCAGTTAGGGCGCGGAAAGCTCTTTGCTCGAAGTGGTATGCAGGAAGAGGAGGAACGGGGTCGTTTAATTAGTGCGATGACAAAATCAATTAGCTATATGGCGAAGCGTCGTATTGGTGCATTGATTTCAATTGAAAAAGATACGGGTTTGAATGATTACATTGAAACAGGTATTCAGATGAACTCAGATATTTCTTCAGAATTACTGATTAACGTATTCATTCCAAATACACCATTACATGATGGTGCAGTTATCATTCAAAAGAATCGTATTGCAGCGGCAGCGTGTTATTTACCGCTATCAGAGAGTCCATTCATTTCAAAAGAATTAGGAACAAGACACCGTGCAGCAATCGGAATTAGTGAAGTAACAGATGCAGTAACTGTCATTGTTTCAGAAGAGACAGGTGGCATTAGTTTAACAGTGAACGGTGAATTACATCGTGACCTTTCAATGGAGGAGTTTGAACAACGTTTGCGTAATGCTTGGTTCGGTGATACGGCAGAGAAAAATACAACGCGTTGGTCATGGAAAGGGGGCAAAAAATAGTGAATAAATTTATTGATAACCCCTGGATGCTTCGTATTACAGCTTTAGCTCTAGCTATTTTAATGTTTTTTAGTGTGAGACCGAGCGGTAATACGATTGATTCGACGAACTCTGGTATTAAAGAAGAAGTTTTGCGTGATGTTCCTGTTGAATTACGATACGATGATAATAACTTTGTTGTCACAGGCGTACCACAGACTGTTGATGTTAAAATTAGCGGTCCTGTAGGCATTGTTATCACAACGAAAACAGGTCGTAATATTAAAGTGGTTGCGAATATCAAAGATCAGCCTTCGGGAACGCATGTCGTTAAGTTTGAACCTGAAGGATTCTCTGATAAACTAGCTGTAGAAGTCGAACCGAAAACAGCAAAAGTAAATGTAGAAGAACGTATTACAAAAGATGTGAAAGTTGAACCTGAAATTAATGAAGGGCAGCTTGCAGATACAAAATACGTGAAAAACATGACAACAGAGCCAGAAACGGTAACTGTATCTGGTGCAAAGAGCGCCATGGATCGCATTACGTATGTAAAAGCGACGGTCTCAGCGAGTAAAGATGCAGATAAGACATTCGAAAAGGTAGCGGGAATTAAAATCTTTGACCGCAATATGAATATTTTAAATGTTGACGTAGAACCAAAAACCGTTAAAGTAAAAGTTGAGTTATCTGAGTATAGTAAAGAAGTGCCACTCGTTGTAAACCAAAAAGGAAAACCGGCAAAAGGTTATACAGTTGATGGTGTAATCCCTAAATCTGATAAAGTACTTATATATGGTTCACGTGGTAATTTAGAAAAAATACAACAGGTTGTTGTAAATGCAGATGTAGAAGGCTTGAAAAAGACGACAACTATAAAAGGAACACTCGAAAAACCTACAGGTGTAGCAGATTTATCATTTGCAGCAGTTGATGTACGCGTAAAAGTATCAAAAGAAAATGAGACGAGCGCGAAAAACAAAAATGAAACAGATACAGCGAAAAAAGCTGAAGAAGATACTGCAACGGAAGACGTCGAAAAAACATTTAAAAATATAAATGTGAAGTTGCAAGGCATGAATATTACAGATTATAGTGCAGAATTTATTACACCATCATCAGGGCAAATTAATGTGATAGCAAAAGGCGCTTCTAAATTAATTTCAGCTCTGACGACAGCAGATATTCAAGCATTTGCTGATGCAAGTAAAATTGATGATGGGATACAAGAGCTACCAATCCAAGTAAAGAGTTCAGAAGGTATAGAATTGACTCCGTCGTTAGATCAAATAAAAGTTCGTTTTACGAAACAAGACTAACGTATATGAGGAATGGTTTTGAAGGAGAGAAAAAATCAAATGGGTAAATATTTTGGTACAGACGGCGTACGTGGCGTCGCTAATAGTGAGCTAACCCCTGAGTTAGCATTTAAATTAGGTCGCTTTGGAGGATATGTCTTAACAAAAGACGCAACAGAACGTCCAAAGGTATTAATTGGTCGCGATACGCGTATTTCAGGTGAGATGTTAGAAGGTGCATTAGTAGCAGGGCTAATCTCAATTGGTGCTGAGGTTATGCGTTTGGGCGTTATTAGTACACCGGGCGTTGCTTATTTAACACGCGCAATGAGTGGAAATGCAGGCGTTATGATTTCAGCATCACACAATCCTGTAGAAGATAATGGGATTAAATTCTTCGGTCCAGATGGTTTTAAATTATCAGATGAACAAGAAGCGGAAATCGAAGCGCTTTTAGATCAAGATGAAGATACACTACCTCGTCCAACAGGTGCTGATTTAGGCTCTGTGAGTGACTACTTTGAAGGTGGACTTAAATATATCCAGTACTTAAAACAAACAGTAGATGAAGATTTCTCAAATATTCATATTGCTTTTGACTGTGCACATGGTGCAACGTCATCACTTGCGACACATTTATATGCTGACCTAGAAGCTGATTTATCATCAATGGGTGCTTCACCAAACGGTTTAAATATTAATGACGGCGTAGGTTCAACACATCCAGAAGCATTAGCTGAATTCGTGCTTGAAAAGGGTGCTGATGTCGGTTTAGCGTTCGATGGTGATGGCGACCGCCTAATTGCAGTCGATGAAAAAGGACAGATTGTAGATGGCGATCAAATTATGTATATCTGTGCAAAATATCATCATGCAAAAGGTCGTTTAAACAAGAATACAGTGGTTTCAACGGTGATGAGTAACATGGGCTTCTATAAAGCACTGGAAGCAGAAGGAATAGAGAGTATTCAAACACAAGTAGGAGACCGTTACGTTGTAGAAGCGATGCGTGAAGGTGGCTACAATGTCGGTGGTGAGCAATCTGGACATATCGTATTCCTTGATTACAATACGACAGGTGATGGCTTATTAACAGGCTTACAACTTGTGAACACAATGAAGATGACAGGTAAGCGCTTATCAGAATTAGCAGCTGAAATGACCATCTTCCCACAAAAATTAATCAATGTACGTGTAACAGATAAACATGCTGTGACACAAAATGAAAAAGTAGCTGAAACAATCGCGGCTGTAGAAGCGGAAATGAATGGCGATGGACGTGTGTTAGTACGTGCATCAGGTACAGAACCGCTTGTACGTGTAATGGTCGAAGCTTCAACGAAAGAACAATGCGACGCATATTGCGAACGCATTGCAGAAGTGGTAAAAGCTGAAATGGGTTTAGCTGAATAACATCATTCAAAAGACAGTGTTGGAAATAAGCCGACACTGTCTTTTTTCGTGTTTATTTCCTGGGAAATTGGGAATATTATATAAATAAAATGATATCTACCTGTTTTAAATTGACGTATATCGTTTTACCGTTTATGATATAGTTCTGATAATTTGCTGAGGAGGATTGTGTAGAAGCGTAAATCGGAAAAACAGTTATAGCGCCAGTACTGAAGAAATCGGACGACAAGTATCTTCAGTAGACGAGGTGGAGGAGTATCGAAAGTTTCGGCGGATGCCTCCCGGTCGACAGCCCGATCGTAAGTTCATCTTTAAAATAGTGAAGTGATTCGCTAGACAAAGAGATGAAATGGCAAATCATAGAGAGATAGAGAAACTGTTCGTAAGGGAATTTCTATGCGAACTTTCATTGCTATGGACTTTTTCTCTTTTCATAATTTGCAAAATATCGGAGGAATTAAATATGTGTGGAATCGTAGGTTATATTGGTCAACTAGATGCAAAGGAAATTTTGTTGAAGGGACTAGAAAAATTAGAGTATCGTGGTTATGACTCAGCGGGTATTGCAGTAGAGAATGCAGCGGGCGTACAGGTATTCAAAGAAAAAGGACGTATTGCAGATTTACGTGATGTCGTGGACATGACAGTAGATGCAACAACAGGAATTGGACATACACGTTGGGCGACACATGGTGTACCGAACTATGTGAATGCACACCCACATCAAAGTGCTTCAAAACGTTTTACATTAGTACACAATGGTGTGATTGAAAACTATCATTTATTACAAGATGAATATTTACAAGGTGTAACGATGACGAGTGATACGGATTCAGAAGTCATTGCGCAATTAATTGAACACTTTTCAAATGAAGGTATGACCACAGCAAAAGCTTTCCGTAAAACACTAACATTAGTAGAAGGTTCTTATGCGTTAGCTTTATTAGATGCAGAAGAAGCAGATGTCATTTATGTAGCGAAAAAAGGTAGCCCACTATTAGTAGGTGTTGGCGAACAGTTCAATGTTGTGGCATCAGATGCTATGGCGATGTTACACGTAACAGATCAATTTATTGAATTACATGATAAAGAAATGGTGATCGTGACAGCAGATTCAATTCAAATCCAAAAGTTAGACGGAACCGTTGTAGAACGCGCACCGTATAAAGCAGAACTTGATTTGAGCGATATTGATAAAGGCACATACCCACACTACATGTTAAAAGAGATGGATGAACAACCAGCAGTCGTTCGTCGCATTACACAGAAGTATGAAAATGAAGCAGGTCAATTAACGATTGACCCAGCGATTCAACAAGCGATTCAAGAAGCAGATCGTCTATATATTATTGCTGCAGGTACGAGCTACCACGCAGGATTAATCGGTAAACAGTACTTTGAAAAGCTTGCCAAAATCCCTGTAGAAGTGCATATTGCAAGTGAGTTTGGCTATAACATGCCATTACTATCGAAAAAACCATTATTCATCTTCATCTCACAATCAGGTGAAACAGCAGATAGCCGCCAAGTATTAGTGAAGGTGAAAGAATTAGGTTATCAAGCATTAACGATGACGAATGCACCAGGCTCAACATTATCACGTGAAGCCGACTACACATTATTATTACATGCAGGTCCAGAAATCGCAGTAGCGTCAACAAAAGCCTATGTAGCACAAGTTGCAGTATTAGCGATTACAGCGTATGTTGTGGCAGACCAACCAGAAATCGAGTTGAAGAAAGAATTAGGTATTGCGGCGAATGCGATTCAATCAATTATTGATCGCAAAGAAGAATTTGCTAAACTAGCAGAATCATTCTTAGCAACAACACGTAACGCATTCTTCATCGGACGTGGCATGGATTACTATGTGAGTATGGAAGGCGCACTAAAATTAAAAGAGATCTCGTATATTCAAGCAGAAGGATTTGCTGGTGGTGAATTAAAGCATGGTACAATCGCTTTAATCGAAGACGGCACACCTGTCATCGCACTTGCGACACAAAAAGAAGTCGCACTGAATTTACGCGGTAACGTGAAGGAAGTCGTAGCACGTGGCGCAAACCCATGCATCATCTCAATGGAAGGCATGGAAGAAGCAAACGATGCCATCACAATCCCGCACGTACACCCATTACTATCACCACTAGCAGCAGTTGTCCCAGTACAATTAATCAGCTACTACGCAGCCCTACAACGCGGATGTGACGTGGATAAACCACGTAACCTAGCGAAAAGTGTGACAGTGGAGTAGAAATATTTTCAACCCCTATGAATGAAGTAAGCTCACTTCATTCATAGGGGTTTTGTCATATATTTAATAAATCAAACTACTTTTATACAATAATTTGTAAATGGTCATTGTATTTATAAATTAACTGATATAATAGGTATATAGATTTAGCAGATAGTAGGAGGAAACAACATGGCGACAGCAAACTTAGGTTTTGAAGAAAATTTATGGAAGATGGCAGATAAATTACGAGGATCAATGGATTCTGGTGAATATAAAAATGTTGTATTAGGTTTATTATTTTTAAAATATGTGTCTGATGCATTTGAAGAAAAATATATAGAATTAAAAGAAGATGAATGGGCTGATGAGGAAGACCGTGATGAATATATTGCGGAGAATATCTTCTTTGTACCAAAAGAAGCGCGTTGGTCATTCATTAAAGATCATGCGAAAAAACCCGAAATCGGTCAATTAATCGATGTTGCAATGGTCGCAATTGAAAAAGAAAATCCATCATTAGTGGGTGTATTACCTAAAGCATTTGCACGCCCAGAATTAGATAAAACACGTCTAGGTGAAACAGTCGATTTGTTCTCATTCAAAGTTGGGGATGAAGATAGCCGAGAAAAAGACGTGATTGGACGTGTATATGAATATTTCTTAAGTAACTTTGCAAGTGCAGAAGGTAAAAATGGTGGTGAATTCTATACACCATCTTCAGTCGTACGATTACTTGTCGAAATGTTAGAACCATATAAAGGACGTGTATATGATCCAGCCTGTGGTTCAGGTGGTATGTTTGTACAATCGTCTAAATTCATTAAAGAACATCAAGGTCGTATTGATAATTTATCTGTATATGGTCAAGAGTCTAACCCGACAACATGGAAGCTCTGTAAAATGAACTTAGCGATTCGTGGTATTGATGGTAATATCGGACCTCATCATGCAGATACATTCCTAAATGATTTACACAAAGGCTTAAAAGCAGACTATATTATGGCGAATCCTCCATTCAATATTAAAGATTGGGGCGGCGATAAGCTACAAGATGATGTACGTTGGCAATATGGTATTCCGCCAGAAGGTAATGCCAACTATGCCTGGATTCAACATATGATTTCTAAATTGGCGCTAGCAGGCACAGCAGGCTTCGTTTTAGCGAATGGCTCGATGTCTTCTAACTCAGGTGGCGAAGGTGAAATTCGTAAAAAGCTGATTGAAAATGATTTAGTAGAATGTATCGTTTCATTGCCTGGACAACTGTTCTATTCAACACAAATCCCAGTTTGTATTTGGATTGTGTCAAAAAGCAAAGCAAAAACTGGTAAACGTGAACGCAATAATAAAATTCTCTTTATTGATGCACGTAATGAAGGACATATGGCTGACCGTACACATAAAGAATTTAGTGATGAAGACATTCAAAAAATTGCTGGTACGTTCCATGCATGGCGTGGTACAAAAGAAATTGAATATGCAGATGTAGCTGGATTCTGTAAAGAGACAACAATTGAAGAAGTACGAGAAAACAATCATATTTTAACGCCTGGACGCTATGTGGGTTTAGCAGCTGAAGAAGATGATGGCGAGCCATTTGAAGAGAAAATGACACGTTTAACAACAGAATTATCTGAGCAATTTGCGAAATCTAAAGAGTTAGAAGAACAGATTCGTAAAGCGTTAGGTGGTATTGGGTATGGGATTTAAAGAACAACAATTAAAAAATATTCTTGAAATAAATCCAAGGATGACATTAAAAAAAGGTACTGTAACTAAAAAAATTGCAATGGAGCATTTAACTGAATATGTAAAACAGGTAAAAGGTTATGAGTTATCAGAATTTAAAAGTGGCTCAAAATTTAAAAACAAAGATACTCTTGTAGCACGTATTACACCTTGTTTAGAAAATGGCAAAACGGCTTATGTAGATATTCTAGCAGACGATGAAGTTGCATTTGGTTCAACAGAGTTTTTTGTTGTTAGAGCAAAAGAAAATAAAGGAGATCCACAATTTATATATTATTTAATGCGTCATCCAAAAGTGAGAGATGCCACTATTAAATCAATGACTGGAACTTCTGGCAGGCAAAGAGCCCAGAAGGAAGCTATTTTAGAGTATTCAATGTCTTTACCTAATATTTTTGACCAAAAGAAAATAGGATATTTCTTATCACTATTTGATTCTAAAATTGAAGCAAATAATGATACTATTCACAATTTAGAACAAATCTCTCAAATCCTTTTCAAACACTGGTTCATCGACTTCGAATTTCCAAATGAAGAAGGAAAACCGTATAAATCAAGTGGTGGAGAAATGGTGGAAAGTGAGTTAGGGGAGATACCTAAAGGGTGGGATATTTTAAAATTATCTGATATTACAACTTTACTAAAGAAAACTTTTAATCCTTCTAAAACAGAGGTAACTGAGGTTTTACATTTTAGTTTACCAGCTTTTGATAAAAATCAATTGCCTACTTTGGATGAAGTTTCAACAATTAAAAGTAATAAGTGGATAATAGAAGAAAACTGTGTTGTTTTTTCTAAAATGAATCCCAAGACACCACGTATTTGGCTAACAAATATAAATGAGAAGATGATAAATGTTGCATCGAGCGAATTTGTTGTATTACAAAGTAAAACAGTAGAAGAAAACAGTTTCATTTACAGTCTCTGCAAGTCTAATTCTTTCAATGAATATTTGATATCTAATGCGACAGGTTCAACTAATAGCAGACAAAGGGTAACTCCTACAATCGCTTTAAGCTATAAATTCCCTTTAAGTAGAGAAATTATGAAGTTATACGGCTCTACAATTGTTGGAATATCAGAAAAAATAAAAGATTTATATAAAGAATGTGAGACTCTTCAACAACTCCGCGACACCCTCTTACCAAAACTACTATCAGGTGAAATCGAAATTCCTGATGACTTGGAGGTGTAAGACATGTTTAAATACAATGAATCCGAGCTAGAAGTAGCAACACTCGAATGGTTGGAAGAACTAGGGTATGACATTGTCGAAGGTCCAGATATTGCGCCAGATGGTGAAAATCCAGAGCGGGAAAGTTTCCAAGATGTTGTACTTGTTGATCGCTTACGTGAAGCTTTACGTAAAATCAATCCAACACTTGAACTTTCAATTATCGAAGAAGCTGTTCAAAAGATCATCGCCAATGCCTCACCAAATCTAACGCTAAACAACAAACAATTTCACAAACTTGCAACCGATGGTATTGAGATACAAGTACAAGGAACAGATGGATATAATCCAACTGTTTCTGTCTATGTATTTGATTTTGAAAATTATAAAAACAATGATTTTATGGCAGTGAATCAGTTTACGATTATTGAAGGACAATCCAATAAACGTCCGGATGTATTGGTCTTTGTGAATGGGTTACCTGTTGTTGTGATGGAACTTAAAAATGCGACAAATGAAGATGTGGATATTTCAGACGCATATAATCAAATTCAAACGTATAAACAAGCGATTCCAACACTATTCCGTTACAATGCTTTTTTAATTACGAGTGACGGTATTAATGCGCGTGTAGGTTCTCTTACAGCGAATGAAGAACGCTTTATGAAATGGCGTACTGTTGACGGCACTTCATTAGCAAGTCCTGCTGAACCTCAACTAGAAGTCATGATTAATGGCATGTTAGAACCTCGTCGATTACTGGATATTATTCAAAACTTTATTTTATTCCAATCAGATGGTGAAAATACATTCAAAATTTTAGCTGCTTATCACCAATACCATGCGGTGAATAAAGCAGTTGAAAAAGCACAAGTAGCAACTGCGGAAGATGGTGATCATAAGATTGGTGTCGTTTGGCATACACAAGGTTCTGGTAAAAGTTTATCGATGGTGTTCTATGCCGGTAAGTTAATTAAAACAATGAATAATCCAACTTTAGTCGTTTTAACAGACCGTAACGATTTAGATGATCAGCTGTATAAAACATTCTCAATGTCGAAGGATATTTTACGCCAATCACCGAGCCAAGCACAGTCTAGTGAATCTTTACGTGAATTATTAAATGTAGAATCAGGAGGCATCATCTTTACGACACTACAAAAATTCTCACCTGATGAAGAAACAGGTGAAATGCCATGTCTAACCAATCGTACAAATGTTATTGTCATGGCAGATGAAGCCCATCGTTCACAATATGGTTTCGGTGCAGCATTATCACAACAGAAAGATCACGAAGGTGAAGTGAAGTATGGCTATGCGAAATATGTTCGTGATGCATTGCCGAATGCTTCATTCATTGGATTTACTGGTACACCAGTAGAATCAACAGACCGCAATACACCAGCAGTATTTGGTGAATACATTGATGTCTATGATATGTCACAGGCTGTAGAAGATGGTGCGACAGTTAAGATTTTTTATGAGTCACGTGTTATTCCTCTAGAGTTACCAGAGGGATTAGCGATTGATGAAGATTATGAAGATATTACAGAAGATCAAGAATTATCAACAAAAGAAAAACTAAAGTCAAAATGGTCACGTTTAGAAGCAATCGCTGGTGCAAGTTCACGCGTTGAAAAAATGGCACAGGATGTAGTTCATCACTATGAAGAACGTGAAAAAGGAATGTTTGGTAAATCGATGATTGTCGTCATGTCACGTCGTATCGCGATTGATTTATATAAAGAAATCATTAAACTTCGCCCAGATTGGCATTCAGATGATGACGACAAAGGTGCTATTAAAATTGTAATGACAGGTTCATCGAGTGATCCTGCAGAATGGCAGCCGTTTATCGGTAATAAAAAACGTCGTGAATTTTTAGCTCGTCGCATGAAGGATAATGATGATCCATTAAAAATCGTTATTGTACGAGATATGTGGCTAACAGGGTTTGACGTACCTGCGATGAATACGATGTACATTGATAAGCCGATGAAAGGTCATAACTTAATGCAGGCAATTGCACGCGTAAACCGTGTATTTAAAGATAAACCAGGTGGCTTAGTTGTTGATTACATTGGGATTGCCGATAATTTAAAACAAGCATTGAAGCAATATACAGATAGTGACCGCGAAACAGCTGGTGTTGATACAGCACTTGCCGTAGATGTCATGTTAGAAAAACATCAGCTTATTTTAGAAATGTTACATGGTCATGATTACTCAGGTTTTAAATCCGAAAAATCATCACAACGCATTAAAGCAATTGTCAATACGATGGATTATATTATTGGTTTAGGTGAGGAAGAGAAGAAACGCTTTTTAGATACCGTAACGGAATTATCGAAAGCATATGCTTTATGTGCGACGACACAAGAGGCAGAGGAATTAAACGATGAAATTGGTTTCTTTAAAGCTGTAAAAGCGAGTATTGTGAAAACAATCGGTGATGGTAGCAAAAAGAAAACAGCTACTCAAATGGATGCACAAATTAATCAATTGATTTCAAAATCAGTTATCTCTGAAGATGTCATTGATATTTATAAAGAGCTTGGACTAGAGAATCCAGATATTTCGATTTTATCTGATCAATTTTTAGAGGATGTTCGAGCATTACCACAAAAGAATTTGGCAGTGGAGTTATTGAATCGTTTACTGAATGGTAAAGTACGCAGTGTACAACGTAGTAACTTAATTCAAGCCCGCAAGTTCTCTGAAATGCTAGCGAACTCGCTGAATAAATATAATAAGCGCACGATTGAAACCTCAAAAGTTATCGAGGAATTAATTGAGTTAGCTAAAGAGATGGACGACGCCTATAAACGTGGCGAAGAAAATGGCATGGTTAAAGAAGAAATCGCCTTTTATGATGCTTTAGCTTCACACGATACAGCTGAACAAGTTCTAGGTGACGATACATTGAAAATTATTGCACATGAATTAACTCAGTCCATCAAAGAGAATATGAGTATTGATTGGAACTTACGAGAATCAGCACGTGCAAAAATGCGTGTTATCGTACGACGCTTACTGAAGAAATACGGTTACCCACCAGAAATCAGTAAACAGGCAGTAGAAACAGTAATTGAACAAGCAGAGCTAATGTCAGAGCAATTGGCGATGGAGTTGTAAAGAGAATAATTTTGGCTATAATCTAAAACTAAAGGGGTATCGAACGTGGAAATTTATTTATATAAAAAAAATTCATCTAAAGTTAATGATCAAATTTTTGTATTTGAAAATTTGAATAAGGATCTGATTGAACCACTAATGTCAGAAGTTAATGATAAAAAAGAAGGTTTAAACAAATTAACATTTAGAGAATATAATCCATTAGTTAAGGATCGAGAGTGTATAGATACCATAGCAATCGAATTTTTGAAAGAAAATAATGAATTTTTCAAAGGGATTTTTGATTACTTCCAAGATTTTTCGGATGAGATTGACACGATACACAATATAGGAGATAGCTCGAAATATTCTTTGATGATATATAAAATTGATAACGAAATATTTATTAAGCAATTTGATGGAAATAAACTCATATCAGAGAGCTCTTTAATAGGAGAATTTACCGAACAAACTCTTCATAAAACAAATAAAAAATTATTAATGCTTGATGGGAACTTTGATTTCTATTTTAATTTATTAGAAGATAAGGTAATTATACAAAATAGTTCAAGATTCGAAAAAATTTGTAATTATGAAGCCTACTTTAATAGAGTTAGAAGTGAAAAAATAGTTGAAATAAAAAATAGCCATATTATTTCAAATTTCGAGGAAATTTATAACGAAATTAATAATAAGAAATACAATAGGCTGTTTACTCAATTAAATACTTTCAATATTGATAAAATTACTTCTAATAGTGATTTAATTGCAAGGTTGGAGAGGAAAGAAATTTATTTTATAAATAACCAATTTGAAATTAGAGCACCAAAACATAGTCATATTTTATTGTTCTTAATATCTGGAAAAGTGTCGGTGAATAATTTCGATCAAGTAATTCTTACGAAAGATCAAGAGTTAATAATTGATCGGGAATCTATAGAAACTCAACAATTAGTTAGACTATAATGTGTATGAAAGGGGAGTTATAGATGAACGCAATAGGATCTTTTTTAATAGATAATATTCATTTTTTAGTTAATGTGAATATGATGATTCTAATTTTCGGTATATTTATGATTGTATCTATTTACTTAAAGAATGTTAGTAAGATATTTACGGAAATTGTGTGGATATACTCCTCTTTGATACCCGCTATAACAATAGTATTTTTGAATTATAAACCAAATTTAATTTTGGTAACGATTTTTTTAATATTACAACTCCTCTTTTTATTCCTTTATTTGCGGAGCATACAGAACAATTATAAAAAGCTGGTGGAAAGTACAAAAAATCCAATTTCTAAAATAAAAGAAATACATAATGAGGATATGGGAAAAGAAAAATCATTAGAATACGTAGGCCTCTTCATTTTACCTTTTATTACTGTAAATGAGTCTGTGAGTACGTTGGTAATAATCGTAATCATCGCTGTTGTAATAGTTATTATTAAACGATTCGGTTTGTTTTATTTAAATCTACCTATTTTGTTGTTTGGTAGGCTTCAATATATTGAAACTAATAGAAGAATGAAAATGATAGTTTTAACATCTAGAAACTTTATTTTTGAAAAGAATGAAGAATATGATATAAGAAGCTTCGTTAAATCTTTAAATTTATATATTTATCTACCTAGAAAGAAAAAATAGTTTTAATCGATAGTCATTTTATACTTGTAGAAAGTTCACTAGAGACGCCATTAATTAATTGAACTTGGTATAGTTAATCGCATATAATAATTTCAACGAACAGATGTTTTTATGGAGGTACTTTAGTGCGAATATCTATCGAGAGTATAAATTTTAATAATATTAATAAAAATTTAAAACATTTATCAAATGAACAAATTGTAGAAGTCATTGAAAAATACTATAGAAATGAAAAAATTCAAGATATACTGGATGAATACAAAATTTCTACAACGCCATCAACGTTAATTAAAACTTTCCCGACAAAATTTGTGGATGAAAAATGTGAAAAATGTGGATGCCAATTAGTGGTGAAATTCAAATCGAAATCAAGCATGTATGAAAAGGAAAAAGTAAATTGTCTACAGTGTGGCCATGATAAAAACAAGCGTTTTTGTAATTGTCGATTATGTAAAGCAGAGCACAAGGTAATGTTTTTAGAAAAAGAAGAACAACTAAAAAAAGCGTTACAAGAGAAAATAGAAAAAGTTCAAAACGCTTTGGAAAGTAATGAAGTTCTAAAAATCTTGGAAGATAATCTAACTCTAGAAGACAGACTTTATATGAGTGCACTTCTTCGATGCTCACTATCAGAAGATATGAGTATTATCAATCCATTGGGGAAGATAGATAGAATTTTGGCTCCAACAGAAAAGTTTGTACAAGAAATAATAAAAACTTTAGTAGCCAGAAAGATAATAAAAGTAAGTAGGGAGTCTTCGTTAGATGCTTTTGATATAAGGGTTGATGAAACAGGAGCGGAAGGTGTAACTTATCGAATATATGACGCTAAATACGAAATTAATGTGATTTCAGAGGATGGAGACTATGGTGCGTTGATTAAGAGGTTAATGTATCCTAATCCAGAAATTTTCGATGAAGAATTTTGTTACGAGATGTGGAAGAAAGTAGCGCTGAAAGAAAGTGAAGAGTATCTATTATATGAGATGCGGAAAGTCGGATATAATTTTACTCCAGGAGAGAAAACATATCGAGTTTTAGAGAATTTACTAGATCAATTTTCAATCGGTCAAATCTATAATATTATTTATAGAGCTGTGGCTAATAGTACAAGACGTTATCAAGCGAAGGAAATAACTAAAATTCATGCTCAAAATTCAGTAATCGCCTCTTGTGAGTTACAAGGAGAGCGTGCAGTTGCAGAAAATTGGACTTTAAAAGCATATAGTAGACGCATCGATGTTCCACAGTCTATTATAAGTGAAGTTTTGTTTAATTCCATTATGCAAATATCTACTCTGGGCTTTTCAGAAGTTCCAACAAAAGATTTTAGATAGCTGAAAAACCAACATTATAGGTTTGGAAGTGTGCTGCTAAGTACAGAATTTAATGGTCATATAACTAGTTTTAATCAATCTTTTTTATAAAAACTAAATCCGCTTAAATATGAAACCTATATATTTTGATCAATCTTTGTTCAAAATGTGTGGGTTTCTTCTATCTATAGAATCAACATTTGCAGCATACTTTTAATCAAACTTTATTCCAAACCAACAATTATTGTTAATTTGAAAAAAGTTTAACCGTTTATAAAAAAGATGAACCGGAATTTCCTATCTCTATAAAGAAGGAATTTCGGTTTTTCTTGTGGATTAAGAATCTGGTAAGTGATAATAAAGTTATTTCATTAAAGGGCCATATTATTGAATAACATTTGGTAAAGAAATACTACCAAACGACGCTTTGGAACTAAAATTATCTTAGAAATGAAACGTTTGTACATCTCAATCGTAATAAATTATAGATATAGTATTGATGAAAATTGGAGGGAATATGATGCCATTAATAATTCCAAAATGTATGAAGTGTAATACAGAAATTAAAGGTGATGAAGAAGTATTTGTACAACTAAAATATCCAAAAAGAAAAGGGTTTACTGAAATTAAGGCTTATTTAAATCTTGAAGGCAAATTTATCTGTAAAGAATGTTCAACTAAAAATAACATTTAAATATTACGCTTTTAAATATTTAAACCGAAAAATTAGTTCCAAGATTGGTATATCAACAATTTATAAAATAAACAGAGTAGAACAAAAAAACATTCCCAAATCAAAGTTAGGGAATCACTAACTACAAAACCTCCATTTTAGTGGAAATTTATAAAAATGGAGGTTTCATTTCAGTTAATATGTAGCTTTTATAAAAAAACACTTAAATTTTAGTAACTGATATTTACTGTCTTAAGATACAGAATTCTTTTTACCATTTCTAAATATAAAATAAAATAGTACGATTAGACAAAGAACACTAAATATAGTAGCGAGCGTAATATAAAATGGATCCTCGTTAATATTTTCAGGAATGAAACGCTCAGCAATTGGTCCAATTGAGATGAAAATCGGAATAATAATAGAAGTCCAAATCTTTGAGTATAGGGACCAAATAATAAAAATAAGAATACATCCTAATAGAATTAAATTATTTTGTAATGGAGTGGCTATAAAAAAGGGTTCTTTGTCAAATAAATACACCAGAACGAAAAAGCCCGTCAAAAGCAGATAAGCTAGTCCAATAATTAAGTAAAACCATCTAGAATAGAACATTTTTGGCAAGACTCTCACTAACAGAAATCCATATAGAATTAGTGACAAAACAATCCCAGCAATGACTCCGAACACCCCAATTTCAGATAGTGAAAACTCTCCTAGAATCGCAGGAGAAAAACAAACATATGCAATTAATAATAAAGCGGTCATTGGGGTTAAAATTAAAAACTCTCTTATATCAAACCCCATTTCTTGACCAATGCTTTTCATATATGCACGTGGAGAATCCCCAATAATATCCTTAATATTTTTCCTTGCTGCTTCTGCTTGAAGTAAATGGTCGCTTAGTTCATCTATCACGCTATTAATTTCGTGGTCATTTTTTCCTTTTGACATCAAGTACATTTTTAGTTCAATGATAAATTGATTTGCTTGTTTTGATAACATTTCATTTTTCCTCCTCTTCTAATAGTGAAGATACTCCAGATGAAACCTTATTCCAATGCTGTTTAAACCTTTCTAATTCTTCTTGTCCTTCTGTCGTAATCGAATAATATTTCCTTTTAGGTCCACTTGGTGATTGTCTTTGGACAGCCGTTACAAAGTTGTTTTTTTGCAATCGAATTAATACAGGATAAATACTTCCTTCACTAACAACTGCAAAATGGTGTTCTTTCAATTTCTCAGTAATTTCATATCCGTAGGTTTCCCTTTTTGCTATTAATGCCAGTAAACTGCCTTCTAATAGCCCCTTTAACATTTGACTAGTTGTGGACAAGGTTGTTCACCTCCATATGCTTGTTACAGCTATCTTACATTACAATATAGTGCAATGCAAGATAGTGTTTGGACTTTTAAAACTTTTTCTATACCGAAGATAATCGTAAGATACAAGCCTCCCTATTTTGCTTAGAAATCTTAATTCATTAAATGGATCAATTCTGGAACATTAAAAAAACCTCCCTTTCACAATACGGGATTTTAATGAACCAAAGATTTATAAAGTATACAAAACAAAACTAAATAACGTTCCTAAATAAAAGTTTGTGTAAGGGGGGATGTTATAGGTAGGCAAGAAACAGAACAAAGTATTGATATTTATTTACAAAAATTTTTTATCTGTATCAAAGAATCTTCACGCTTCACCATATGTTTGGATAGGAAAACACGAGAGAAAAATTCAGTTTTCGTATCTGAATTCGGGTTGAAAGATGCGGATTTAAAAAAACTTCTTTTAAGTCTTGTACCTAAAGATTTCTCTGAAGTCGTGCAAAATTCTAACCCTATATTCGCTCATGAAATGTTATATGTTTTCAAAAAAGAAACTACATTGACAGATATTAATGGGGAAGATCAGGAGTTAGAACTTTATATAAAAATAAATTTAATAACTACTTCATCTAACGACGAAGCATATGTTATTTCTTGTCACCCTGCCGAAAAACCAATGTCTTATTATTTTGATTGCTAGTTGTTAACCATAAAACGCCTTAATTATGTTAAGGTGTTTTCTGGTTAACAACTTTAGTTACCACCAAACAGGAGAGAATATCTATGCATAATACAGCGCTATGCGAGCAATGTCGTGATTTAGTTGTATTTGAAACAGCTGAGCAAAAAATAACTACTGAAATTAAGGGAATAAAATTCACTTATTTAGCAACAGTTGCTAAATGTCCAAATTCAGATTGCCATGAAGAACTATACGTTGCAGAACTTCATGACGCTAATATTGATAAAATGAAAGCAGCATATACACTCGCACGTACTGAGACCGTAAAAAAATTAATTGATGAAATAACGGAAAAATATAATATTGGTAAACAACCTTTAGCTAAGGTTTTAGGTTGGTCAGAAACCACAATAATCCGTTATTACAATGTGGAACAATATCCTGTAAAAGAATACCTTTCTATGCTTAATTCAATAAAAGATGATTCTCGTAAATATCATAACATCTTAGAAAAAGGTAAAAATCAATTAACAGATGTAGCCTATAGAAAAAGTAAAGTTGCAGTAAAAGAGTTACGTATTGAACTACCTAAATCTGAGAAGAAGATTGATAGTGTCATAAGATATCTTCTTTTAAAGTGTGAAGATGTCACGCCGTTATCGCTTCAAAAGCTTCTATACTATTCTCAATCTTTTAATAAAGTTTTCAACGGAAAATTTTTATTTAAAGATGATTGTGAAGCCTGGGTTCATGGTCCAGTCTATCGAGAAACTTATTATAAATATCGTGAATATGGACATAATGTAATTGATACAGTGAAATTAGAGAAAGATAATTTCTCTCTATCTACGGAAGAAAGAGAATTATTAGATTGTGTTGTTAAGTATTTTGGGTGCTACAGCGGAAAAACATTAGAACAAATGACACATTCAGAACGTCCATGGTCTACAACACGTAAAAATTTAAAACCAGATGAATACAGCTATGATAAGATTTCTAAAGATTTGATAGAAACCTATTTTAGAGAAGTCAAAGAAAAATATAATCTTATAAATCCTAATGATTTGAAAAGCTATAGCATGGACTTATTTAAAAAAACCCCCTGCTAAATAAATTATTTAATCTAATAAGAAAAAGAAGGTGAAACTTTATGGAGGATCTAATATTTCGTAAGAAGAAAAATATAATTTTTATTATGATAATTTGGGCGGGATTCTTATTTGGATCTTTTCGAATGTTGTCACCTAACGAAAGTGTTGTAGCTTTGAAATAAAGTTGAACTGTTCAAAACGGGCTCTTTTAATTTAGCTTAAATTATGGTCTATGGGTTGTTTTTGAACAAACATTCTTCTAAAGCTACATCAAACCCTTTAGGCTATATTGGTCTAAAGGATTTTTTATATTCAAAATCATTCAAGACCATTTATAAATGTTACTTCATATCAAATGAATATAATGTTGAAAATAATTTAAGAGAAGTAATCTTTTAATATAAAAATATATTCTCTTATTAGTAGTTTATTCATCGCATGCGGTAAGTGTATTGCAAAAAAAGAATATAACTATATAAAATGTATAACTGTTATAATAACCGTATTATAAAGGAAGTGAATTCATGAGTGATTTAGAGAGAATTAAGCTCGTGAAGCCACCATTTCCCAAGTTACGATGTTTTTCTTTCAACCTAAAAATGATTTTATAGGGGAGATTTATTTTGAAGAAAAACATCGGAAATCATGTACCGAGTTTAGTATTATTAACGATATTAGTGGGTTTTCCGCAGATTAGTGAAACGATTTTTAGTCCGACATTGCTAGCTGTTGCAAGTGCTTTTGTAGTTTCTATGAGTGATGTGCAGCTAGTCATGAGTATATATTTTGTAGCTTTTGCATTGGGTGTATTCTTTTTTGGGCGTTTGTCTGATTGGATTGGACGACGTAAAGCTATGCTGTGTGGATTATTTTTCTATTTTGTGGGTAGTGTACTTTGTTTGTTAGCGAAGGAAATGGATGTATTGCTCGTTGCGCGTTTTGTTCAAGCATTTGGAGCAAGCGTGGGCTCTGTTATTACGCAAACGATTTTGCGTGAGAGTTTTTCAGGGGTGCAACGTCATCAGCGCTTTGCACAAATTTCTGCTGCTTTAGCATTTACACCTGCAATCGGTCCATTAATTGGTGGCTTTACAGATTATTACGTAGGGTTTAAATGGGTATTTGTTTTATTAATTTTCATGAGCATTTTTGTTTTTTGTTATGTTTTTTTCCGTCTGCCAGAAACGGTTCAATTACCTTTAACGATACAACCAATTCGTCCAATCATAACGCGTATGTGGAGAAATTCACGTCTCTGGTATTATGGTGTTTTAATTGGTGGGATCAATGGTTTATTGTTTAGTTACTATACAGAAGCACCTTTTATTTTTACACAGTTATTTGAATTGACGAGTATGTCTTATGGATTGTTGGGTATTCTTGTAGCCTGTGCTACCATTGCGGGTGCTTATCTATCTAAGTATTTAGTCTCTAAAGTTGTGCCTGAAAAAATCATTTTGTTAGGTATAGCGATTACGTTACTAGGTGCGGTACTCTCAGCGAGTGTTGTTTTATTACCAACAACAATTCAGATGTCAGCGATGCTCATTAGTATTTTTGTATTGTTATTTGGTATGGGAACAGCTCTACCGAATTGTTTAAGTCTCGCATTAGTCGACTTTCAAGATGTATTAGGTTCAGCAAGTGCATTATTCAGTCTAGGTTATTATCTAGTAGTTAGCTTAGTGGTTTATGGCATGAGCATCTGGCATAATGGTACGTTACTTGCAATGCCTTTCTATTTTATATTCATTAGTCTCGTTTTATTCATAGTCAGTTTACAAGTTTGGAGAAAAATCTAAGCGTAAAAAGAGAATATAAGTATAAGAAAAACTGGAATCGCGCTGTGACGCGGTTCCAGTTTTTCTTTGCGAACGCTAAAAAAGAAGTGAAATGTTTTGTCCAAAGCTGCTTTATAAGCGCTACGATTTTTTCTCCATATATATTCTATTATTTTTTGTATATAATCCTTTTTATGGTAACTTTGTCATTTGTGAAGCGTTCTATTGTATAGATAAAAGATAAAGAGGTGTAAGATGCAAAAATCAATGAAGGGGATTTTATGGGGGATTTTTCTGCTCTATTTACTATTGTTAACGTATCAATTACTGATGAAATATTATAGTATCAGTCAGATTGGGCGCTTATTGTTGTTTCAAGAGGAGGGGCTATTCTTTTTGAAAGAAGTGAATCTTGTGCCTTTCCATACGATTCAATCGTATATACAAATAGAGGGAACAACATTTTTGAGTGCGATGCGTAATCTTATTGGGAATGTTATTGGTTTTGTACCATTTGGCTTCTTTGCGGGACTACTCATTTTCAAGCGTCCAACATGGCTGAAGGTAATTGGTACAACTTTTATGTGTAGTTTATTCTATGAAACAGTCCAATATATTTTCACGCTTGGATTATTTGATGTGGATGATTTACTATTAAATACGCTTGGTGGAGCAATCGGCTATGGGTGCTACTGGATTATGAAGCGATATTTAGGGAGATTGAAAAGAAATCGTGTAACAACGCAACATTCGTTACGTTAAGGAGTGATTGTTCATGTGGATAATTTTTTTAAGTATAGCGCTTGTTGCAACAGTAATCAGGCTTTTACAGTTTAAGAGAGGTTACATAGCGATGTGGGTTGCACTTTCAGCAACTGCGTTGACTCTGTGTTCGTTTATAACGATGATTGTAGATTGGATCAGTCACAATGATATGAGCGCCTTAGCAGATGTAGTTCCGACTATGCATATAGTGTGTTGGATTTTTACGGTGTGTATGATTGTACTAAATGTATTACCACTCGTTTTAAAAAAATGAGCTAATTAATTGTATCCATGCGTTAAAAAATGTAAGCTAAGTACATTCAAAGTGATAGATGAATCCAAGGAGGAACATGCATGGAAAATTTTAAGTATCAAAACCCAACGAAAATTGTTTTTGGTAAGGGGCAAATTCAGTCATTAGATCAAGAAATACCAACGGATGCAAAACGCGTTCTTCTATTATATGGCGGCGGTAGTATTAAAAAGAATGGTGTTTATAATGAAGTAATAAAACATCTACAAGCTGCAGGTAAAGAAGTAGTTGAGCTTGCTGGTGTAGAACCAAATCCACGTCTGACAACTGTTCAAAAGGGGATTGATCTTGTAAAAGAGCATGAACTTGATTTTATTTTAGCTGTTGGTGGCGGTAGTGTTATTGACTGTGCCAAGGCGATTGCTATTGGTTCACGTTACGATGGAGATGTATGGGATATTATTCTTAAAAAAGCAGTGCCAACATCGGCAGTACCTTTTGGAACAGTGTTAACAATCGCAGCAACAGGTTCTGAAATGAATAGTGGCGGTGTTATTACAAACTGGGAAGAGAATGATAAGCGTTCATTCGGTTCGATTTATACGTATCCGAAATTCAGTATTTTAGATCCTGAATTGACGTATTCTGTACCATTGAATCAAACAATTTATGGTATTGTCGATACAATGTCGCATGTATTCGAGCAATATTTCAATGCGTCAACGAACACACCGCTACAAGACCGTTTTGGCGAGTCGATTTTACGTACAGTACTTGAAGTAGGTCCAAAACTTGTGAAGGATTTACATTCATACGAATATCGTGAAGTAATGATGTTAAACAGTACATTCGCATTGAATGGTGTCTTATCAATGGGTGTGAAAACAGACTGGGCGACACATATGATTGAACATGCAGTTTCTGCTGTGTATGATATTCCACATGGTGGTGGTTTAGCGATTCTATTCCCTTCTTGGATGTCATTCGTTAGCGAACAAAAACCTGAAAAAGTAGCGCAACTAGGTAAGAATGTCTTTGATTTAGATGCGACAGGGAAGACGGATGCAGAGCTTGCGAAAGAAACGATTGCGGCTTTACAAGAATTCTGGACTTCAATTGGTGCGCCAACAAAATTAGCTGATTTTGATATTGATGATGCACAGCTTGATTTAATGGCAGAGCGTTCAATGGTTGCTGAAAAAATCGGTAGCTATGTACCACTATCAAAAGAAGACGTAAAAGAAATTTTAAAGCGTTCATTATAAGAGAGAAGGCTAAGGAGGAATCCTTAGTCTTTTTTAATAGGAAAATCGAGATGAAATAATCGATTGTACATGTCGTACTTGTCGTAAAAGATTATGATGAGGCGATTGCATTTTATACAAAAAAACTGCATTTTACATTGGTAGAAGATATAGAACAACCAGAGCAGAATAAGCGCTGGGCGGTTGTATCATCACCTAATTCGAATGAAAAACAGCAAGCTTTTATCGGATGACAGTCGGGTGGACGCGTCTTTTTATTTTTACAAACGGATGCTTTTGAGCGTGATGTACGTGATATGTACGAAAAGGGGATTGAGTTTGTAAGAGAGCTACAGACGCAATTAACTGGGGTTTGTTAATGGGCATACACTTAAACAGCAGTGAGAGCAGATTTCTCAATCGAAAAATAGTATAATATTAAATAGGAAGAAACTCGATAGAAAAGGATGTTTTTTAGTATGGATGAGCAGTTAAAACTATGGATTAAACAGTTCCAACAAGATAAAGATGCGGATGCATTAGGTAATTTAAAAGAGCATTGTGCACATATGATTGAACCACTCATTGTGGAGTTTACAAAGAAGTACGGAGAGGAAGCGGGCGTGCTGTTACGTTCAAAATGGGATAAGCGCTTTTTCTTTATCTTTTCAAAATATCAATTGAATGTAGGATTATCACTTGAGAGTTTTGTTCAAAACACATATCGCTTTTACTTCATGGAAGTGTTGCGAAAAGCAGGGTACATTCAATAATAAAAAACAGGTTGGAAGCATAGTGTATATGTTCCAACCTGTTTTTAAATTAGCTATAAATGATGTCTTCTGCAAGGTTTGTGAATACTTCACCTACGACAGAGTCTTCATCGTAAATCGATGAGCCAAGATTTTCTTCTGGTTTTGCGAATGGTACGCGTGCGATAACCTCACATTTTAGTGAGCGTGCAAGGTTGTCGCCGCCACCTTGACCTAGAATATAGTTCTTTTGACCATCTGGTGTTTCAAAGTATGCCATGTTTTCAACGACACCTAACACTTCATGTTTTGTATGAATGGCCATCATACCTGCACGAGATGCAACGTATGATGCGGTGTTATGTGGTGTTGTGACGATGATTTCTTTTGCTTGTGGAATCATCGCCGCGACATCGATTGCGACATCTCCTGTTCCTGGTGGTAGGTCAATTAGTAAATAATCGAGTTCGCCCCAATGTGTGTTTACAAGGAAGTTACGAATCCATTTATTTAGCATTGGTCCACGCCACATCACAGGTTGATTGTCTTTTGTATAGAAGCCCATCGACATAATTTTAACACCTGCTACTTCTACAGGAATCGCTGTTTGGTCAATCATCGTCGGTTTTTGCTGTGTACGCATCATAGCAGGAATACTAAAGCCATAAATATCAGCGTCCACAATCCCAACACGTTTGCCAAGTCTCGCAAGTGCAGTCGCTAGGTTAATCGTTACGGTTGATTTACCTACGCCACCTTTACCACTTGTGATGGCGATAAATTGTACACCTGAATCGGGTTCTAACATTTTCGGCATACCTTGCTTGTTGACGTTTTGTGTTTTTAACGAAGCAGTTAAAGCCATGCGTTCTTCATCGGTCATTGTACCGAATTGTAATGCTACTTCTGTTGCGCCGATTGCTTTTAATGCATCTTCCACGTCTTGTTGGATTTTAGCTTTTAGCGGACAACCTTTAATTGTTAGCACTACTTCTAACGAAACATGCGTACCATCAATTTGAACATTGCGTACCATATTTAGTTCGACAACGCTTTTATGAAGTTCAGGATCTTGCACGTCTTTTAATGCATTCACCACATTTTCTTTTGTTAACATACGGGGTATACCACCTTACTATTTTAAATTACTGCCAAGCCCTTTAAGGAAATGGATACCGAAATTCATCGCGCGATTGACATCTGGATCGTTCATCATTTTGATGAGTTTTAGTTTGCTGATTTTATCTTGTTCAGCGATTGCTTTGTTCGCTTCGTCCACGCCACTCATCAAACCTGCTACTAACTTTGTTGTAACAGCAGGATCTAAAGAGGCAAGTGCCCCTGCAGCGCCCATCATGTTATTGATGATGTTCGTTACAGGTTTACTTGTTAATTGACCTAATGCGATATTTGCTACGTCTTCTTTTGCTTCAAGCATTTTGTTTGCTGCCTCTAAAGCGCCGATTGAATCAAGTTCACCAATCAATTGCATGATTTGTTGAATGGCACTGTCGTTTTCGCTCACTAATTGCTTTAAGTTTTCTAGCTTTTGTTCTGTTACTTGTTCTTCTGTTAGAACTTGTTTTTTAATCGTATTAATTGGTGCAGCCATAATTATTCTCCCCCGTTCGTTGTTAAGTGTACATAACCTGGGCGATCCCATTTACGTTGTACTTCAACACCGTTTTGCGGATGACGTTTTTTAGAACGTGGATTTGTTCTTGGAAGCGGTGATTTACCTTTTGATTTTAAAACTTCCACACGTACTTTTGTTTGTTTATAAGCAGGTGTAGATGTATTCACATCTAATGTTTGACCTGTTAAGAAGTTGATTGCTGAATCTTTACTTGTCGAGTTCATCGGTAAGAATAGTTCGTTACCTTGTACACGGTCTGTAATTAACGCTGGTAATTTTAGTGCGCCATTTGGTGATACTAATCGAAGTAATGCACCTTCTTCAATACCACGTTCTTTTGCAAGTTCAGGTGATACTTCGACATAAATTTCAGGTACTTTTGATTGAATACCTTGTGATTTATTCGTCATATTTCCTTCGTGGAAGTGTTCTAAAATACGTCCGTTATTAATTAAGCAATCATATTGTGCTTCATATTCTACTGGTGGAATCCAGTCATTTAATGCGAAGCGTGCTTTTTTGTCTGGGAAGTTGAAGCCATCTTCGTAAAGAAGTGGTGTATCTTTACCATCTAGGCTACCCCAACAGAAGCTACCCCAGTTTTCAAGAACGTCATAGTTTGCTTGTGCAAAGAATGGTGTTAAGCTTGCCATTTCAGCGAAGATTTCACTTGGATGGCTGTAGTTCCAATCAGCACCTAAACGACGTGCTACATCTTGTAGAATAACCCAGTCTGGTTTTGATTCTCCAAGAGATGGAAGTACTTGATATAGACGTTGAACACGACGTTCTGTATTTGTGAATGTACCTTCTTTTTCAAGTGATGGAGATGCTGGTAAGATGACATCTGCATATTGAGCTGTACGTGATAGGAAGCAATCTTGTACAACGAAGAATTCAAGTTGTGATAATACATAATCGACGTGGTTTGAATCACAGTCTACTAATGCCATATCTTCCCCAACTAAATACATCGCCTTCATATCGCCATCTGTAATCGCATCAAGCATTGCCATGTTTGTACGACCAGGTTCAGCTGGGATTTTTGAGCCATATGCTTCTTCGAATTTTTGACGCGCTGCATCGTCCGTTACTTTTTGGTAACCCGGTAATACATTTGGTAATGTACCCATATCACAAGCACCTTGTACGTTATTGTGACCACGTAATGGATAAGCACCTGCGCCTGGACGACGGTAGTTACCTGTCGCAAGTAGTAAGTTTGAGATAGCTGCTGAAGTATAAGAACCACCGTTATTTTGTGTAACACCCATACCCCACAGTACACATGTACCGTCTGCTTCTTTAATCATCTTCGCTACTTCGATTAATGTCTCTTTTGAAATACCTGTTTCTTTTTCAGCGTATTCAAGTGTGTATTTATCAAGAACTTGTTTGAATTCTTCATAGAAATTCACATTGTTTTGGATGAACGCTTCATCATGCCAACCTTGGTCGATGATGTATTTTGTAACAGCCATTAACCATACTTGGTCTGTACCTTGGTTTGGATGCATGTAAATGTCTGAGCGCTCTGCCATTTCGTTTTTACGAACGTCCGAAACGATTAATTTTTGACCGTGTAATTTATGTGCACGTTTTACGCGTGTTGCTAAAACAGGGTGTCCTTCTGCTGGGTTTGCACCAATGATAATAACTAAGCCTGCTTTTGCAATGTCTTTAATCGTACCTGCGTCACCACCGATACCAACTGTACGTTGTAAACCGTCTGAAGCAGGTGATTGACAATAGCGTGAACAGTTATCGACATCATTCGTTTCGAATAATTGGCGCGCCATTTTTTGAATTAAGTAGTTTTCTTCGTTTGTAATTTTTGAAGAAGAAATGAATCCAACAGAGCCAGGACCATGTTCTTTTTGAATACCGCCCAATTTTGTAGCGATTAAATCAAGTGCTTCATCCCAAGATGATTCAACGAATTCATCGTTTTTACGGATTAATGGTTTTGTAATACGTTCTTCTGAGTTGACGAAGTCCCAACCGAATTTACCTTTCACACAAGTTGAGATGGCATTAACAGGTCCTTCAGAAGGTTGAACTTTTAAGATTTTACGACCTTTTGTCCAAACTTCGAATGAACAACCAACACCACAGAATGTACAAACTGTTTTTGTTTTCTTTGTACGTTTACTACGCATCGCTGCTTCAATTTCAGAAATTGCAAAAATACCGCTATAACCTGGTTCTACTTCTTTGATTAAATCAATCATTGGTTCTAATGTATCTTGTTTAATACTTGTCATGAAGCCAGCTTCACCAAGCATTGATTTTTCCATTAGTGCGTTACATGGACATACTGTTACACATTGACCACAACTTACACATGAAGAATCGTTAATGTCGACGCCTTCATCCCAAATAACACGAGGACGTTCAGCTTCCCAATCCAGTGATAATGTTTCGTTAACTTGTAGGTTTTGACATACTTCAACACATTGACCGCAAGCGATACATTGGTTGGCATCGTAACGGTAGAATGGGTGAGAGCTATCTACTGCATTCTCTGGTTCTTCTTTTGGAGAGAATGGATATTTTTGATGTTCAATACCCATCATTTCAGTTGTGTTGTGCAATGTACAGTTGCCATTGTTGTTATCGCAAACTGTGCAATATAACATATGGTTTTCGAGTAAACGATCCATCGCTTCTGTTTGTGCACCTTTAGCATTAGGGGAGTCGAGTTGAATGTTCATACCGTCGACCGCTTTTGTTGAACATGAGCGTACAAGTTGACCGTCTACTTCGACGATACAAGTATCACATGTCTTAATGGGATCAACTGAAGGTACATAACATACTTGTGGATGTTCGATGTTGTATTTATTGATTGTCTCAAGAATCGTTGCATCTGGTTCAACGTCATAAGGCAAACCGTTAATTTTGATTTGTGTCATGGGCTAGTTCCTCCGTTTTGTATTTTGATACGTTATCATCAGCGCGTTCATTTTGAAAAAAATGAGAGAATAGAAAAAATGAGCTTTTTTTAAAAATTTATCTTGTTATGTATTTCTATTCCCTAAATTCCACAAAATAAATAAACAAGTGATGATCTGTGTATCGAAACTTTGTAAAAAAAATCCACCATGAATCAACACACAAAATGTTTGTATGTTGATTAGACATGGTGGATAAAATTCTTAGCATCTCTTGCTAAAAATCCAATCTACTTTTTAAATTGTTAGATTTAACTCATCGTTAAGAAAAATAGCATTTACCCATTCGAATGGAATAAGAAAATCCCAAAAATCATAACGAAAAGAAAAATCCATATAACTGACACAATTATAGACCTATTCATCCGATTACACAATATCATCCGAGAAATATTCTTTATTGAGAATTATTATCAATAAAAAAAGCTCTTTAAATTTTTGAGGAGTTGCTTTATCATTAACCAATTGTAAGGGTGGGCTCGTCGTTGAAATGGTAAAATCAAGTAAAAACATGTGAGGAGAATGGTTAATATGTCTCAAAAAATTCATGCGTTTAATGATATTATTCGTAAGCTACGAAAGGATTTATTCGGTAAAGGTCCAGAACGAATTCACACCGTTTTTGTGGAGAATATGGCAGTATCGACATTGGTGGGAAATATCACACCAACGGAAAAATTCATCGCAAATTCGCCAGAAGGACTTAAAATGGTTCACGCTGCGAGAACTTCGATGATTCAAGATTTATATGCTGAAAAAACACCTGATGGCATGGAGGAGTTAGTTGGTTCTAAGCTTGTTCACCTTTTCTCTGATATTAAAATTGAAGAGGATATTGCCATTTCTGTTTTTGTCTTTGAGGACAATATTACGGAGTAGAGGGAGATGCCAGATGGAAAACACAGTAAAAAGAAATGTTCTTCGTATTGTGAGAAATAATGCGGAAGAAATGGAAGATACGATTGTGACAGAATACGCGGTTACTGTAAAAGTAAACCAAGAAGAATTTGTCACGATGGTTTGTACACCTGAATATGTAGAAGATATGGTTATTGGCTACCTAGCTTCTGAACGTGTCATTCGAGATTTTGATGATATTGAACAAATTTGGCATCAAGAGAAAGACGGGTTCGTTCATGTGAAAACAAAACGTGTCAATCCATATTTCCAACAGATGCAAAATAAGCGCTACATTACATCGTGTTGTGGTGCAAGTCGTCAAGGATTTGTCTTTGCGAATGACGCTTTAGTGGCAAAGAAGATGGAAGAAGTACATGTGCGCGTTACACCAGAAGAATGTCATCGTCTCATGCATGACATGCAAAATGATGCGACAATTTTTCAGGAAACAGGCGGTGTGCATAATGCTGCACTCTGTGATGCTTCAGGTATCGTGTTAAGTCGTATGGATATCGGTCGTCATAATGCACTCGATAAAATTTATGGTTATTGCCTACGTAATCAAATCTCGATGCAAGATAAAATCATTGTATTCAGTGGACGCATCTCTTCAGAAATTTTACTGAAAGTATCTAAAATTGGCTGTGAAATCGTCTTATCAAAATCTGCACCAACCGCTTTGGCTTTAGAATTAGCAGACCATTTAGGTATTACAACAGTAGGCTTCATTCGAAAAGAGGGAATGAATGTATATACACATCAAGAACGCATTCAATTACAAGACGAATGTTAATTTGGATGAAAAAAGAAGGAGGAATTTCATATGAATCATGTTAAAGACCAACTTCAAAGACCGCTTAGGGATTTACGAATATCCGTAACAGATCGTTGTAATTTTCGTTGTAGCTACTGTATGCCAGCAGAAGTATTTGGACCTGATTATGCCTTTTTACCACACGATAAAATCCTCAGTTTTGAAGAAATTCAAAGACTGGTAAAAGTATTTGTATCGCTCGGAGTTGAAAAAATTCGGATTACAGGTGGAGAACCTTTATTACGAAAAGACTTACCTACACTTATTCACATGATTGACGCTGTAGAAGGTGTGAAAGATATTGCGATGACGACGAACGGGACACTATTAAAAAAATTCGCCCAACCTTTAAAAGATGCAGGTTTACAAAGAGTGTCGATTAGCTTGGATTCATTAGATGAGGATCGATTCTTTGAGATGAATGGTCGACGTGGTCGAGTGAAAACTGTTTTAGAAGGTATTGAAAAAGCCGCTGAAGTAGGACTTCAAGTGAAGATTAATATGGTGGTGAAGAAGGGAGTCAATGATCAAGATATTGAACAGATGGCTGCTTTCTTCAAGGAGAGACAACATATTCTTCGCTATATTGAATATATGGATGTTGGAAATTCAAATGGCTGGCGTTTAGATGATGTTGTTTCGAAAAAAGAGATTGTTGAAAAAGTAAATGCTTTTTCGCCCATTCAACCGATTGACCCGAACTATACAGGGGAGGTCGCATCCCGCTTTGAATACGCAGATCAAAAGACAGAGATTGGTGTCATATCATCTGTTACCGACTCATTTTGCTCTACATGTTCACGTGCGCGTATTTCGGCTGAAGGGAAGTTATACACATGTTTATTTGCGACAAAAGGAACGGATTTACGAGACTTAATTCGCAATGAAGAAGATGATGAAATCGTATTAAAACAGATTTCACATGTTTGGGAAAACAGAAACGATCGTTATTCAGATGAACGAAATGAGCAGACGATGAAAGAGAGAAAGAAACATAAAATCGAGATGTCTCATATCGGTGGATAATGTACAAATTTGAGGAGATGTAAGAAGTTATGAGTTTTAATAAACCTGCAGAAATCGCAGAAATTGCTGTAAATGTTGGTGTCGAGAAAGTCGCATCACCAATCAAAAAAATGCTCGTTCTTGGTTTTTTAGGCGGCGCATTTATCGCATTAGGATTTTTATTAGATATTCGTGTTATGGCAGCTATGCCAGCAGAGTGGGGAAGCTTCATCACATTAATTGGAGCTTCTGTCTTCCCACTTGGTTTGATTCTTGTCTTATTAGCAGGGGCTGATTTAATCACTGGTAATATGATGACCGTACCTTTAGCATTATACGCAAGAAAAATCACATTCACGCAATTATGTATTAACTGGTTCTGGGTAACACTAGCCAACTTATTAGGTGCTTTATTTGTGGCATTTGCTTTCGGTCATTTTTTAGGATTAACAGAGACAGGTCCATTTTTAGATAAGACAATTGCTGTCGCAGACGCTAAAATTGGGGATTCATTCCTACATACATTCGTATCAGGAATCGGTTGTAACTGGTTAGTATGTTTAGCTGTATGGCTATCATTCGGTGCACAAGACTTCATCGGGAAAATTGTCGGTATTTGGTTCCCAGTCATGGCATTCGTTACACTTGGTTTCCAACACGTTGTTGCCAATATGTTTGTTATTCCAGCAGCTATTTTCGCAGGACATGCAACATGGGCAGACTTAGTTTCAAATGTTGTACCAGCATTCTTAGGTAATGTAGTGGGTGGCGCAATCTTTGTTGGTGCAATCTACTTTGTAGCGTACAACAAGAAAAAAGCAGCAACAAAATAAATAAAAAAGGGGCAAGGTATTTCACCTTTGCCTCTCTCTTTTTATTGATGATTATAAACGCCGCTTTTACCACCCGTTTTTTGAACTAAATAGGTTTCTTTAATCACCATCGATTTATCAACTGCTTTACACATATCGTAGAATGTCAGTGCCGCAATCGAAACAGCTGTTAGTGCTTCCATCTCAACACCTGTTTTACCGCTACATTTGACTGCTACTTCGATATGCAGTTCATAGCCTTGTTCTGCTTTTTGATAATCGAATGTAAAATCTGTACCTTGTAACATAATTGGATGACACATCGGGATTATATCGGACGTTTTCTTTGCACCCATAATTCCAGCGATTTGTGCCACTTGTGTTGGATCGCCTTTTTTAATACCACCATTTTGAATGGCTTCGTACACTTCGTCTGATAGTGTAATCGTACTGCGTGCAATCGCTGTGCGTTTTGAAATATCTTTATCTGAAATATCGACCATTTTCGGTCTACCTTCGTCGTTCCAATGTGTAAAGTTTGTCATAAGTTAATCTCCTTTTGGTAAATCTTGTTCGTAGTTAATGTTTGTAAATACACGCTCGTTATCCGAGAATGGGATGTAATGGACATGGATGAGGTCGAGCAAAGCCTTCATACTTCGTCGCTCTTGTGCGATGAGTTCCGCGGTTTTTTCTAAAATCTTTCGATGGTATAAACCAGCGAGTGGTTGGATGCGTTCATGTTGTTTTGGAATGATGGCATCGTATGATTCGTCTATCTCATGCAACATTTTTTGAACAAAATCAGCTGTCATATAAGGCATATCTGCCGCGATTAAAAAGAACCAATCGACTTCTTTGAATGTTTGAAGCAGTTCATGTAGTACGAAAAGAGGTCCTTGATGTTTTGTTTTTTCAATGAGAAATGTCAATTGTTCGTCTGGTTGAAAGAAGGGGAGTAGATCATCATTTGTTGCGATGATATAACGTGACAATTGATTTTCTTTCAAGGATTGAAGACTATATTGATAAAGTGGTACATCATGTAAGGGTTCAAACATTTTAGGACGACCAAAGCGAGAGGACTGTCCGCCAGCTAATACGACACCAGCAATATTCATATCCGGTGCAACTCCCCTACGAAGTGTTGTACAGTAGGCAAAATCAGTTTTTGCATGGCTAGATTGACTGCATTTTTTGAACCAGGTATGACATAGATGGCTGTCTGTTTAAAGCAACCAGCAGTAGCTCGGCTGAACATCGCTTTTGGACCAATTTCGTCATAGCTTAATGAACGGAATAACTCACCAAAGCCAATCATCTCTTTTTCAAAAAGAGGTGTAACCGCATCATATGTTTGGTCGCGTTGTGAGAATCCAGTACCACCTGTAATAATAATGGTATTGATGTGTTCTTGAGCAGACCATTGGCGAACATGCTCGAGTATTTGAATGGGTTCGTCGCGTTCGATTACATAGTCGGCAACTTCAAATTTTGCATCTTGTAACAGTGTATGAATTAATTGCCCGCCGGTATCGGTATCCTTCGTTCGCGTATCACTAACCGTTAAAATGGCTGCGTGAATCGCTACTTCTTGATGTGTAGGGTGCAAAGACAGCGACCTCCTTGTGCGTATTTTGAATCTTATTATAAAGCTATAAATAAAAACGTCAAACAAAAATTGTAAGAGAAAGGTGGCGAGTCGTCATGAATGACCGTTACTCAAGACAAGAATTATTTCGCCCAATTGGTGAAAAAGGACAACAATTATTAAGTGAAAAACATGTGCTAATTGTAGGTGTGGGCGCATTAGGAAGTGCGAGTGCAGAGGCATTAACGCGTGCTGGTGTAGGGAAATTAACGTTAGTTGACCGCGACTATGTAGAGTGGAGTAATTTACAAAGACAACAACTTTATACAGAAGCAGATGCAGCTGAAAAACTTCCGAAAGTGATTGCAGCTAAATCACGTTTACAAGCGATTAATTCGGATGTAGAAATTGAATCGTATATTGCGGATGCAACGAGCGAATTACTGCCAACCTTAGTTGAAACAGTAGATGTCTTAATTGATGCAACAGATAATTTTGATATTCGTTTTATTTTAAATGATATTAGTGCTAAATATAAAATTCCTTGGGTGTATGGTTCATGTGTGAGTAGTTACGGTGCAACTTATACGGTTATTCCAGACGAAACGCCTTGTTTTTACTGTTTAGTTGACGTCATTCCTAAAACAACGATGACCTGTGATACAGCAGGAATTATTAGTCCAGCAGTACAAATTGTAGCAGCATACCAAGTAGCTGAAACACTGAAAATATTGACGGGGAATATAGAAGCAGTGAACCGCAAATATAAAACATTCGATGTTTGGCAAAATCAACATTTTGAAATTAATGTGGAGAAGATGCAAAATACTGCGTGTCCATGCTGTGGCGAACAAGCGACACATCCTTATTTAGCGTACGAAAATCAAATGAAATTAGATGTTTTATGTGGGCGCGATGCAGTTCAAATTCGTCCGCCAAAAGCGATTCAATATGATTTTCAAGCACTACAGTCTAAACTTGAAAAACAAGGGAATGTGCAGTGTAATCCGTATTTATTATCGTATCAAACGGATACATATCGCTTTGTCTTATTCCAAGATGGTCGCGTTGTTATTCATGGGGTACAAGATCCGCAACAAGCAAAAAAAATCTATTATCAATTATTAGGATGAGGAGTGTTTGATATGGTAGAGAAAAGAAATCCGATTGCTGTTTCAGAAGCAGTTAAACGTGTGATGGACTACGCCTATACAGAAAAAGTAGAATGGGTTCCACTTATAGAGGCGAATGAACGCTTCTTGGCAGAAAATCTTGCTGCAGACCAAGATGTCCCTTCTTTTGACCGTTCTCCTTATGATGGTTTTGCGATTCGAGCAGTAGATAGTCAAAAAGCGACAAAAGAGACACCAGTATCATTCAAAGTAGTTGGTGAGATTGGTGCGGGCTTTGTGTATGAACAGGAAGTACAAGCATTTGAAGCAGTGCGTATTATGACCGGCGCTCCGATTCCAAAAGGCTGTGATGCTGTTGTGATGTTGGAACTAACAAAAGATGAAGTACGAGATGGACAAACGTATATGTCGATTAACCGTTCGTATGAAGCAGGCACGAATATTTCATATCAAGGTGAAGATGTTCGAAAAGGCGAAGTATTAATTCAAAAAGGACAGTTTATTAATCCAGGTGTAATCGCATTACTCGCGACATTTGGTTATGCGGAAGTACCTGTTTTTAAAAAGCCCGTTGTTGGTGTAATTGCAACAGGTAGCGAATTACTTGAACCAAACGAACCGCTTCAAGCAGGAAAAATTCGTAATAGTAATGCGTACATGATTATGGCGCAAATTGAGCGAGCAGGTGCAACTGCGAAATACTTCGGGCAGTTTAGTGATGATTTAGATGTATGCATTGAAGAAGTGAAAAAAGCTTTAACACAAGTGGATATCTTAATTACAACAGGCGGTGTATCGGTTGGGGATTACGATTATTTACCAGCGATTTATGAAGCGATTGGTGCAACTGTTCTATTTAATAAAGTAGCGATGCGACCAGGGAGTGTAACAACTGTTGCAACTTTAGATGGTCAGCTACTCTATGGTTTATCAGGTAATCCATCGGCTTGTTATGTTGGATTTGAATTATTCACTCGTCCGATTATTCGAAAAAGCTTTGGCAGTACAACACCACATTTACGTAGAGAAAAAGCGATATTAGGTGAGGACTTTACGAAAGCGAATCCATTCACGCGTTTTATTCGAGCGACGCTTCATTATAATGATGGTCAATTGGTAGCGACACCATCTGGCTTTAATAAATCAAGTGCGGTATCTTCTTTAGCAACTGCGAATGCGTTCATCGTATTACCGGGTGGTTCGAGAGGTTATGAAAAAGATATGCCAGTAGATGTTTTACTGTTAGAAGATTTACAGGGAAGTGAGTGGCCATGGGACAATATCAAAAAATACTCCAAGTTGTAGGGTATCAAAATAGCGGTAAGACGACATTGATGGAACAACTCATTCGAGAAGCCACTGCGACTGAATTACGTGTAGCGACAATCAAACATCATGGTCATGGCGGTATTCCTGATGTAGAAAGTTCAAAAGATAGCACACGTCATGAACGAGCAGGTGCAGCAGTCGCAGCAGTAGAAGGTGGTGGAGTTCTGCGGTTAAGTGCCAAAAGAGACCACTGGAATCTAGAGGAGATTCTTGCTTTATATCAGCATTTTCCGATTGATTTGATTTTAATTGAAGGGTATAAACATGCTTCCTACCCAAAAATCGTCATCTTACAAATGGAAGAAGATTATGAGTTATTGACAGAGTTACATGAGATTATGTGTGTTCTGTATTGGCCGACTTATACAGGTGAATTACCAACGAACTATCCCACTTTTTCAATTGACGCAAAAGAGGATTATCTAGCATTTTTATGTAAGGAAATGAGGTTTGAACATGCAGGAGAATAAGTTTGAGATTGTAGACCAACCAATCGATGTAGAAGCGATGCGTGCGAAAGTGATGGATCGTAATGCAGGAGCAGTTACATTATTTATCGGTACGGTTCGAGAGATGACAAAAGGGAAAAAAACATTGTCACTGCAATACGAAGCCTATGCACCAATGGCGATTAAAATGTTCGAACAAATCGAACGTGAAATTTTAGAGCAGTGGCCGGATGTACGATTAGCGATTACACACCGTGTCGGGTTATTAGCGATTTCAGATATTGCAGTAGTGATTGCAGTATCTTCGCCTCATCGTAAAGTTGCCTATGAAGCGAATGAATTTGCAATTGAGCGTATTAAACAAATTGTTCCGATTTGGAAAAAAGAACATTGGGAAGACGGGACTGCTTGGATTGGCGACCAACTAGAAAATGTACCGTATCCAAACGGACGACCAGAGGAGGCAGAATAAGATGATTTCGATTTTATTCTTTGCACAATTACAAGAAAGTATGGGGCAAGCACAGATGGAAGTGCCATTAGCAGGGAAAACAGTGGCAGAAGTGAAAGCTTGGTTAGAGAAAGAGTATCCATTACTCTCGTTAGCACAGGTAATGACAGCTGTGAATGAAGAATTTGCGCGCGATCAAACGATTGTCAATGAAGGAGACCAAGTAGCATTTATACCACCGATTAGTGGTGGCTAAATAAAATAGTCTAGGACATGCATGTATATAAACATAAGAAAAACTGGAATCGCGCTTTGACGCGGTTCCAGTTTTTTTGTTTCAAACGCTAAAAAAAGTGATACGTTTCATCTATGCATCAACTCGAATGAGATGAACACAGAGTAACATGATGAATGAGATGACTACCATACAAATGACGAGTGTCCATGCAACACTCATGTTCCCTGAGTCAATTGCAGTATAGATGGCAAGCGGTGCAGTCTGTGTTTTACCAGGAATATTTCCTGCAAACATTAATGTGGCACCGAATTCGCCGAGTGCGCGCGCAAAACTTAAAATGCCACCAGATATAATAGCTTTTGCAGCAAGTGGAATGGAGATGAATAGCAAGACTTTCCATTCACTTGCACCGTCTACACGCGCAGCATTTTCAATATCCCGACTGACACCTTCAAAACCTGTTTTTGTCGATTGATACATTAATGGGAATGCGACGACAATTGAGGACAGAACAGCTGCCCAAAACGTGAAAATAATGGGTGCGTGAAAGAGCCATTCAATTGCGTCACCGACAAAACTATTTTTTCCGAAGATGACAATGAGTAAAAAGCCGACAACAGTAGGCGGTAACACAAGTGGGAGTAGAAGGAGTGTCTCAAAGAGTACCTTCCCGCGAAACTGCCGATGTGCCATCCATTTGCCTAGCAAAATACCGACAATAAGGACGACAATACTCGCGATGCATGCAACTTGTAGCGACAGCTTGAGTGGCGTCCAAATGTCCGTATTCATATACTATTTCGCTCCTTTGAACCCATATTTTTCGAATGTTTTCATCGCTTCATCACTTTGTAAGAAATCATAAAAAGCTTGTGCTTCTTTTGGGTGTTTACTGTCTTTAATGATGCCAACAGGATAGATAATCGGCTGGTGTGTATCACTTTTAGCAGTCGCAACTAATTGAATTTTGTCGGAAGTACGCGCATCTGTTTCATAAACAAGACCAGCATTTACATTACCTGATTCTACATAGGTTAAGACTTGGCGTACATCTTTTGTGTAGACGATTTTGTCCTCGACACGTGTCCAGAGTTTTAGCGCTTCAAGCGTTTCGCGACCGTATTGACCAGCAGGTACAGATTCAGGTGTACCGAGTGCAATTTTTTTTGCTGTTGTTAAGTCTTTAAAAGACTGAATATTGTTGTTTGTATCTTTTGGTGTAATTAAAACTAATTCATTGGCTAATAAGTTCACTTGCTTGGATTTTTCAATATCACCACTCTGTACTAATGCATCGAATGGTTCTGAAGCTGCTGAAAAGAATACATCAACAGGTGCTCCTTGCGCAATTTGTTGTTTTAAAGCACCAGACCCACCAAAGTTGAACTGTACGTTGACATCTGTGTGTTCCTTCTCATATGTTTTTTGAAGTTCCACTAAAGCATCCTGCAAACTAGCGGCAGCTGACACAGTAAGGTCGACTGGCTGCTTAGATGAAGATTCTTTCGAAGTCTCTGTATTCGAACAAGCGGTCAGTAGTGCGAGTAACAATAAGGTTGTAACTAAACTATAAATCTTTTTCATTATGAATGAACTCCTTTTATAGCTCGTTATAACAAGACAACCCCATTATAATCATTTGTCGCTAAAAATGAAAGGAAGTTTAAGGTTCTTATTTTGGTTCTTTAAAATGAAAAAATCTAAAATACTTTTCTTTTAAATAGGGTGTGAATTTTTAATGGATATGGAAAATTGAACCGGCTAAAAATGGTTAAAGTTATGGAATAGGGGGAACGGATTGTGGTAGAGTGGTTGGTTTTTAAATGACAAAAATCAGCCCGATTGTTCGTCACTCGAAGAGGCAGTTGGTAGACTGTTTTTTTTTACAAAAAGACTACACATGTAATTTGGGAGGAATCAACTATGTATAGAAGTAATGGTAACTATGAAGCATTTGCACGACCGAGAAAACCAGAAAGAGCCGATCGCGTATCCGCTTATTTAGTTGGTTCAGGGTTAGCATCTTTAGCAGCTGCCGCATTTTTAGTGCGTGATGGTCAGGTACCAGGAGAACGTATTCATATTTTAGAGGAACTCTCGATACCAGGAGGTTCATTGGATGGCATTGATCGTCCTGACGCTGGATTTGTTATTCGTGGCGGTCGCGAAATGGAAGCGCATTTTGAATGTTTATGGGATTTATTCCGCTCTGTCCCTTCACTTGAAGTAGAGAATGCTTCTGTACTTGATGAATTCTACTGGTTGAATAAAGATGATCCAAACTCATCTCATTGCCGTATTATTCATAAAAAAGGTGAACGCTACCCAACAGACGGTCAACTCACGTTAAGCGAAAAATCCGTTAAAGAGATTTTACATTTATGCCTTCAAAAAGAAGAAAACTTACAAAATAAAAAAATTACAGATGTTTTTTCTAAAGAGTTTTTTGAATCAAACTTCTGGACGTATTGGTGCACAATGTTTGCCTTTGAAGAATGGCACTCTGCAATGGAAATGCGTCGCTACCTCATGCGCTTTATTCACCATATTGATGCCCTCGCAGATTTCTCCTCATTAAAATTCACTAAATATAATCAATATGAATCGCTAGTTTTACCGTTAATGAATTATTTAAAAGAACAAGGTGTTCATTTCCAATATGACACAGTAGTGAAAAATGTGATGATGAGTAAAGGTGGTCTAGAGAAGGTTGCAAAAGAACTTCACCTTACAGTAAAAGGTGAAGAGCAAGTCGTTCAATTAAGTGAAGACGACCTTGTATTTGTAACGAATGGTTCAATCACAGATAGTACAACATATGGAACACAAGACGAACCAGCACCCCCAACACATAAAACAAGCGGTGGATGGGACTTATGGAAAAATTTAGCTGCACAGGATGCGGACTTTGGATATCCTGAAAAATTCTACAAAAATATCCCCAAAGCAAGTTGGTTTGTATCAGCAACCGTTACAACATTAGATGATAAAGTAGCACCATATATTGAGAGAATTAGTAAACGTGATCCCTATGCAGGTAAAGTTGTAACAGGTGGTATTGTTCATGCTAGAGACTCTAATTGGAAAATGAGTTATACATTAAATCGACAACCACATTTTAAAGCACAGCCAAAAGACCAATTAGTTGTTTGGGTATATGCACTAATTTCAGACCAACCTGGTAATTATATTAAAAAACCAATTACAGAATGTACAGGTATGGAAATTGCATGTGAATGGTTATACCACATGGGTGTACCGATGAATGAAATTGAAGATTTAGCACGTAATTCATGTAATACAGTCCCATGTTACATGCCGTATATTACGTCTTACTTCATGCCACGTGCATTAGGTGATCGTCCACTCGTTGTTCCCAAAGGATCTAAAAACTTAGCGTTCATCGGTAACTTTGCAGAAACAGAACGCGATACGGTATTTACAACAGAATATTCTGTTCGTACAGCGATGGAAGCAGTTTACACATTTTTAGATATTGAACGCGGTGTACCAGAAGTATTCGCTTCTTCATATGACATTCGTATGTTGCTGCGCGCCTCTTATTATTTAAATGATAAAAAAGGTATTCGCGATATGAAAGTTCCAATTTTAGAAGGCATGTTGGCGAAGCATGAATTAAAGAAAATTAAAAATACGTTCATTGAAGAACTTTTAGAAGATTCGGGACTTCTATAGATTTTCTTATATTTAAATAGACGGGAGTGATGGAATGACACAAAAACGCAGTATATCAAACAACTTGATGATCCGAAGAAGAATTACCCTAAAATTATGATTTATCTCGTTATTGCAAGAGTTGTGCGGGCTTTTGAAACACTAGTTTTAACAGGACATCCTGAGCTAAGTATCTTCGTAAAAGCAGCCGCCTTAGAAGGAGTGTTTTATAGATGACAAACTATGAAGAAAAAAAGACAAAATGATTTATAAAATGGCGGAAACATTAATGAGATTAGGTGAAGTACTTAAAAGTTAGAAGCGAATAAAGAAGATGATAAGTCACATCGTATGAAGGAATGGTATGAGGGGAAGAAAGTCATTCATGAATTTAAGCGCTTATTACATGAAATTCAAAAATATGATTGTTATGATGAAAAAGAAGAAGCTCTAAAATTGACAAGCAATTTGAAGAATACAAATAGTTAAGTGAAGCAGGTGCATATTCTTTTGCACCTGCTTTTTGTTATACTATCTCTAAAAAAGGAAGATTCTATGCAGAAAAAAGAAGGACGAATTCAACGTTTTTTTCGAGATGTAAAAAATGTAATTCGTGAAGTGATTTGGGAAGGTATTATTCAAGGTTTTTTGAGTTTTCTCTTGAATCTAATTTTCGCGATTTTTCGATTCACTTTACACCTATTTAAATAAAAGGGGAGATAAGTTTAGCAAAATTAGAAGCAATCTATTCATTACTCAAATTTCAAGATGCACTATCTCATCTCAAAAATAAGCAAGAAAAGATATTTTTAAAAAGTAATTTAAAATAAGGCTTTTTATATAAAAAAACAATCAGTTTAAGTCTTTTAGCG
>NZ_BJOB01000020.1 GCF_006539985.1 Kurthia gibsonii | reverse complement strand
AGTAGAATATAGTAGATATAGGTTCATGAAGGAGGAGTTAATATGCTAACATTTAACATTCGTGGTGAAAACATTGAAGTTACTCCAGCAATTCGAGAGTATGCTGAAAATAAGGTCCGAAAACTTGAAAAATACTTCAATGAGGAAATTGATGCTACAGCTCACATCAACCTAAAAGTTTATCAAGATCGTAGCTCTAAAGTGGAAGTTACAATTCCAATGAAGAAATTAATGCTTCGTGCTGAAGATCGAAATGATGATATGTATGTAGCGATTGACCAAGTAGTTGCAAAACTAGAGCGTCAAATTCGTAAGCATAAAACAAAAGTGAATCGTAAATTCCGTGAGCGTGAAGGCGTAGGCACTTATTTTGCACAAATTCAGCTTGAGCCAGAGAGAGTAGCGGATGATGCAGAAGAAAGTTTAGAAATCGTACGTACAAAACAATTCGATTTAAAACCAATGGATCATGAAGAAGCCATTCTTCAAATGAACTTGTTAGGTCATGACTTCTATATCTTCACAGATGCAGAAACAAACGAAACAAACATTGTTTATAAACGTAAAGACGGCAAGTACGGTTTAATTGAAACAAACCAATAATTTATTTTAGAATAGAAGGAGAACTAGTTCAGCTAGTTCTCCTTTTTGGTGTAAAAAATGTGAAGAATGCTATCATATCGCACCTTTTTAATGATATAATCAAAAAGTCGTGTGAAAGTAAAAATTTAGGCTATTTCTAAGTCGAATGAAATAATTGACTCAAAAAAATAAACCAAGTAACTCGTACGAGAGAAATAAATATATCGTTCGTTTGCACTAAGAACTTTAAAAATGATAAAATGAAATATAAGACTATATAGGATGTGAAATGAAATGCTTGGCATATTTAATAAAGTTTTTGATCCGAATAAACGTGAACTGAAAAAAATCGAGAAGATTGCAGACGCGGTTGATTCGTATTCAAAAGAGATGGAAGCATTAACGGATGAACAATTACAACAAAAGACAACGGAATTTCGTGAGCGCTTAAATAATGGTGAAACACTTGATCAAATTCAACCAGAAGCTTTTGCGGTTGTACGTGAAGCTGCGAAGCGTGTACTTGGAATGTTCCCTTACCGCGTACAGGTAATGGGTGGTGCTGCATTACATGGTGGTAACATTGCGGAAATGAAAACAGGTGAAGGTAAAACTTTAACAGGTACATTACCTGTTTATTTGAATGCCCTAACTGGTAAAGGTGTACACGTCGTAACAGTCAACGAATATTTATCAAGTCGTGACGCTGAGATTAACCGTCCTCTTTATGAATTTTTAGGTTTAACGGTAGGTTTAAACTTAAACAGTTTATCAAAAGAAGAAAAACGTGCTGCTTATGCATGTGACATCACATATAGTACAAATAACGAACTTGGATTTGACTACTTACGTGATAATATGGTGCTTTATAAAGAAGAACGCGTACAACGTCCATTACACTTTGCTGTAATTGATGAGGTCGATTCCATCTTAATTGATGAAGCGAGAACACCGTTAATTATCTCAGGTCAAGCAAACCAATCAGCTGCACTATACAAACAATCAAATGCGTTTGTACGTATGCTGAAAAAAGATGAAGATTATAACTATGATATTGAATCAAAAGGTGTAACGCTAACAGAACAAGGGATTGAAAAAGCTGAGCGTGCTTTCAATATTGAGAACCTATTTGATTTAACACATGTTGGTTTAAACCATGCGATTAACCAATCGTTACGTGCACATGTTGCGATGCACTTAGATGTTGACTATGTAGTACAAGACGGCGAAGTGATGATTGTTGATAGCTTTACAGGTCGTATTATGAATGGTCGTCGTTATTCAGAAGGGCTTCACCAAGCAATTGAAGCAAAAGAGGGCGTTGAGATTCAAAATGAATCGATGACGATGGCGACAATTACATTCCAAAACTACTTCCGTATGTATCAAAAGTTATCAGGTATGACAGGTACAGCGAAAACAGAGGAAGAGGAATTCCGTAACATTTATAATATGGATGTAATCGTGATTCCAACGAACCGTCCAATCGCACGTGAAGACCATCCTGATTTAATCTATGCAACAATGCAAGGGAAGTTTAATGCAGTTGCACAAGATATCGCAGAACGTCATAAAAAAGGTCAACCTGTATTGATTGGTACAGTAGCGATCGAAACATCTGAATTATTATCACAACTTTTAACAAAATTAAAAATCCCACATAAGATTTTAAATGCGAAAAACCATGAATTTGAAGCAGAGATTATTGCAGAAGCAGGTCATAAAGGTTCTGTAACAATCGCGACAAACATGGCTGGTCGTGGTACAGATATTAAATTAGGTGAGGGCGTTCTTGAATTAGGCGGTCTTGCTGTAATCGGTACAGAACGTCATGAATCACGTCGTATTGATAACCAGTTACGTGGTCGTGCTGGTCGTCAAGGTGACCCGGGTGTGACACAATTCTATCTATCATTAGAAGATGAATTGATGAAGCGTTTTGGTTCAGACAGTATGAAAGCGATGATGACACGTTTAGGTATGGATGATACGCAACCAATCCAATCGAAAATGGTATCGAGAGCTGTAGAATCAGCGCAAAAACGTGTAGAAGGTAATAACTTTGATGCACGTAAACGTCTTCTACAATATGATGATGTATTACGTAAACAACGTGAAATCATCTACAAAGAGCGTTATGAAGTGTTAGAAACAGATAATATGCGTGAATTAGTTGAATCAATGATTGATGAAGAACTAACAACTGCTGTAGCAACATATACACAAGGTGATACACCTTCTGAATGGAATTTACAAGGTTTAGAAGCGTATGTTGGTAGCACACTATTACCAGAAGGTGAAGTGCGTGTTGCAGACTTTGAGCATAAAGAGCCTGAAGCAATCATTGAGATGCTACGCGAAAAAATTAAAGCTGCATACGATGAAAAAGAGGCTGAGTTATCTGAAGAACGTATGCGTGAGTTCGAAAAAGTTATCTTACTTCGTGCAATCGATTCAAAATGGATTGACCATATTGATGCAATGGATCAATTACGTCAAGGTATTCATTTACGTGCCTATGCACAAATCGATCCATTACGTGAGTACGAGCAAGAAGGTTTCCGTATGTTTGAAGAAATGGTTGCAGCAATTCGTTCTGAAGTTGCCCGTTTTGCAATGAAAGCGGAAATTCGTTCGAACTTAGAACGTGAAGAAGTAGCAAAAGGACAAGCTGTGAACCCGAAAGAAGAAGGTTCAAAACCGAAGAAAAAACGTCCAATCCGTAAAGAAAAAGAAATCGGTCGTAATGACTTATGTCCTTGCGGCAGCGGTAAAAAATATAAAAACTGCCACGGTGCGACTGAATAAATCAGAAAAAGAGGGGTTGGCCTATTCTGTGGCTAACCTCTTTTCTGTTATAAATATCAAAATTATTTGGAGGAATATGTATGATTGAATTATCAGAAGTACGAAATGCATTAGATGACACAGCGAAGAAAATAAATGATTTTAGGGGGTCTCTTTGACTTAGAGAACAAAGAGGCACGTATTCAAGAGACAGATGAAATGATGCTTGACCCGAATTTTTGGAATGACCAAAATGCAGCGCAAGAAATTATTGCGGAATCAAAGGGTTTAAAAGAAATCGTCAATGAATTTCATCGTCTTGTAGAGGAACAAGAAAATCTTGAAATGACGTTAGAGCTTTTAAAAGAAGAGCCAGACGATGATTTGCATGAAGGTTTGGAAGAAGAACTCGCAACATTTAAAAAGAGCGTAGCCGATTATGAACTGCAATTATTATTAAGTGGTCCATATGATGCGAATAATGCCATTTTAGAATTACATCCAGGTGCTGGCGGTACGGAATCACAAGATTGGGGCGAAATGCTGCTACGTATGTATACACGTTGGGCAGAAAAACATGGCTTCAAAGTGAAAACACTTGATTATCTACCGGGCGATGAAGCAGGGATTAAATCCGTTACATTATCAATCCAAGGACATAATGCATATGGTTATTTAAAAGCCGAAAAAGGTGTGCATCGTTTAGTGCGAATCTCACCATTCGACTCAGCTGGTCGTCGTCATACTTCTTTCGTATCATGTGACGTGATTCCAGAATTCAATAATGAAATTGCGGTTGAAGTACGTCAAGAAGACTTAAAAGTAGACACATACCGCGCAACAGGTGCTGGTGGTCAGCATATTAACACGACAGACTCAGCAATTCGTATTACGCATTTACCAACGGGAATTGTCGTAACATGTCAGGCTGAACGTTCACAGATTAAAAACCGTGAAAAAGCGATGAATATGCTTCAAGCAAAATTGTATCAATTAAAAGTTGAAGAACAACAGGCAGAAGTAGATGAAATTCGTGGTGAGCAAAAGGAAATTGGTTGGAGTAGCCAAATTCGTTCATATGTATTCCACCCGTATTCAATGGTAAAAGATCACCGTACAAATGCTGAGACAGGCAATGTACAAGCAGTAATGGACGGCGATTTAGATTTATTCATCAATGCATATTTACGTTCGTTAATTTAATAAATGAGAGATAAAGAATCCTGATGTCTATCGGCGATTCTTTATTTTTTAGTCTAATCGTTTTAAGTTATTGGAATCGATGAATACCACATGATTTTCAGAAATCGGTTCAGGCATTAAATCTTTTAATAAACGATAATTTCTTTTTAAAAACATCGCACGTGTAAGTTGTGTTTGTAATGTAGCGGTTGAGACATTTGTTTTAAAGAATGGACGGATTTGATTATCTAAATGAACAACGCAGTCCACTTTAGAATTTACATCGCAATTTAAAATAGCATGATGTGCGAGCCACATGGTGTAGGGACGATCAGGAGAAAGGGTAGGAATTAAAATATAAGGTTGTTCAGTTGTTCCAAGTACGATAGGAAGTTTATTTGTAGCTTTAGTAATCGTACGTGAAAAACGCAATGCTTCATCTAATGATGTCCCAAAAAGAAAGCAACATTTTCGAATGACGCGTTTAATAGAAGATTGAATGAGATATTCACGTTGTTTTTCAAGTACATATGTAAATCGTTGTTGATTGTTTTTAGAAATGACTGGTTCAAGAACTTGGATTGCATCATTAAATCGAAAATCTTCTAAAAGAATAACAGGTAGACGATCTTTTATCATATTTGACACTCCTTTTTCTTTTGTTTAACAAAAACCAATTAATGGAATTTATTAAAATGATTATATGTGATTTTGTAGCCATAAGCAATGGTATTTAGACAAAAGTGGCGTTTTTAGAAAACGGGCTATTTCTATAAAGTCAGATAATTTTGAAATAAATAGTTTCTTTTAGTTGCTTTCTTGAATCTTTTTCGCATATAATAGCAAAAAGGTATTCGAGGTGATGAAGATGGAATATCGTTACTCACAGCAGAACTCTCCAAACAATGAACAGCCACTTAGTCAAGGGTTACAAGGTCAAGACTTATTGAACGATTTGTACATGGATATGTTTTTACAACATCTTTTAGCAGACCAACAAATTCGCTTACTTCGTGAAGCAATTGATGTCGCGTTAGACGAAAGAGATAAAGAAGCCTTTAAACGATTTACAAAAGAATTAATTCAATTACAAGACACTTTGATTGATGAAGAATAAATGATGACATAGGATTTCTATTAGGGGTAACTTAATAGAAATCTTATTTTTGTTCCAATTAAGAAACGTATGTTCGTAAAAGGGTTTGAGATATGTTAAAATAGAAGAATGAGAAAATGAGGAGGCAGCCGCATGTCACATGATTTTGATTTACAAGCGCCCTATCAACCAGGTGGTGACCAACCACAGGCGATTGCAGAATTAGTAGAGGGTGTTAAAGCAGGAAAAAAACATCAAACATTACTTGGTGCAACAGGTACAGGTAAGACATTTACGATTTCAAATGTGATTCAAGAAGTAAAGAAGCCAACACTTGTTATTGCACATAATAAAACATTAGCAGGACAGTTATATAGTGAATTTAAAGAGTTCTTCCCGAATAATGCGGTTGAATATTTCGTTAGTTATTATGACTATTATCAACCAGAAGCCTATGTACCACAGACGGATACATTCATTGAAAAAGATGCGAGTATTAATGATGAAATTGATAAATTACGTCACTCTGCTACGTCAGCTCTTTTTGAAAGACAAGATGTAATTATCATCGCTTCTGTATCATGTATTTATGGTTTAGGTAATCCGGAAGAATATAAAGAGATGGTCGTATCACTTCGTACAGGCATGGAGATTGAGCGCAATCAATTACTGCGTAAATTAGTAGATATTCAATATGATCGCAATGATTTAAACTTCATTCGCGGTACTTTTCGTGTGCGCGGCGATGTAGTCGAAATTTTCCCAGCTTCGCGTGATGAGCATTGTCTTCGTGTTGAATTTTTCGGTGACGAAATTGACCGTATTCGAGAAGTGGATGCATTAACAGGTGAAGTATTAGGTGATCGTGAACATGTTGCGATCTTCCCAGCATCCCACTTCGTTACACGAGAAGAAAAAATGAAAGTAGCGATTGAAAATATCGAAGCAGAATTAAAAGAACGCTTAGAAGTGCTTCGTGAAGAAGGAAAGTTACTTGAAGCGCAGCGCTTAGAACAGCGTACAAATTATGATTTAGAAATGATGCGTGAGATGGGCTTTACATCAGGAATCGAAAACTATTCACGCCATTTAACGCTTCGTGAAGCAGGTGCAACACCTTATACGCTACTCGACTATTTACCAGAAGATTTCTTACTTGTAGTAGATGAAAGTCACGTAACATTGCCGCAAATTCGCGGAATGTACAATGGTGACCAAGCACGTAAAGGTGTATTAGTAGACCATGGTTTCCGTTTACCCTCAGCACTTGATAACCGTCCACTAACATTTGAGGAGTTTGAAAAACATATTCATAATGCAATTTTCGTTTCAGCAACACCAGGACCATATGAATTAGAACATACACCTGAAATGGTAGAACAAATTATTCGTCCAACAGGATTGGTTGACCCAATCATTGAAGTGCGTCCAATTGAAGGGCAAATTGACGATTTAATTGATGAGATTCAAGCGCGGATTGCGAAAAATGAGCGTGTATTAATTACGACACTTACGAAGAAAATGTCCGAAGATTTAACAGATTATTTAAAAGAGATGGGCATTAAAGTAAACTATCTACACTCTGAAATTAAGACGTTGGAGCGAATCGAGATTATTCGTGAATTGCGTATGGGCGTATTTGATGTTCTTGTCGGAATTAACTTATTACGAGAAGGTTTGGATATCCCAGAAGTCTCGCTTGTTGCAATTTTAGATGCCGATAAAGAAGGATTCTTACGTTCAGAACGTTCACTTGTTCAAACAATTGGACGTGCGGCACGTAATGCGAACGGGCATGTCATTATGTACGCAGACCGTATGACCGATTCGATGCAAAAAGCCATCGATGAAACGGAACGTCGTCGTACCATTCAGCTTGCCTATAACGAAAAACATGGCATTATACCACAAACGATTCGTAAAGAAATTCGCGATGTGATTCGTGCAACAACAGCGGCGGAAGAGCCAGAAGCGTATATTTCAAAGGTGACAGAAGGTAAGAAATTAACGAAGAACGAACGTATATCACTTATTGAATTACTAGAAGTCGAAATGAAAGAAGCGGCGAAAGCACTCGACTTTGAACGTGCAGCAGAACTACGTGATACGATTTTAGAACTGAAAGCAGAAGGGTGAGACCATTTTGAAGAATACTGAAATTATTGTACAGGGCGCACGCGCAAATAATTTAAAAAATATCGATGTGGCAATTCCGCGCGACCAACTCGTTGTCATGACAGGGTTATCGGGTTCAGGTAAATCTTCACTCGCATTCGATACAATCTATGCAGAAGGACAGCGACGTTATGTCGAGTCTCTTTCTGCTTATGCACGTCAGTTTTTAGGACAAATGGATAAACCTGATGTGGATTTAATTGAAGGTTTATCACCAGCCATCTCTATCGACCAAAAAACAACAAGTAAAAACCCACGTTCCACTGTCGCGACTGTGACAGAGATTTACGACTACATGCGTCTTTTATACGCACGCGTGGGTAAGCCAATCTGTCCAAATCATGGCATTGAGATTGCATCACAAACCATTGAGCAAATGGTCGATCGTTTAAAGCAATATCCTGAACGTACAAAGATGCAAATTCTATCTCCAATCGTTTCTGGACGAAAAGGTACACATGTCAAATTACTAGAAGACTTGAAAAAACAAGGTTATGTACGTGTACGTATTGACGGTGAAATTCGTGATTTAGATGATGATTTAACATTAGAAAAGAATAAAAAGCATTCAATCGAGGCAGTGATTGATCGCGTCGTATTAAAAGAAGGCGTGGAAGCACGTCTAAGTGATTCTCTCGAAACAGCATTACGCCTTGCTGAAGGTCGTGCAATGGTCGACGTAATGGAATATGAAGAGCTTTTATTCAGTGAACATTTCGCATGTCCAATCTGTGGCTTCTCAGTTGACGAATTAGAACCACGTATGTTCTCATTTAACAACCCGTTTGGTGCTTGTCCAACATGTGATGGTCTAGGAACAAAGTTAGAAGTCGATGTAGAGGCAGTTATTCCAAATTGTGATTTAACATTGAATGAAGGCGCAATTGAGCCGTGGATTCCAACAAGTTCACAGTATTATCCAACACTATTAAAAACAGTTTGTGATCATTTCAATATTGATATGGATACACCAATGAAAGACTTACCAAAAGAGCAATTAGATATTATTTTAAAAGGTTCAGGGGACGAAAAAATCTTCTTTAGTTATACAAATGAATTTGGAAAAACACGTGAGCAGGAGATTGAATTTGAAGGTGTATTACGCAATGTAGAACGCCGTTTTAAAGATACTTCGTCAGACTATGTACGCGATCAAATGGAAAAATACATGGCACAGTCGAACTGTCCATCATGTAAAGGCTATCGTTTAAAACCCGAATCACTTGCAGTAAAAGTCGATCATAAACATATTGGTGAGATTACGACATTTTCAATAAAAGAAGCACTTGCCTTCTTTCAAGAAATACAATTGAGTGAAAAAGATATGAAAATTGCGAAGCTCGTTCTTCGAGAAATTTCAGAACGTCTCTCTTTCTTAGATAATGTAGGGTTGGATTACTTAACGCTAAATCGTGCTTCTGGTTCACTTTCAGGCGGTGAAGCACAGCGAATTCGTCTAGCAACGCAAATTGGTTCGCGATTAACAGGGGTTCTTTACATTTTAGATGAGCCATCTATTGGCTTACACCAGCGTGACAATGACCGTTTAATTGAAACATTGCAAAGCATGCGTGATTTAGGAAATACATTAATCGTTGTAGAGCATGATGAAGATACAATGCTTGCGGCAGATTATTTAATTGATGTTGGTCCGGGAGCAGGTGTTCATGGTGGCGAAATTATCGCTGCTGGTACGCCAAAAGAAGTCATGGCAAATGAACAATCATTAACGGGTCAATATTTAAGCGGCAAAAAATATATCCCTGTACCTGTAGAACGTCGTCAAAACGATGGACGCATGATTACGATTCAAAAAGCTTCGGAAAATAATTTAAAAAATGTTTCAGTTGATATTCCACTTGGCGTCTTCACAGCGGTTACAGGCGTATCGGGTTCGGGTAAAAGTACATTGATTAATGAAATTTTGTATAAAGCATTAGCGCAAAAAATTAATCGAGCAAAAGCAAAACCAGGTGCTGTGAAAGCAGTCGAAGGAATGGAACAAATCGAGAAAATTATCGACATCGACCAATCACCAATTGGACGAACACCTCGTTCAAACCCAGCAACGTATACGGGCGTATTTGATGATATTCGTGATGTTTATGCAGCGACGAATGAAGCGAAAGTACGCGGATATAAAAAAGGGCGCTTCAGTTTTAACGTAAAAGGCGGACGCTGTGAAGCTTGTCGTGGTGATGGGATTATTAAAATCGAGATGCACTTCTTACCAGACGTATATGTACCATGCGAAGTATGTCATGGTAAACGTTATAACCGTGAAACGTTAGAAGTGAAGTATAAAGACCGCTCGATTTCAGACGTGTTGGAGATGACGGTTGAAGATGGTCTGGAATTCTTCCAAAACATTCCGAAAATCGCGCGTAAACTTCAAACACTTGTCGATGTAGGTCTAGGCTATGTGAAGATGGGGCAACCTGCAACAACTCTTTCTGGCGGTGAAGCGCAGCGTGTGAAGTTGGCTTCAGAGCTACACAAGCGCTCAACAGGTAAATCAATTTATATTTTAGATGAACCAACAACTGGACTGCATGTCGATGATATCGCACGCCTTTTAAAAGTTTTACAGCGTTTAGTAGACGGTGGTAATACAGTACTCGTTATTGAACATAATTTAGATGTTATCAAGACGGTGGATCATATTATTGATTTAGGTCCAGAAGGTGGCGACCGAGGTGGTCAAATTATTGCGACAGGTACACCGGAAGAAGTAGCGAGGGTGAAGGGTTCCTATACAGGGAAGTACCTACTGCCTATCTTAGAGCGTGACCGTAAACGCTTGGAAAAAGATTTACAAGAAGCAACCGGAAAATGAAACCTTCTGTCTGGTTCAAACGTATTAGTAAGTATTAAAGCACAAGGAGGCCACAACAATGCAAGATGAACGTAAGCGAATTTTACAGTTAGTTGAAAACGGCACCATTAGCGCACAAGAGGCAATTACATTACTAGAGAAGTTGGATCAAAAAGGTGTAAAGTCAGAAGACGCACCAAAAAAAGAAGAAGTTAAACAATCAACACATCAACAAGAGCAACTAAAAGAAGAACAAACCTATAAACATACACAGGAAGATGAAAAATCGAAAAAAGAAGATGAGTTTATTAATGATATAAAGCGTGATTTTAATGAATTCGGTACAAAATTCATGGACTTTATTGGTGCAGCAGTCAATAAAGTACGCGATATTGACTTCTCTTCGATGACATCAGGAAACAACAAATTTAGTTGGATTGAACCGATTGAAAATACATTGTTTGATAATATTAGCGTAGATATGCCAAACGGGCAGTTAACTATTCGTGACTCTGTAGATGGTTCGGCTTATTTAGAAGTATCGGCTACACCGTTATTCCGAGTGGGTGCTCAAAAAGATTTATCAAATGAAGAAATTAAAAAGCAGTTTAACTGTGGAAACGATGCAGGAACATTACGCATTCATAACACAGCGAAAATGTTGAAAACAGATGTCATCATGTATGTACCAAAAGGCGATTATCGTCGTATTCGTGCCAACCTATTCAACGGTGGCTTTACATTACACAGCATTAATGCGGATCAAGTCAATGTAGAAACGAAAAATGGTTCGATTCATATTTCGGATGTCACATTCGATTCAGTAGATGTTGAATCAGCGAATGGAAGCATTGATATTCGCGATGTTGCAGGACGTGAAGTTGAAGCAGAGACGATGAATGGACGTGTATATATTGACGGTTCATTACGTTCGATTGAAGCGAAATCACTAAACGGACACGTTGTGGTTACATCGAAATCACAACAAACAGAACGCATTAAAGCCAATACAGCAGCAGGGACAATCGAGCTATATGTTCCTGAAAGCGTATCTTTAATCGGTGAATTATCTTCTACATTTGGTAAGATGGATGTTGTTTTGGGAGATGTTGAATTCTTACGTGAAGATAATCAAATGTTCAATAAGTCTGTTCGTTTCCGTAAAGTTGTACCTGACGCACATCAATTAACAATTGATGGCGAAACACAAACAGGCTCTGTCATTGTTCGTTATACTGTATAAATAGATGATGCTGAAACAAAGTGTTGTTTCGGATATACGAAAAAGCTAGGACATAACTGTAAAACATTTTCTCATATGAGCATAAAAACTGGAATCGCGCTGTGGTGCGGTTCCAGTTTTTCATTGTGAACGCTAAAAAATAGAAGAGAAGTGTTTTGTGGTAACTTATTATATATTGAATCGATTTGTGATAAAAAAACAAAAAATGTCTGTTCTTTGAAAAAAAGAATGCAAAAAACGTATAAAATCTATTTTTTTGTAACTTATTCCCTGTTATTTTAGTAAAATAGATACTATTAGTTATGTGAAAAAAAGCCTGTTTTTCTGTAGAATGGATGAAATTCGACGAAGTGTTACAAGCGAGGAGCAAATTGAAATGGAACTGTAATGGAGAAATGATTTTTAGATGATATACTATTGAAGTGCAGTTGAGTTCTTAGATACCTATGTGCTCAAATTCAGTAGTCACAAAGAGAAACGAACTACAATTTATAATAATAGGTGGTACGAACATGATCGAAATGAAAAATGTTGTAAAGAAGTACCCGAATAGTGTAGTAGCTGTTAAGGGACTGAACATACAAATTAAGCAAGGTGAGTTTGTTTATATTGTTGGACCGAGTGGTGCTGGTAAGTCGACATTCATCAAAATGATGTATCGAGAAGAAAAAGCAACTTCAGGTGAAATCAAAGTAAACGGAACAGACCTTACAACTTTAAAAGATAGAGAAATTCCGTTTTTGCGTCGTAATATGGGTGTTGTTTTCCAAGATTTTAAATTATTACCTCGTAAAAATGTATATGAAAATATTGCATTTGCTTTAGAAGTAATTGAAAAAGATCCAGAAGAAATAAAAAAACGTGTAATGGATGTTTTAAAATTAGTTGGTTTAACGAAAAAAGTAAAAATGTTCCCGGATGAATTATCAGGTGGTGAACAACAACGTGTGGCAATAGCACGTTCTATCGTTAATTCACCTAAAGTCGTGATTGCAGATGAGCCGACAGGTAACTTAGATCCTGAAACATCATGGGAAATTATGCGTTTATTTGATGAGATTAATGCTAGAGGAACAACGATTATTATGGCTACACATAACAAAGATATTGTAAATACAATGCGTAAACGAGTAATCGCCATTGAAAACGGACAAATTGTTCGAGATGAACGTGGGGGTGACTACGGTTATGAATTTTAATACAATGAAGCGTCATTTTAAAGAGAGTTTCATCTCGATGGCACGAAATCGTTGGATGAGTTTTGCATCGATTAGTGCTGTAACAGTAACACTACTATTAGTTGGTGTATTTTTAACAATCATGATGAACTTGAATAAGATGTCTACAGATATTAAGAATGATGTTGAAATTAAAGTATTAATTGATTTAAGTGCAAACGAAACATCAGAAGCAGAATTACAGCAACAGGTAGAAAAAATGCCAGGTGTAGAATCTGTAAAGTATTCGTCGAAGAAACAAGAGCTTGATAAATTAGTCAAAGATTTTGGTAATGATGTTTCACTATTTAAACAAGAAAATCCACTTCATAATGTACTGTATGTGAAGGCAGATGATCCTGAACAAACAGAAAAAGTCGCAAAAGAGATTGAGAAAAATCCAGCTGTCGACACAGTGAAGTATGGTAAAGATAAAATTGAAAAATTATTTAATGTATTAAATATTAGTCAAAAAGTAGGCATTGTATTAATTATTGCGTTGTTATTAACAGCGACATTCTTAATTTCTAATACAATTAAAATTACGATTACAGCACGTCGTCGCGAAATCGAAATTATGAAATTGGTTGGAGCAACGAATTCATTTGTTCGTGTGCCATTTATTTTAGAAGGTATGTGGTTAGGAGCAATCGGTTCAATTCTGCCAATTATCGGTGTCACAACGCTTTATAGCATTGTGCATAGTTCGCTTGCGCCAAAACTTGAAAGCAGTGTTGTTCAAATTTTAGATGTCATGCCGTTCATTTTGGAAGTTGATATCATTCTACTTGTCATGGGTGTATTAATCGGTGTAGTCGGCAGTTTTATGTCTGTTCGAAAGTTTTTAAAAGTATAGGAGGATTTTGTTGTGTTACAAAAAAATAAAGTAATCGCAGCAGCACTTGCAACGACGCTCTTAGTACCTACTATGAGCGCGAGTGCTGAATCTGTTAGTGATTTGAAAAAAGAGAAAAATGCGTTGGATCAAAAGAAAAGTAAAATCAGCAAAGAACTTCAAGCTAAAAAAGAAAAAATTGCAAAAGCCCAAGCTGAAATTGAGAAGTCTGCAAAAGAAGTTTCGAAAATCACAGTGAAAATTCAAGAGACAGATAACAAAATCGAAGGTGTAGAGCAAAAGATTGCACAGACAAAGTACGAGATTGAAAAATTACAAAAATCAATTGAAGCACTTCAAAAGAAAATTGATGAGCGTAATGAAATCTTAAAAGAACGTGCACGCGCAATGCAAGAAACAGGTGGACAAGTTGGCTATATCGATGTTCTTTTAGGTTCTAATAGCTTTTCTGATTTTATCGACCGTGTCTCAGCAGTAAATGAAATTGTCAATGCGGATGAACGTATTGTAGAAGAACAAAAAGCTGACCAGGCAAAAGTAGAAGAACAACAAAATCAAGTAAAAGAAAAACTTGCTGAACAAGAAGATCGTAAAAAAGAGTTAGAAGAATTAAAAGCAAACTTGAAAAAACAACAAGATAAGAAAAAATCAGCTTTAGCACAGATGGAACGTAAACAAGCAAAACTGAATAAAGAGCGTAAAGGATTAGAAAATCATTATTCAGAAGTTGCAAGTGTCAGCTCGAAAGTACAAAAGAAAATCGAAGCAGAGCAGCGTAAAGCAGCTGAAAAAGCACGTAAAATGGCTGAGGCAGCAGCAGCGAAAAAAGCTAGTGCAGCGATTTCAACAACATCCAATTCAAGTTCAAGTAACTCTTCATCAAGTGCAAGCGTAGGATCTGTACCAACAGCTTCATCGGGTACTTGGATGAAACCAGCGCAAGGTCGATTCACTTCAGGTTTTGCAGGACGTGACATTGGTGCAGGAGCAGAATATCACTATGGTATTGATATTGCGAATAGTGAAGGGACACCAATTGTAGCAGCAGCAGACGGTGTTGTATTCCGAGCAAGTCCACTATCTACATATGGTAATGTCGTGATGATTACACATAATATTAATGGTCAAACATACACATCACTTTATGCACATATGAGTCGTTTTAGTACATCAGTTGGTAAAACAGTTAAAAAAGGTGAAGTCATTGGTTACATTGGTTCAACAGGACGTTCAACAGGACCTCATGTTCACTTTGAAATTCATATTGGTTCTTGGGTGAATCAAGCAACGGGTGCTGTAAACCCACTGCAATATATTTCACTATAATTCAATTCAAGAGGAGAGAATTGAATTGAAGCCGAGTTTGAAGAGAGAGAAAATCACTTCAGACTCGGCTTTTTTAGTTGTATTTCATATAAGAATATTATACCGTAATGGGTATAGGAGGATGTCCATGCAAAATAATATGTGGTACACCATATTCAATCTATCATTACCTGCAACATCGCTCGCCGTTTTAGGCGCAATGAGTATAACGATTCTTTTTCTCTTTATTTTAAAACGTAGAAAATGGATTGATTCATTTTTAAATTATTTCGTTCTCTTTATATTAGTTTGGAAATTTAGTTATGTTTTAACGAATTGGCAAGAAGTTATGAATTACCCACTTTCGATTATTTATTTTGATGGTGGAACATTTGGTATTGCGTTGGCAGCGATCATTTTGTTCATCTATAGTGTCTTACGGGTGAAAAGCGAAAAAGATACGATTCAACAACAGAGTTTCTATTGGCTTAGTATGTATAGTAACTCGCAGTTTTTATACGCACTTTTAAATGATGGTGTGTTGTGGTTAACAATTTTAATGATTGTTTTTAATTTAGCTATTTTTATTTTAATATTATGGGGGCATACATTCGAATACATAGATCGTTTTGCGTTACGTATGACACTTATTTATTTATTGTTTACACTATTAGTTGAACCACTCGGTTTTCAACAACCTAAACTATGGATGATCCTAACATTTATTGTCTATACAGTATGGTATCAGTTTAAAATGAAAAGGAGCGAACTTTCGTGAAGTGGCAAAGAATTGCTAGTTTTGTTTTAGTAATTGCGCTAATTGGCATTGCGGTTACAACAATTATTCAAAAAAATACAGAACCAAAAGAACAAAAAACAACAGTCGTTGACGGGAAAAAACCAGAAGATATTCCTGGTATTGCAATCGGGCAAAAAGCACCTGATTTTACGCTTCGAACATTAGAAGGTGAAGAAGTTTCGTTATCGGATTTTAAAGGGAAGAAAGTTATGATTAATTTCTGGGCGACATGGTGTCCACCTTGTAAAGCTGAAACGCCGCACATGGTTACATACTATAATGAACATGCGAAAGATGAGAATTTTGTCATTTTATCTGTCAATGCGATGAGTACTGAACGTAAGAGTACAGATGTCGAGAAGTTTATTGACAAATATAATATGACGTATCCTGTTGTGATTGACCCACGTGGTGAAATTATTAAAAAATACGATGTGCTAAACTTCCCTACATCATTCTTTGTGAATACAAAGGGAGTTATTCAACAAAAATTAAATTTAGTGAATGAACAGCAGCTTGCTGATGTTGTAAAGTCATTAGATTAATTCAATACCTTTTAAGACTTTAGCAAACGCTTGCTGAAGTCTTATTTTATGTTAGCTCTTGTTTTTACTTTGTATGAAAAGGGTAAAAATAGTCGATATGTAATAGAATATGCTACTCATTAAAACAGCCTTTTGGTACAATTATGATAAGCTACCATTTCTTAATATAATGGGGTATAAATAAATCTTTTAGAGGTGGGAACAACTGTGTTTTGGGACATTATTGTCGAATTATTAAAAGGCGTTTTACGTCTATTTATGAACCCCTTACTTTATATAACAATTATCTTCACTGTTTTATTAGGTTATCGTCGTGTCATTCGTGAACGTCAATCTTTTAAAATTAGAATTCATTGGGGACTATCTGAAACGATTCGTTTATTACGTGAAGGCTGGCTTGCGGCTTTCTGTGTATCCCTACTTAGTTTACTAATTGGGATTGTCTTACCGATGGAATATATCATGCTAGTAACCGTGTTATCGATTCTTTTCGTCGTGAGCTTTTATTATCAACTAGCATCTGTCGTATATCCATTCGGAATGGCATTCTTAGTTCTATGGGTAACATTTACACAAAACTGGGGCTTCACATTATTTGGTTTTACAATCAATGCAAGTGATTTAAAGTTAAGTATGCTCTCAAGTATCCCTTTATTAATAGGGATTCTACTAATTGCTGAAGGTATGCTTGTGCAAAAGTACGGGGCAGACTTGGCTTCACCACGATTACAACGAACTGCTCGCGGCTTAAAGGCCGTTACATTCCTTTCAAAAAGATTGTGGATTCTTCCAGTTTTCCTTGTCATTCCAGGAGATACAATCACAAGCTTTGTGTCCTACTGGCCTGTCTTTTCATTAGGCGGTGAAACATATGGGTTTATTCTATTTCCCATCGTCATCGGTTTTCAACAGCGTGCACGTAAGATGTTACCGATGTACTTCTATCCACAAATGGGGCGTACAATCGTTTTACTAGGAGCTTTAGTGTTCGTTGAAGGGGTTATCTCCTATTTCTATCCAATTTTAGGATTAGCAAGTGTTCTTGTAGCAATCATTGGGCGTATCCTCATTTCAGTTATTTACGGGTTAAGTGAACGAAAAGGTAAGTTTGCAGTGACACCACAAAATGAAGGAGTTGTCATTGCTGCTATTTTACCGAATTCACCTGCTGAGGCGATGGGGTTACAAATTGGCGAAACGATTCGTAAAGTGAACGGGGAGTCTGTGCATTCAGAAGAAGAGTTATATCGTGCACTTCAACAAAATGCAGCGCAATGTAAAATTGAAGTATTAGATACAGACGGAGAAGTTCGACTACGTCAACATATCGTGTTCCATCACGATCATTTCCGTATTGGTTTACTACTCGTACAGTAAACGTATGAGGTGAAGCGCTAATTTATGCGTTTCACCTTATTTTATTAACAATAACTTGTCAGAAACTTTCTACTTAGTTACATCGTATACTAAGTAATGAGTTGTATGTTTTAGAGGGGGTAACAACTGTGCCAGATTGGTTGAGCATTGATCAATTTCAGCAATTAGCTGAACAACATCGCGTTATTGGAACATTCGGTGCAATTTTATTACCATTTATAGAAGCATTTTTACCATTCTTGCCATTAGCTGCATTCGTTGTTGCAAATGCTACTGCTTATGGTTTGTGGTTAGGGTTTTTATTTTCATGGGGAGGAGCCGTACTGGGCTCTTACTGCGTCTTTTTATTAATTCGTAAATTTGGTCACAGTCAATATTTTCGTTTTGTTACGGACCGAACAGGTGTGAAAAAATTAATTCAGTGGGTAGAAATTCAAGGGTTCATGCCACTATTCATTTTACTTTGTTTTCCATTTACACCTTCTGCCATCGTCAATGTGGTAGCAGGACTTTCAAATTTAAAGAAAAAAAGTTATCTTATTACGATTATGTGTGCAAAATTCATTATGATTTTAGTTATTAGTTGGATTGGAGCTGACTTACAATCCCTAATTACAAAACCTTGGAAATCAGTCGTCGTTGTTCTCATCATTGTCCTAATGTGGGTTGGTGGAAAGTATGTAGAGAAACGAAATAATCGTAAAATGGAAGAGCATTTACGTTCACTTCAAAAAGATGATCATGAAAAATTATAAATGTTATGAGGGCGGAGCGATAAAGTTCGTCCTCATTTTTTATTTCAAAATAAAAAGGCGAATCTATGTTTTCATTGTTGATTTTTTGTACAATAAAGGAAGAAGAAAAAAGGAGGGGACGAAATGGCTTTAACAATTGTACATGGTCGTACAGGAAGTGGTAAAACAACGTATCTTCAACAAGAGATTATTCGACAGTTGAAAGAAAATCCGACAGGTAATCCACTCTTTTTACTTGTACCTGACCAAATGTCTTTCTCATCTGAGCATCAATTGACAACAGCAGATGGAATCAAAGGAATGATTCGTGCGCAAGCCACAACCTTTAAACGACTCGCATGGCGTGTACTATCAGAAGTTGGTGGAATTAGCCGCCAAGAAGTGAATGGCTTCGGTTATCGTATGTTGGTGCGAAACGTATTGCAATCACTGCAACCAGACTTAAAACTATTTAAAAAATCTGCGAGTAAACGAGGATTCACTGAAGAAATTGAAGCAGTTTTAAAAGAATTTAGTCATTATCATATAGATCATGCGACTTTACTAGGATTGCAGCAGCAACTAGCTAACCAAGTAAATGCGCCTGTAAGCTTACAAGATAAAATGCATGATTTACAACTTATTATGCAGGCAATTGATGAGCAATTAGGTGAGGCGTATATTGATTCAGAAGGTTATGTTCCACTATTAATTGAAGCGGTCGATCAAAGTCAGCTCATTCAGCAATCGCATATTTATATTGATGGTTTTGAAACATTTACAAAGAGTGAATATGAACTTGTATTAAAGTTAATAGTTCATGCTAAAGATGTAACGATTGCCTTACCTTATGACTCAGAGTGGGATGCACAAGATCCTCAAGCTTTATTTCACCGCCCAGCGTTGCTCGCTCAAAAAATACGTGATGATGCATCTTCATTAGGTGTCGTCATAAATCCAGCCATCTATTTACAAGAAGCGAAACGATTCCGATCGAATGTGCTTCGTTATATTGAGAAAAATCTACATCACTATCCATTAGAACAGATGACTGAACAGGCAGATCGTGGACTTGAATTATATGCGGCGACGACTAGAAAAGCTGAAATTCATGCTGTGGCACGTCATATTCGTGATTTTATTCAACAAGATGAAACACATCGTTATCGTGATGTAGCCATCTTATATCGACAAGCAGATGTATATGATCCGTTAATCGAAACAATTTTTAAAGAGTATGATTTACCGGTATTCCTCAGCCAAAAGAAACCGATGCTTCATCATCCATTAATCGAGTTAAGTCGCTCTGTTTTAGAAGTAATTGAAAAAGGGTGGATGTATGAACCTGTCTTTCGTGCAGTGAAAACCGATTTATTCTTCCCAGTTGGTGCAAATAAATCAATTTGGCGCGAGCGCGCAGATCGTATGGAGAACTATGTCATCGCAAATGGAATCTACCGTGAACGTTGGTTTGACGATGCACGTTGGATTTATAAAAAATATCGCGGCCTTGAATTTTATCAAAAAACACAAACAGATGAAGAACGAGCGATGCAAGCGGAAATTGAAGCGGTACGTCAATTGTTGTTGCAACCAATCAAGCAGTTAAGTGATGCACTTACAAAAGCAAAAGTAGGACAAGATTATGCAGCAGCATTATTCAATTTCATGGAAGAGTTGCATGTATATACGAAGTTACAGACGCTTCAAACAGATGAACTAGAACATGGTAAATTATTTGAAGCAGCTGAGCATGAACAAGCTTGGAATGGCTTCATTCAATTACTCGATCAGTTTGTGACGATGTTTGGAGATCAAGAGATGACACTTGAAGAAGTCATTCCTTTATTAGATGAAGGCTTTGATACGTTAGAGTTTGCGCGTATTCCGCCTTCTGTTGATCAAGTAACCGTTGTAAATGCAGATTTAGCACGTCTTTCGAATATTAAAGTAGCCTATGTTGTTGGTATGAATGACGGTGTCTATCCAACACGTATTGATTTCGAAGGAATGATTGCAGATTCTGAGCGTGAATGGTTTACAAGACTGGGCGCTGAGATTGCACCTACTTCTAAAGAGCGTTTATTAGAAGAAGATTTAATCATTTATCGTACACTAACTGCTGCTTCTGAAAAGCTTGTTGTGAGTTATGCAATGAGTGATGAAGAAGGAAAATCATTACTTCCTTCTTTATATATAAAACGTCTACAAGATTTAACAGGCATCTCAGAAGAAATCATCTTTATGACACCAGATGAAGCACTGACATCTGAAGATGACTGGGCATATATTTCGCATCCAAGAACTGCACTTGCCTATTTAATGGCGCAGATCCGTCGAAGTGAGTATGATGGTGTTCCGTTATCGCCTGAATGGCAAGCACTGCAAAGCTATTATGAACAAGATCCAACATGGCAGACGATTTATGAACGTCTTATGTATGCGACACATACACATAATAAAACGGAACCATTGGAACAGCAGATTACAGAGGAGCTATATGGTCGTACGATTACATCCAGTGTATCGCGCGTTGAAAAATATTTTAAATGTCCTTTCTCTCATTTCGCCACATACGGTCTCCGTTTAGAAGAACGTGCTGAATATCGTTTAGAACCACCAACAATCGGTGATTTATTCCACGCGGCGCTCAAATGGATTTCAGATGAAACAGCGAAAGAACATATTCAATGGCGTGAACTCTCCATCGAGCAGTGTAAACAACTCGCACGTGACGCGGTTCAAGTCGTCGTGCCACTACTCTACCATCAAATTTTACTAAGTACAGCACGTTATCAATACATCTTACGTAAACTCACAATGATTGTAGAACGCACGATGATTTCGATGCGTCACCATGCAAAAAATGCAGGGTTCCAACCAATCGCTGTAGAAGCTGCTTTCGGACCGGGTGAAGCGATTCCCCCAATGGTCATCGAATTAACAAATCAGCATGAAATGAAGCTACGTGGACGAATCGACCGCATTGACGCCACAAAAGTAGGAGACGAATCTTACCTACGTATTATTGATTATAAGTCTTCATCTCAGCGTCTCGACTTGAATGATGTCTATCATGGTTTATCGCTTCAAATGTTGACGTATTTAGATGTTGCAGTCGAAAATTCTACGCATTGGTTAGATGAAAAAGCAGAGCCAGGTGGCGTATTATACGTGCATATGCACAATCCGATGCTCAAGCAAGAGGCAGTACTGAATGAAGTTGAAACTGAGGCTGAAATGCTGAAAAAATTCAAAATGAGTGGATTACTACTGGAATCAGAAGATGTCATTTTAGAAATGGATGAAACATTAGAAGATGTCGGTGGACGTTCACAAATCGTTCCTGTCTATTTGAAAAAAGATGGTTCTATTTCAAGAGGAATGTCTTCTGTTATTCAACGTGAAGAATTAGAGGATTTACGCACATTCGTCCGTAAGAAGCACCAAGAAGCAGGCGAAGGAATTTTAGCAGGCGACACAAAAATTAGCCCTTACCGTCTAAAACAAAAAACAGCGTGTGACTACTGCCCGCAAAAAGCAGTTTGTCAGTTTGATACAACAGATACACAACAACAATATCGTACATTACGCGCTGAATCAGACGATACCGTTATTGAAAAAATTCGAAAGGAGTCGACAACTTATGATTCCAACTAAACCAGAGAGTGTTACGTGGACAGATGCTCAGTGGAAAGCCATTTGGGCAAAGGGTCAAGATACGCTCGTATCTGCAGCAGCAGGTTCAGGAAAAACAGCTGTCTTAATTAATCGCATGATTGAAAAAGTATTAGACACGACGAACCCAATCGACGTCGATCAATTACTCGTTGTAACCTTTACGAATGCATCTGCCGCTGAAATGCGACAGCGTATGTCGAAAGCTTTGGAAGAGGCGATTGATGAAGACCCATCATCTCAACATTTACGCCGCCAACTTTCTTTAATGAATAAGGCACAAATTTCGACACTTCATTCGTTCTGTTTAAATATTATTCGTCAATATAACTATCTACTCGATATCGATCCAGGTTTCCGTATTGCGAATGATACAGAAGCTGCTTTATTACGAGATGATACCATGGCAGAAGTATTAGAAGAAGCCTATGCAAAAGAAGATAAGCAAGAGGTATATCGTCTCGTCGATGCTTTTACATCTGACCGCGATGATCAGGCGATGGAATTATTAATTGCGCAGTTATACGAGATGTCTCGCGTTAATCCGCAACCATTTAACTGGCTTGACCGTTTACCAGAACAATATGATGTGGCAGGAATTCAACACATTGATGACTTGCCGATTGCCGCAATTATTAAGCAATCACTGTTATTACAAGTGGAAGCGGCGATTCAATTAGTGCAAGAAGTACGTCAATTAGCGATTCAGCCGAATGGTCCAGATGCTTTTGGTGGAACAGCTGAAAAAGATTTAGAACAATTAATGGTAGCACGCGCGCTTGTAACAGAAGGTACATGGTCAGAGATGCAAGCTTACTTCTCGCAGTTCAAGTGGGGACGACTTGCTTCACAAAAGAAAGATACATGCGATGAAGGTATGAAAGAGCGTGCAAAAGCGAAACGTGAACAAGCTAAAAAAATCATTAATGATTCTGTAATGGTTTACTTCACACGCCCACCTGAAAAGCTACTCGAAGAAATGAGTGCGATGAAGCCACTCATTGAGACATTAGTTGATTTAACGAAGCAATTTAGTACGCGCTATGCGGCTGTTAAAGCAGATAAGGGTTTGATTGACTTCTCGGATTTAGAGCATTTTGCTTTAGCAATTTTAACAGATGATGATTTACAACCTTCTGAAGTTGCGTTAGATTATCGTGCTCGTTTTGAAGAAGTCTTAGTCGATGAATATCAAGATACGAATCGACTGCAAGAGACCATCTTACAATTAGTTAAACGTGGCGAAGCAGCAGACGGCAATCTGTTCATGGTTGGGGACGTAAAACAGTCAATTGTGCGCCCATAAGGGTATTGTATATTTCACCATTTGGCGGTGAATAAACTACAGAAACGGTTTATATATCAGCCGACTTATCTTGGCGGGAAACCAAAAAGGGAGTGTAGCATGTCGGTACAAGTCATAAGTTAGCCTAAACGGAAAGGCTACGACTGAATGGCGAGATATAAAAGATTCATATAAGGAAGAAGGCTAAACTGCTTGAAGAATAGTCCGAGTGGGGTCATGTCTAACCGTCTAGGAAACCGTTTGAAACCTAGAATCTATTCTGTTCAGTGTACTAAATGGATGCAACTGAACATGGACGAACGCTATAAATTGAGGCTGAAATCTAGTTTCTGATTGATGAAAGAATAGACACACTTCAAGATTGAAGAAAAGGATGAACGTTCCTTCCGACAATGAATCGAGCCTGTATACAATATACTAAATGGGGATTACCTAAGTTGGAATGCCATTAGGCTATGTACAAAGGTACTGAATATCCAATATGGTAACGGAGCTCCCGTAGTAGTCCGAGATAGGGAAAGCCTATTACATGGCGAAGGGGAGCAGCTTATAACGTATAAAACAATAAAGAAAGGAGCGAAATGCTCTATGCAAAGTTCAGAAATTGTCTTATACAATCTATCGAAACAAGCAATGAAGGACGGTTTTCAATTTGACCGTCTATACAGACATTTATACAACGAAGATTTCTATATTAAAGCCTATACAAAAATATACAAAAATAAAGGTAGTGCAACAAAAGGTATCGACGAAGAAACGGCAGATGGATTCGGAGAAGAAAAGATTCAAACAATAATTGAATCATTGAAAGATGAAAGTTATCAACCCAAACCGGTACGTCGTATTCATATCCCAAAGAAAAATGGTGATACAAGACCACTTGGTATCCCTACATTTACAGACCGTTTAGTACAAGAAGTATGTCGTATGATTATAGAAGCAATTTATGAGCCGAAATTTTCAAATCATTCTCATGGTTTTAGACCGAAAAGAAGTTGTCATACAGCGTTAGTCGAAATAAAGAAAACCTTTACGGGCGTCAATTGGTTCATTGAAGGAGATATTAAAGGATTTTTCGATAACATCAATCATCAAGTACTAATCAATATTTTGCGAAAACATATTAAGGACGAGAAATTTATTCGTCTCATGTGGAAATTCTTAAAAGCAGGATTCGTGGAAGATTGGCGATTCCAAAAGACTTATAGCGGGACACCACAGGGCGGTATCATTAGTCCGTTACTCGCAAATATTTATTTAAATGAATTTGATGAATATGTTGAAAATAAATTAAAACCTTCATTTGATTTAGGTGAGCCAAAGATAGGACGTAAACGAAATACGGAATATCGAAAATATGATATGCGTAATCAGCGTTTGCATAAAAAAATTAATACGACAGAAGACGAAAATTTACGACAACAGATGATTGAAGAATATAAGGCGAATAAGAAAATACTTTTAAATTTACCGTACTATGAACCAAATGCCGAAACGTATAAAGCAGTGAAATATGTGCGTTATGCGGATGATTTTATAGTCGGTGTAAATGGGAGTAAAGAAGACTGTGAGCTCTTAAAACAAGCGATGAAAGAGTTTTTGAAAGACCGTTTGCAATTAGAACTATCGGAAGAAAAAACACTCATTACACATAGTACAAAATTTGCAAGATTTTTAAGCTACGACATCTCAATTAGCCATGATTTAAGCGTGGCTAAAGACAAAAACGGTGTAAAAAAACGTAAATTTAGAGGATATGTGCAATTGCGTATTCCTCAAGGCACAATTGAGAAAGTAATTGTTAAAAATAAAATGGTTAAAGATATCGATGCGAAACAATGGGATATGTTGCATCGACCAAGACTTGTCGGTTTACCTGATTTAGAAGTCATTGAAATATATAACGCAGAACTACGTGGACTATACAATTATTATGCACTAGCAGAAAACGTAAGTCAGAAAATGTGGCAATTGCGTTATGTGATGGAATATAGCTGTTTGAAAACACTTGCGAATAAATACAAATCCTCAGTTGCTAAAATGAAGGTTAAGTTTAAACAAGGTAAATACTGGGGTGTGAAGTATCAAACAAAGCAAGGTGAAAAAATAGCGTATTTCTATAAAGATGGCTTTAAAAAGAAAAAAGAAATAATCCAATCAGAAATAGACGAGCTACCAAACCTTTATGTATATCAAGGCAGAAATGAATTAGAAAAACGATTAAGTGCAAAACAGTGCGAATTATGCGGGGACAACCATTCTGATACGAAGTTCGAAATTCATCATGTAAACAAGGTGAAGAACTTAAAAGGTAAAGAATACTGGGAATGGACAATGCTTGCAAAGCAACGTAAAACACTTGTTGTATGTGTAAAATGTCATAAAGAAATTCATAAACAACGATAGGTTTGTTATAAGTGGAGAGCCGTATACTCTGAGAAGAGTACGTACGGTTCGGGGAGGGGTTCTCTGGAAACCTACTACGGCAATGTAGCAAGGCGCTGGGTTCCTACTCTACTATCGATTCCGACTCGCTGAACCAACATTATTTTTAAATAAGTATCTACAATATCAAGACGAACCGACGGATACAGGTATGAAAATTGATTTGAATGCGAACTTCCGAAGCCGACATGAAGTGTTAGATGGTACGAACTATATCTTCAAGCAAATCATGGGTGAAAAAGTTGGCGAGATTGATTATGACGAAGCAGCGAGTTTAAAACCTGCAGCTCCTTATCCAGCACAAGATACGCCGATTACGGTCGCTGTACTGCATGCGACAGAAGAGGAAGAAGTAGATGAGGAGATTGAGGAATTACGTACTTCACAACGAGAAGCACGCTATATCATCTCGCAAATTCAACAATTAATGAATCGTGAACAGTTGGTTTATGATGCCTTCAAAAAAGACGAGCATGGTAATCCTGTCAGTCGTCCAATTGAATATAGTGACATAGTTATTTTAATGCGTTCAATGACATGGTCTGCCGATTTTGTGGAGGAATTTAAGTTAGCAGGAATACCGTTATACGCAGAACTGTCACGCGGTTACTTCGATGCTATTGAAGTGATGGTCATGATGAATACATTAAAAGTAATTGACAATCCATACCAAGATATACCGTTAGCTTCTGTATTACGTGCGCCTTTTATCGGTCTAACTGAAAATGAACTAGCTGAAATCCGTCTAGCAGACCGTAAAGCGTCGTTTTATGATGCACTGAAGTCTTTTGTTGGGCAAGGACAAGTGATGCGTACAAAGGCAGCAGAGAAGCTACAGCGCTTCTTATTATTACTTGAAGATTGGCGTAATTTAGCGCGTAGAGGTTCATTAGCCGACTTAATTTGGAAAGTATATCTCGATACGAATTATTATGAGATGGTTGGTGCGATGGCGAATGGTAAACAACGTCAAGCGAATCTTCGTGCCTTACATGACCGAGCAATTGCTTATGAAAAAACGGCATTTCGTGGGTTATTCCGTTTCCTTCGTTTTATCGACCGTATGCGCTTGAGAGGCGATGATTTAGGGACAGCAAAAGCGATTGGACAATCCGAAAATGTCGTACGTATTATGACCATTCACTCGTCAAAAGGTTTAGAGTTCCCATATGTATTCGCTGCAGGAATGGGGCGACCATTCAACCGTATGGACTTTAATCAATCCTATCTATTTGACCCTGTGTTTGGATTAGCAGTTAAAATGATTGACCCTGAAAAACGAATTGAATATACATCACTACCTTATTTAGCGATGAAAGAGAAAAAAATGCTTGAGATGAAGGCGGAGGAAATGCGTGTTTTATATGTTGCGATGACGCGTGCAAAAGAAAAACTTTATTTAGTAGGTTCAGTAAAAGAGTGGGAGAGTGCACAGGAGAAGTGGCAAGATGCGCAGCTACTCGCACTGGGCGACCCGCTTCCAGAACATCAGCGTGCTAAAGCGAGTAATTATTTTGATTGGATTGGTCCAGCGATTGCAAGACACCCTGATTATCTAGCAGATGTCGAAGAAAGGGAACGTACAGCATCACCCGACCATTCACGATTTAAAATAGAGATTGTCGATTGTCAGGATATGACGGTTGCAGTGGAAGAACATGAGGTATTGCCAACACCTGTAACGGAAGAAAATCAATTTTTCTCTACGCTTATTCATCAACGTCTGGACTATCGCTATCCATTTGAAACATCGACGCGTAAAAAATCGAAAACGTCTGTTTCAGAAATGAAGCGATTGAAGTTGTTAGAAGATCAGGCAGAACCCGAGATGATTTTTGAACCTGTGAAAGAGAAGGTAGAAGTGACGCAAGGTCCACGACCAACATTCATGCAAGAACAGACGAATATGAGTGGCACTGAAAAAGGAACTGCTGTCCATGCAGTAATGGAACATGTACCCCAACAAGGTTTTGAAACAGTAGAAGAAATTGAAGTATTTTTGCAGACACTCGTAAAACGCCAACTCTTAACAAAGGAAGAAGCGCAAGTTGTTGAACCACAAGATTTACTGACGTTCTTTGCGAGTCCAACTGGACAGGAGTTTAAGTCAGCGCCTATTTTAAAAAGGGAATTACCTTTCACACGTGCCATTGTCGATGAAGATGGAGACGCACAAATTGTACAAGGGATTATTGACTGCCTATATCAAACGACTTCTGGTGAATGGGTACTACTTGATTACAAGACAGACCGACTCACAGCGACAATGCGCACAACAGAAGGGTTAGAAGCTGAATTACGCCGACGCTATTCGATTCAGTTAAACACATATAAGCAAGCTGTTGAAGAAATTTTAGATATTCAAATTACGCGTGCGATGATTTATGCTTTCGCTGCACATCACGGATTTGAAGTATAGGAGGAGATAAAAGTTGATGCAACTTGCACCAACAAAACAGCGTATTGGCACATTAGATTTATTAAGAGGACTTAGCTTATTTGGGATTTTACTCGTCAATTTATTGGCGTTTAATTTCCCTGTAAACTATGTATCACTACGTGAGTTTTTAGAACATCCAACTGATTTACAGATGGAAAAATACTTAACGATTTTTGTGCAAGGAAGTTTTTACCCTTTATTTGCAGGTTTATTCGGTTATGGTCTACAGCTGCAAATGAACAAATCAAAGGAGCTAGGTGAATCATTCATTGGTTATGGCTCCAAGCGACTTAGTTTCCTATTGCTGATTGGTTTATTACATGCCTTTTTCATCTGGTATGGTGATATTTTAACAACGTATGCTGTACTTGGTTTCGGTTTATTATTTTTATTAAAGTTAAAACCGATTTTCCAATTACTTATTGCGACTATTTTATTCGGTATTTGCAGTTTGACAGTAACCGTTCTATTTTATATTTCAAGTCAATTTATTTCCGATTCGTCTGAATACACAGATGTAGCAGGTGTGGCACAGTCGATTGAGTCTTATCGTTATGGTGGAGTCATCGAAATCTTTTTCCAACGTTTAAATGATTTATCCTTACAATATTCAATTATGATGTGGATTTCAGCATTTTTTACAATTCTTCCATTCATGCTTGTTGGTGCTGCCGCAAGTCAGTGGCGCTTAATTGAACGAGCAGGAGAACTTAAGAAGCTTTGGTTCGTCTTATGTATTATAGGGCTATCACTCGGACTCTATTTAAAAAATCTCATTTATCATGAACCTACTTCGATTTTTTATGAAGGTATTGGTCAAGTGATCGGTGCGCCGATTTTAACGGTAGGCTATGTATCATTAATTGTACTTCTTGGACTCATTCCGTGGGTGCAAATCATTACAAAACCGATTCAAGCAGCAGGTCGCATGTCATTAACAATCTACTTAATGCAGTCTGTTATCCAAAGTATTTTATTTTATGGCTTTGGTTTTGGTTTGTATGGCAAGCTAAGTCTGTTACAATTATTCTATATTGCACTCGCAATTTATGCGATTCAGCTCGTTTTTTCAATGATTTGGTTCAAGTACTTTAAACAAGGTCCTGTAGAAGCGCTTTGGAAAAGCGTCACATATGGAAAGAGATTTGAAAAATAGAGGAAATTTAATAGAAAATAAGGTATTATTGTAAAAAAAGAAGGAGTGCCACTATTCATGAAAATTTTATCATTTCGTTACAACAATGAAATCGGCTTTGGTCCGAAAGTAAAAAGAGAAGAAGCAGTTTGGGATGTACTAGCAATTCAAAAATCGTTAAATGTCTTACCTTCGTTTTCTGAAACAATTGTTGAAGGTATGACTTATGGTTTTGAATTTGTAGAGCAAATGCGAAAATTAGTAGAGGCGGCTGAACAATCTCCAAATCCAGCTATTTTCAAACATGCGTTTACAAACATCGAATGGCTTGCACCAATTCCACGTACGACAAAGAACATTATTTGCGTAGGGAAAAACTATGATGAGCATGCAAAAGAGATGGGCGCTGATCATGCACCAGAAGATTTAGTTGTGTTCACAAAAGCACCGACAGCCATTGCTGCTGATGAGCAAACAATTTCTGTTCATGCAGATGTAACAGATTCACTTGATTACGAAGGTGAGTTAGCAGTTGTAATCGGGAAAAAAGGGAAGAACATTCCAGCAGTTTTAGCATTTGACTACGTATTTGGTTATACGATTGCAAATGATATTACAGCACGTGATTTACAAGAACGTCATAAACAATTCTTCTTAGCAAAAAGTCTAGATGGGTCTTGCCCAATGGGACCTTATTTAGTAACGAAAGATGAAATTCCAAATCCACAAAATCTAACAGTAGTTACAAAAGTCAACGATGAAGTACGTCAAAATGGTACAACACGTGACATGATGCATACTGTTGAAGATTTGATTGTAAAAATCTCAAGCATGGTAACATTAGAACCAGGTGATGTGATTTTAACAGGTACGCCAGCAGGAGTTGGTAAAGGTATGACTCCACCAACGTATTTAAAAGCAGGCGACACAGTAAAAGTATCAATCGAAGGAATCGGTACATTAGTAAACCGTTTCGAATAAGATATTATTCAATCTCGACATGCCTCGGCTGTCGAGATTTTTTTGTTATTTGGGCGAATGTCCCATTTTCGCCCTCGAATGACCTGATTGGACGAGCGAATGACCTGAACTGAATAGCGAATGTCCCATTTTCGCCCTCGAATGTCCCGATTGGACGAGCGAATGACCTGAACTGAATAGCGAATGTCCCATTTTCGCCCTCGAATGACCTGATTGGACGAGCGAATGACCTGAACTGAATAGCGAATGTCCCATTTTCGCCCTCGAATGACCTGAACCAAGCAATAAGAATTCCTTTTTTACTTAGTTAACTTTTAGCTGAATAGGGGAACAGTAGAAGTAGCATTTGTGCATCTATGCTATTTAGAACGATGTTTTTGTATCTTCTTCCTATATTCGTTTTCTGTGGGTATTTTTGTTTGTATAGTCTGCATCTCTTTGGTAACATGAAAAAGAAATATGACAATTATACGAGGTGAAAAACATGCTTGAATTTTTAGGTTCACAAACTCATTTGCATATTACGACATGGGTTGTAGCACTAATTTTATTCTTTGTTGCAGTTAGTATGCAAAAAGGTTCAAAAGGGCGCAAAATTACACATATGATTTTACGTCTATTCTATATTTTGATTATCGCAACAGGTGTTGCTTTATTCATTACAGCGCTTGACTACGGCCAGGGTATGTTGTACGGATTTAAACTGTTATTCGGTTTAGGTGTAATCGCCTTTATGGAATTAGTATTAGTTCGCAGCAATAAAGGTAAATCGACTGGTGGTATGTGGGCAGGTTTTATTATCTGCTTAATCGTTGTACTTGTACTGGGCTTCAAATTGCCAATGGGCTTCCAGTTCTTCTAAAAAACCACCTATAAAAAGTAGTACAGACCAATTTTTATGGTTTGTACTACTTTTTTTCGTTAAAGGGGGTAAAGGATAAGAGTGAATAGATTATGAAAGGTGGCAAAGGATAGATGAAAAAAATAAGTTCTTTCATCTTGTCGTTATGTTTACTCTTTTTAATTTCGCCTACCTTTTTTGTAAAAGCTAAGCAGGACATGCACGATGAGAGTATTTATGACATTATTATTGATCGTTTTGTGGATGGGAACCCAGCAAATAATGGACCGACAAATCTAAAAGAGCCTTTTATGGGTGGCGATTTTGAAGGAGTTCGAACGAAGGCAAGTTATTTTAAAAAATTGCGTTTTTCATATGTTTCACTCGGAAGCCTAGCAAAAGCAGAAGACTATCGCGGAAAAAAGGTAGTGGATTATGGTCAACTACAGCCTTACTTTGGGACAGAAGCAGATTATCAAAAGATGCGTGAAGCCTTAAATGAAGAGCAAATCAAAATAATTGCTGATTTTCCGATTAATGGTGTGAGTGAAAAGAATATATTGATTCCAAAAGGTGAAAAAGCGAATTGGACGAAGCCCGCGACTGAAAAGGGAACGATTAATTGGAATTTAGAAAATAAACAAGTGAAAAAAGCTTTGATGAAAGCTGCAGCAGATTATGCTTATCATAATCAAGTGGATGGTATTCGACTTACAGGGATACAAGGTGTAGATCCAACTTTTTTAAATGATTTAATGTTGATTTTAAAAGCAAGTAATCCTGACTTAGTCGTCCTATCTGATAATGACTCAGATGCGAATTTTGATGTGGATTATGATGTAGGAAAGATGAGAGCTTTTCAGGAAGTCTTTAAAAAACCGAATACGACTGCTACATCGGTTGTGAAAAATATTCGAGAAGATCGTGAAGTTAATCCACGTCTACTCATGATTGATGATGTGAATAATACACGTTTTTCAGAACACACCAAAATATCGAAAGGTGAATCGAGTCCACAGTTGAAATTGGCGCTAACGACCTTATTTACTTTACCAGGGACGCCTATTATGATGTATGGTACTGAAAATGAAATGAGTGGAGAAAGTCCACCCGATACACTTGGCATGATGGAATTTAAAGAAAATAATGAGCTAACAGATTACATCGGAAAGCTTCAAAAAATTCGTTCAGATAATCCAACCTTGCGAAATGGTTCATTCAAATTATTAAATCATCAAGATGGTTTTGTCGCTTACGAACGATATGATGATAAAAAGAAGTGGCTCGTAGTTGTCAATAATACAGACCAGACGCAGCAAATGAACCTTTCTGAAAAAGCGATAGGCAAGAATCGAGAATTGGTAAGCTTATTAGATGAAGAAAAGATCTATGCGAGTCCTAATCAAAAATATCGTATCGCATTAGATCGTGAACAGGCAGAAATTTTTGAAATCCAGCCAAGAAAGAATGTTGAATTTCCGTATCTATCACTGGCGGTTGTAGGGACACTATTTGTATTGCTTATGATTACGATTGTGATTGGTGGCGTGCGAAAAAAGAAGGGGGGAAGGAATATAGTGTATCTCTTTAAAAAAGGTTGAGATCTAATGTGTTTATAACACATAGGTCTCAACCTTTTTTTTGATTTATAGAGCTTCAGGATATAATTCGTTTAAGAAAAAGACAGCGATTGTTCCAGGACCTGCATGACATGCGATAGTCGAACCAATCACATGTAACTCAACAGCTACAGGGTGGAAGCGTTCGATAATCATTTCCTTCATTTCCTGTGCAGCTGCTAGGTCGTCACCATGACTAATTGCAATGACTTGTTTAGATAGTGTTTCACCACGTTCTTCCATTACGTCTAAAATACGCTTAAACACTTTTTTACGACCACGCATTTTCTCGATTGGAATTAGTTTGCCATCTTCTACGTGAAGGAGTGGCTTAATACTTAATAATCCACCAATGAAAGCACTTGTTTTAGAAACACGTCCGCCTTTAGCAAGAAAATCTAAGTCTTCTACAGTAAATAAGTGTTCCATATGTTCTGCTTGGAAACGTGTACGCGCTACAATATCTTCAAATGAGTAGGCATGGTCGCGTATGCGAACCACTTCTTTTACGACCATACCATAACCAAGTGATGCACATTTCGAGTCAATAATTTCGAGTTTTAAATCAGGATAGTTTTCAAGCACCTGTTCACGCATCATACGAGCAGTGTTGTATGTACCTGAAAGTTCAGAAGAGAATGCGATATATAAACCTTCCTCGCCTGATTTTGCAAGTTCTTCAAAAGCATACAAAAATACTTCAGGTGATACTTGAGAGGTTTTTGGCGATTTGCCATTTCGAATTTCGTCATATACTTTTTGTACATCAATGCCAATGACATCGTCGAATTCTTTGCCATCTAGCTCAACACGTAGTGGAAATAGATGTACATTATTATTTACATAAAAAGATTGTGGTAAATCACATGCGCTATCTGCAAATAGTTTCATGTGCTTACACCTCCTATAATTCATTTAGAGTTTTAGACGTTCACGTAAAATACGCGCGATTCCGTCTTCGTTGTTACTGTCCGTAATCTCATTTGCAATATTTTTTACATCGCCAATCGCATTGCCCATTGCCACGCCAAGACCGGCATATTCAAGCATCTCTAAATCATTATCCTCATCACCAAATGCAATAATACGTTCTTTTGGAATTTGTAAATGCTTTGAAACGATCCCTAAACCAATTGCTTTATGAATACCGCTGCGCACGATTTCGATTACATGGTACGGGTCACCCCAACGACGATGATCAATTACTTCTGCTTTCGTATGTTCTAAAAATTCACGAATGATTGCAACTTCTTGGTCACTCGCATGAAGTAATAAACTTGTTGGATCATCTTTTAGATGCTCTTTAATTTTGCCATATGTCATACGTGGATTACCCATTCCTAAAATCGCAAGAAGTGGATCGTCTTGCTGTTCAACATAAACATCATCCATCACTTCCGCAATGACATTGGTAAGACGGTATTCATGAAGAGATTCCACAATGTCCGTTGCAGTATGTAATTGAATCGGATTATGTTGTGTTTTAAACTGCGTGTGATGAGGTTGATGAATGTATGCACCGTTGAAATTAACGATTGGTGTATGTAGTCCTAGTTCTTCATAAATATGTTTGCTGGCGCGAAAAGGTCGCCCAGTTGCAATCATTACTTGATGTCCTACTGACTTTGCTTGCAAGATTGTTTCTTTTGTTGTAGGTGATATCACTTTTTCATCCGTTAATAATGTGCCGTCTAAATCAAGCGCAATTAAATGAGGCTTCATGAATCGCAAAACTCCTCTCTATCCCGTAATTTTAACCTTATACACCGTATTCCGTCAAAACTTCCTTTCGAAAAGAGTGAATAAGTCATAATAAAAAAGAAAATTGTAAATTGCTAATTTTCTTTTCATCTCATTTTACTAATTTACTTTTTTAGGATTTATAGCGAATACAATTGTACTGAATACGATAATGACACCAAAGAACAACCAAGAATTAATTGAATTATAAAAGAACGCATAAATTATAAGCACTGCACCATATACAAAACTTAAAACGATTAATCTGGCAGCTTTGTCTTTCACCAAAGCAAAAACTCCGCGTGCCAAAAAGAAAATACCAACGGCTAAAGCAAAAATCGCTTGGAACCCTATACAATACTTACTCAAATTGTCTACTGCTTTATAAAATGACCTTTTCCCGATTTTGTTCATTTTTATTCGTCACATAAAATAATTTCTGTTACGATAAGGATAAGAATGTAAAGGAGTGAACAGGAAATGGAGATTAAAAAAGAACAATGGGGTAATATCCCACTACTACACATCTATGATGAAACGATGGATGCGTCGACACCAACCATCCTATTTCTACATGGTTTTGAAAGTGCGAAAGAGCATAATTTGCACTATGCTTATAATTATGTGAATAAAGGAATGCGTGTCATTATGCCAGATGCCATCTTACATGGTGATCGTGACGAACATCTCGATCCTGTTCAATTAAGTTTACGATTTTGGGAGATTGTCTTAACGAATATCGAGGAAGTTGAAACAATTTACCACGCGTTACAAGAAAAAGGGATTATTCAAGAAGGTACAAAAATTGGTTTAAGTGGTACGTCAATGGGAGCGATTACGACATTAGGATGCCTAACTGTCTATCCATGGATTGATGTAGCAGCAGTGATGATGGGTACACCAAACTATGTTGATTTAGCAAAAGCACAAATCGAACAAGTGGAGGCGATGGGATTACCATTACCGCTTTCTGAAGAAGAATTGGCACATTTATACCGCACGCTAGCTTACTTCGAAATTAGTAGTCATCCTGAAAAATTAGCAGGACGACCTGTATTCTTCTGGCATGGTAAAAAAGATCAAATGGTTCCATATGCACCAGCACACGCTTTTTATGAAGCAATGAAAGAACAGTATGCAGATGATCCTGAGAAGTGGCAACATATGACATCAAAAAGTTCAGGTCATAAAGTAAATCGTAAAGGTATGCTTGCGAACGTTGATTGGTTTGCAGAGTATTTGGCATAAGCCTTAAATTTTGTTATGATAAACTTAACACTATGTAGAAAGGGGTAAACTTTCATGGCAATCGATCAAGATATGAAAGACAGTATCCTAGGCGCACTTGAAAACGTTATTGACCCAGAATTAGGGATTGATATCGTTAATTTAGGTCTTGTTTATGACGTAGATATGAATGATGAAGGCGTCGCAATGGTTACAATGACATTAACATCAATGGGCTGCCCAATGGGACCAATGATTATCGACCAAATTCGTACAGCACTATTTGAATTACCAGAAGTAAAAGATGTAGACGTAAATATTGTTTGGAATCCACCATGGTCAAAAGACAATATGACGCGTTATGCAAAAATGGCTCTAGGCGTACGTTAATAATAGAATGGCCTTTCACGTTCGATACTTGAATCGTAAAGGTCATTTTTTTATGAATAAATAAAGATAGGAGAATTGAATTTTTTTAAAATGGATAAACAATTGATTCAAATTGAACGTAAATTCCGACCCGAAATCGAGGGTTTACGTGTTGTTGCAGCACTTCTAGTCGCCACATACCATATTTGGTTTAACCGCGTTTCAGGTGGTGTAGATGTCTTCTTCGTAGTCTCTGGATTTTTAATCACAACCTCTATTATTTCAACCATTAATCGTACAGGGACGTTTAAGTTCCTACCCTATATTTCTAAGCTATTGAAACGTTTATTGCCATCCGTATTTTTTATATTAGCAGTCGTTCTTTTACTTAGCTTCTTTTTATTACCGCAAACAATCCTAGATAAAACGATTAAAGAAATTATTGCTTCCATGTTCTATTTTGAAAACTGGCAGTTAGCATTTTCAAATACAGATTATCTCGATTCACAACAAATGAAAACTCCTGTAGAACACTTTTGGGCGATGTCCATCCAAGGTCAATTTTACATAATTTGGTTTATATTATTTGCATTTATTTTATGGGCGATTAAAAAATATCAAATCACGAATACCCGAAAATTAATTAATTTTATTTTAGGTAGTGTATTCATCGTATCACTTAGTTATTCAATATATTTAACTTCAGTGAACCAACCATTTGCTTATTTCATTACATTTACACGTGTATGGGAATTCTCGTTAGGTGGATTACTGTGTGTAAATCTAGCATACATTCGCATCAATAAAGTAGTCGCAATGATATTAGGATGGCTAGGCTTAATTGGCCTAATCTTAACAGGTATGTTATTTGATGTATCACAAATGTTCCCAGGTTATATTGCACTATGGCCAATGGCTTGTGCTGTCTTTATTATTGTATCTGGAACAGTGGTAACTCGTTTTGGTGTACGTCGTATTTTAGCCTCACCTGTCATGATTAAATTAGGTGGTTTATCCTTCGGTGTTTATCTATGGCACTGGGTTATTCTTTCGTTCTATCATTATAATATTAGCCGAGAGAATCCGAACTTTTTAGAAGGTATGACGATTATTATTGCATCGTTCATCTTATCGTACTTAATGACGCGCTTTATTGAAAAACCGATTCGCGAATCATCTACAACGCATCGTGCATTCCGTAGAATTTCATGGATTGGAACGGTGAACCTTATTTTAATTGCTGTTTTGGTGAGTACAAATCTTTTTACGCAAAATCAACAAGCTAAAAATAAAACTGTTGAAAATTATCCTGGAGCAGTAGCAGCTCTTGGAAAAGTTGAAGTACCAGATGTACCTGCCTATCCAACTTTAGCCAATGTATTTAATGATTTACCACAGTCGCATATAGATGGTAGTAATCAAACTCAAAAAAAAGCGGATGTAAAAGTCGGTGTCTATGGTAAAAAAGAAGGGTACACAGCTACCATCGCAGTTGTCGGAAGTTCACATTCCGAACAATGGCTAGGTGGCGTATTAAAAGCAGTTGAAGGAACGGATTATCGTGTACTCAATATGACACGTTCAGCTACTCGTTTTTCTACAGGTTATGATGAAGATGATATCAAGTCTAAGTGGGTGGAAAATACATTAGCCTATATTAAAGAACAGGATATCGATTTAGTAGTAGGACATGCGACAGCTTCGAATACAGATAAAGAACGTATTCAAGAACATCTTTTAAATCCACTGCGTGAATTAAAGGAAGCGGGTGTTCAAATTTTAGCGTTACGTGATAATCCACGCTATACATTCAATGTTGTGGAGTCTCTTGATCAAGATGGTGAGCAAAAAACGATTGAGAAAATGAATCGTGAACAAAATCAATTAGACGGAGCAGCTTGGACAAACTTAGAGAAAAATCAAGAATTTCATACATTAGATTTAACACAGTATTTCAAAATAGGTGATGAATTCAGACCGATTATTGGGAATGTTGTCGTTTATCGTGATTACGATCATATTACAAATACGTATGCCGAATCTTTTGCGCCGATTTTTGAAAAACAATTTAATGACATCTTAAAAAAATAAAATGGTTAGAAGAGTCTGGGTAAAATCCCAGTTAAAAGTAAGAGAGCTTCGGCATATGAAAATGCTGAAGCTCTTTTTAGTCTGTTTGCGGATTTTCATTTTGGGCGATGCTGTTTCTGCATAAGTCACATCCACACGCCTATACAAAACAAAAAAACAGCCTTTTTTGTTAAAATTTAAGTATTCTACTACAAAAATTATAAATTAGAGTGATATTTTCTTAGTCTTGAGATAAATACATCCATTTATGATCATCTATTTCGCTCAATACAATATCCGAATCTATATATGTCAACAAGTTATTGAAAAATGGAACTTCATCTAAATGGGGGGCATCATATAAATCTTTTTTTACAAACTCATCGATAATAAAAGTAGTTATATCTGTATTATTAACTAATTCTGAGAAAAAAGTTCTTAAAAAATAAGAATCTTCTTCTAGTTTCTCATCACTTATAAATGAAATTTTGAAAACATTTAAAATTTCATTTATATCTTCCTCATCCATATAACATAATGGATCATGTTTTATTTCTTCTTTTGAAAGAGGTCGTCTAGTATCTTCTAGCAAGATGTAACATACCGAATTGCTTTCTTTGAAAAACTTAAAAATTTCTAGATTTTTAAGTTTTAATATTCTGTTAAATAATTTCATAAAATTCTCCTCTCCGAAATTTAATTTTGAATGTAATAATAACTCTCTAACAGTTAGACCAATCATTGCAGCTATAGCTGCTATTGATGAAGGAAAATTATACGGTATTTTAGGATCGAGTGGTTCGGGAAAAACGACTTTTTTATCGCTAATTGCAGGACTGGATACACCAAAATCAGGTGATATTTATTACGAAGGGAAGTCATTAAAAAAGATTGGGTTAACACGTTATCGTAATGAATGTGTATCGATTGTCTTTCAGTCGTATAATCTACTACCTTATTTATCGGCACTTGATAATATAACAGCAGCACTTGAAATTACGCATTCAAAAAAAGCGAATCGTAAAGAATATGCACTCGAGATGTTGCAAAAAGTAGGAATTGACACTGAAATGGCGAAGAAGAATGTCCAACATTTATCAGGCGGACAGCAACAGCGAGTTGCGATTGTACGCGCCATGTGTTGTGATGCGCGCCTTGTCGTAGCAGACGAGCCGACAGGTAATTTAGACGAACAAAACTCACTCGAAATCATTCGTCTGTTTAAACAACTAGCACATGAACAAAATAAATGTGTCATTGTCATTACACATGAAAAAGAGATTGCAGAACAATGTGATACGGTTCTAGAGTTAAAATCTAAGAACATGCATGTGATTAAAAGTAGTTAATTTATGAAACATATAATTAGAATATAGCTAATCGAAATATAGTCAACAAAGAAGACCATGCAAAAAAGCAGTGGTCTTCTTTTCATGTCTAATTAATACGACATAAAAATTCGATACACTGCTCACATTCACAAAACTGCTGTAAATAATCTAAACGATGGATTGTAAGGTAGCCATTTTCTTCTGATATGACTTTTTCTTTTTTGAATTCTTGTAATAAGCGGTTTACAACTTCACGACTTGTTGCACAAAGACTTGCTAGTTCACTATGTGTAAATTTTTCACTAATTTGAATCGATTTGTCTGTTTTCTTTTCGCCATATGAATTCGCTAAACGAATGAGTATAGAGGAGAGTGCGCCTTTTTTTCCATATAGCAGTAAGTCGCGTAATTTAGTTTGTTCACGCATTCTTTGAATTTGAATCCATGTGAGACATTCCCGTAGTGCTGCAAGGTTTTCGGATAATTCATGTTCCAACTGTTCTTTCGAAATTGAAAAAATGGTACAACAATCTAATACTTTTGCTGAAAGTGGGTATGTAATAAGTGGGGTGAATAAAATACTTTCACCAATACAATCATTTTTCGTCGCAATGCAAAGTGTTAATTCTTTACCACCAACGCTCTCTTTTGTAATGGCAATACGACCTTTTTCCACAAAATAAAGATGTGTTGCCGCTTCACCTGCAGTACAAATATGTTGATGACGAACGAAATGATGTTTTGTACCATGTGCTTTAAAAATCTGCTGGACGATTTGGGGGACTGCATCAAACACAATCAAAACACCTCCATAATTAACTGTTTTTTATTTTAACATAAATAATAAACAGTACAAAAAACATGAAAGTCAAAAAAGGTCAAATATATTACTTGAGTTTTTGAAATGAAGTCGATATAATAAAATTAATAAATAGTCAAAGATAGTCAAACAGGAGGAAAAAATAATGCAAATGAATCAAATGAACCAAGAAGAAGAAAATCCGCTAGAGAAGTATGGACGTAATTTAGTAGAGGCAGTTAAAGAAGGTAAGATGGACCCTGTTATTGGACGTGACCAAGAAATTCGTGATGTCATTCGCATTTTATCTCGAAAAACAAAAAATAATCCCGTTCTAATCGGTGAACCAGGTGTAGGTAAAACAGCGATTGTTGAAGGATTAGCGCAACGTATTGTAAAAAAAGACGTACCTGAAGGTTTAAAAGATAAACAAATATATGAACTTGATATGAGCGCATTAATTGCAGGCGCAAGTTATCGCGGACAGTTTGAAGAACGTCTACAAGGTGTTTTAAAACAAGTACGTGAAGCAGAAGGAAATATTATCTTATTCATCGACGAAATTCATACCATTGTTGGTGCAGGTAAAACAGAAGGTTCGATGGATGCAGGGAATATGTTAAAACCAATGTTAGCACGCGGTGAACTACATTGTATCGGTGCGACAACATTAGATGAATATCGTACAAATATCGAAAAAGACCCTGCACTTGAACGACGCTTCCAACAAGTGCTTGTACGCGAACCATCTGTAGAAGATACAATTTCCATTCTACGTGGTTTACGTGAACGTTTCGAATTACACCATGGTGTACGTATCCATGACCGTGCGATTGTGGCAGCGGCAGAATTATCAAATCGCTATATTACAGATCGTTTCCTACCAGATAAAGCGATTGACTTAGTCGATGAGGCGTGTGCGATGATTCGTACAGAAATCGACTCGATGCCATCTGAATTAGATGAGGTTACACGTCGACAAATGCAGTTGGAAATTGAAGAACAAGCATTGATGAAAGAAGGCGACAATGCGAGTAAAAAGCGTTTAGAAGCGTTACGTGAAGAATTACAAGAATTAAAAGATTCATCACAATCGATGCGTGAACAATGGGAACGTGAAAAAAATGCGCTTCAAATTGTGCAGGAAAAACGTGAAAAACTCGATCAATATCGTCATGAATTAGAAGAAGCAGAGAGTCAATATGACTTGAATAAAGCGGCGATTCTACGACATGGTAAAATTCCAGAGCTTGAAAAAGAGCTAGCGAATTTAGAAGAAGAAGTAGAAAGCTCAGATAAGCTATTACGTGAAGATGTCACAGCGGAAGAAATTGCGAGTATCGTATCTCGCTGGACTGGTATTCCTGTAACGAAAATGTTAGAGGGAGAACGTGAAAAATTACTTCGTTTAAAAGATACACTACATGAGCGTGTAGTCGGACAAGATGATGCAGTTCGTCTTGTTTCAGAAGCTGTATGGCGCGCGCGTGCAGGTATCCAAGATCCGAATAAACCAATCGGTTCGTTCTTATTCTTAGGACCAACTGGTGTAGGTAAAACAGAACTTGCGAAAGCACTCGCAGCACAACTATTCGACTCAGAAGACCATTTTGTACGTATTGATATGTCGGAATACATGGAAAAACATAGTGTATCTCGACTTGTGGGTGCACCTCCAGGTTATATCGGCTATGAAGAAGGCGGTCAATTAACAGAGGCAGTTCGTCGTAATCCGTATTCGGTCATTCTATTAGATGAAATTGAAAAAGCACATCCAGATGTCGCAAACATTCTCCTTCAAATTTTAGATGATGGTCGTATTACAGATAGTCAAGGACGTATGGTGAACTTTACGAATACAGTTGTCATTATGACATCGAATATCGGTTCACACTATTTACTTGATTTACACAATACAGAAGGACATGCAGTGGAAGATTTAGTGATGGCAGAATTGAAAAATCATTTCAAACCAGAACTATTAAATCGTCTAGATGATATCATCATGTTCCACGCATTAACAGATGAGCACTTCTACGAAATTACACGTAAGTACGTGAACCATCTCGTACAACGTGTAGCAGAACAAGAGATTAAATTGGTAGTTGGCGATGATGTTATTCATTGGATTGCGAAAGAAGGAGCAGATCCTGCATTCGGCGCAAGACCACTTCGTCGCTTCATCCAACGCCATGTAGAAACACCAGTCGCAAAAGAATTATTAAAAGGTGAAAAAGTACCTGGCGACACACTAACAGTTTATGTAGAAGACAATGAGATTAAAGTGAAATAAGATTTATTTTAGGAAGAGGAATCACATTTGATGTGGTTCCTTTTTATTTGCCCTATTTTTGATGAATGTAAGTAAAAAATAAAATTTTACTAATAAAATAAGTATTTCTTTAAATAACCCTTTTATCTATTTGTATTTTATGTTAATTTTTTACATGGTGCATTTTTATCAAAAATATATTATTTATATTAAAATTATTGCGTATAAGTAAATGAGCGTTTTACATACACGATTAAATTTAAGAGGAAAAGTTCATAATATTCGAAAACCAATTGCTAAGTTATTTGGTAACTCTAAATATAAATATTAAAAGGATGTATATGGATGAAATGTATTAGACTGACATTAATTAATATTGTAGCGATTGGCATATTACATCTAGGTGGTTTTTTGTTCAGTATTTTAACTGATCAGGTATATCGTTTTATAGCTTATCTATTAGTACTTGTTACACCTTTTATTCTGTTTATGAGTAATTATTTTTTGAGAGAAAAGCTACAGCCAGAGTCACAAAGCAATTTGATTTTTATTTTAATTGGAACTATAGGAAGCCTGTTTTTACATTTTCTTTTTAGTAATGTCCAGTTTGAAAATGGCTTACCTTATGATCCATCAAGAGATAATATGTCAACGGCGCTTGTATTATTTTTATATAAGGCGGTATTTGTTCAATGTTTCATAGGAGCTGCCCTTTATGAGTGGCGACTTTATAAAAAGAAAAACAGTAATTGATAGAATGAATTATTATTTTAAAATAAAGTCTGTTCAAAATAGCCATAATTAAAATAAAGATTGATTAAAACGTCGTGATAAACCCTTGGTATAAAAGGATTTATCATAAATGACATATGTTTTAGCCAATCTTTTTTACAAACGGTATGACTTTATTTCAAATCAACATGAACGATGCGAATTTACTCGGTTCACTGACGTACACAACAAAAGCGCAACAACCATTTAAAATTGCATATGATTATACGAAAAATGGCACGTTGAAGATGAGCCAAGACTGCAACGTCCTGTTGCAAGGCTCATCCAACTTGCGTCCAGCAAGCAGCACAAGCC
>NZ_BJOB01000019.1 GCF_006539985.1 Kurthia gibsonii | reverse complement strand
GCCGAATTTCTAAACCTAAAACGGTGAAATTCGCTCGCATCTTTATTTTGAAAATAAAGCTTTAAATTTAGTGAAGATTCCTTGCTTTTCTTTTTCTAGTGTCATTAATGGTACAGACTCCCCCATTACACGTCTCACGATATTACGATAAGCTTTCCCCACTTGTGTAGATGGTTCTAACACAATCGGTTCACCCTTATTCGAAGATGTAATAACACGATCATCATCTGGAATAATACCAATTAAATCGAGTGATAGATGCATTGTAATCTCATTAATATCAAGTGTTTCGCCGCGATCCATCAGGTGCGTACGAATACGATTAATAATTAATTTCGGTGGCTCGATATTTTCTTGCTCTAATAAACCAATAATGCGATCTGCATCTCGAACAGCTGAAATTTCTGGCGTTGTCACAACAATCGCTCGTTCAGCACCCGCAATTGCATTGCGGTAGCCTTGTTCAATTCCTGCTGGGCAGTCAATTAAAACATAGTCAAATTGTTCTTTTAACTCATCGATTAAATCTTTCATTTGTTGCGGGTTAACCGCATTCTTATCCGCTGTTTGTGCAGCAGGTAATAAGTATAGTAATTCTTCAAATCGCTTATCTTTTACAAGTGCCTGATGAACTTTACATCGTCCTTCAATCACATCAACTAAATCGTAGATAATACGATTTTCTAACCCCAATATAACATCTAGGTTACGTAGTCCGATGTCTGTATCGACTAAACAGACGGACTTGCCTTGCAGTGCCAATGCAGTTCCTAGATTGGCAGTGGTTGTTGTTTTACCAACTCCACCCTTACCGGAAGTAATTACAATAGCTTCTCCCACATTAGCTTCCTCCCTTAAACGTAGACAAATTCGGTCTAATAATACGCAGTTCTTGAAGCCTTTTAATGCCAATTGTCTCGTCATCAAGTAAATAAGCACATTCCATTTCTGGTGTTTCAGCCAACTCTTGCTTTTCATTCGTCATGATTTCAAGAACATGACCAATTGCTAAATGTGTAGCGGATAAAAATGACGCTCCAATAACTGCCTCACAGTTGCCATTTTTCCCTGCATGTGCTCTTCCTTTTAACTTTCCTAAGACATAAATACTTCCGCCTGCTGTAACTTGTGCATTCGGATTTACATCTCCAACAATGACAAGATCTCCTTCTGAACTGACAGTTTGACCAGAGCGTACAATCCCAATATATGTAGAAGACTGACTTTCCATTATACGCTGGTTCGATTCTTCAATCGTAATGACGTCACTTTTCACTTTCGATACGCGAACATTTAATGCTTCCTGTACTGCTTGAAGCAATTCATTCATTTGTTCATCTGTACAATAACGGTTTCCGATTGCAATCTGGACCTCTACTTGTTCATCAAGACGATCTTCTGCAAGCTTTCCTTCCAATTCACGCAATAATTCCTCATAGCCACATTGGTCGTCTAATTTGAGGACAAAACCTTCTTTTGTCCCCTTTAGACTGATAAGTTGTTTCGTTGTCAAAAAAGCCACCTCACTCCATTAAATTATTGACTGATTTGCTTTTTCTAGAACCCTTGCTTCAAGTAAGTACTTAAACGTCCAACCAAGCATAATTAAAAATACAGAGTTGGCAATCATTGTCGGTACTAAACGATGATTTAAAAATTCTGTAAAAGAAATATCAGTATAACCTATGAGTAAGAAAAATTGATGCAACGCAATTTCCAGAAGTGCTACGAGCAGTAATGATAATGTTGTTGTGACAACTAGATGCTGATGTATATATTTTACTGTAGAACCAGCAATAAAACAAATGAACGGATAAAGGAAAGTGTACAAACCGATAATATCAATGTAAAAAATATCGTACACGAGTCCAAAAACAAGTCCATAAATCATCGCGCGCTTCTTATCATAATAGATAGAGAGAAAAATTAAATAAAGAATGACAAAGCGAGGAACTAAATATTCTCGTTGACCATTAATATCAATCGGTGAAAAAAGTGAGAATTCTGTTTCTAAAAAGAATAGAATGACGGCGACAGCAGGAATTAAATACTTCGCCATTACTTGTCATTCCCTTCTGAAGAAAGGTTTTTATTCGTAGCATCACCGTCTGAGCCATCCACTTGGATTGCTTGACGTTTTGCAATAATTACATGATCAATCATTTGGAAATCAGCTGCTGGTTTAACATACGCTAATTTTGTTAGACCGAAATCATCCGTTGTCACTTTTGTTACTTCTCCAATTAAAATACCTTTAGGGAAAATACCCCCTAAACCAGAAGTTGTTACTTTATCACCTTTTTTAATTTTCAATTTTGAATCAATACGTTTTAGCATTAATTCGCCTCTTTTTGCATCATAACCTTCAATTAAACCACGCGCTTCTTTGCCTTTACTTGAGACAGTAGCCGATACGCGGTAATTTGTATTATTCGTTGATAATAATTCTACTTCTGATGTGTAAGGTGTTGTTTGAACAACCTTCCCAACTAAGCCCTCAGATGTTAAAACAGCCATGTTATTTTTCACGCCATTTGAAGATCCTTCATTTAGAATTAACTTCTCTTCCCATTGGTCAGGATTTCGCGCGATAACATTCGCTTGAATTGGATCATATACGCGAAGATCTGTTTTTTTATCTAATAACTTTTGAAGCTTTTTATTTTCAACTTCTAACTCATTTACTTCTGCTTGAAGTGTACCAAACTCTTCTAATCGTGATTTAAGACGCTTATTCTCATCATATGTGTTCAATAAGTCATCTACACTATTAATAAGCCCTGTAACATAACCAGCCGGCTTAGCAACAATATTTTGTCCTAAGCCGACTGTATCTTTAATAATTTGTTCAGGGAGTGATACCTTATCGCGATCGCTTAAGGTCCAACTGATCAATGCCACTAACAGAATGACTCCGATAAGAAGAAATATTAATCGTTTATTCGATAAGAATTGTGGCATTGCCGATTTCCCTCCCTTAAATTGTTTGCTGTTGTTTTAATGTATCGATTTGGTCTAATGACATACCTGTTCCAATCGCTACACAATCTAATGGATTTTCTGCAATAAATACAGGCATGTTTGTTTCATCACTAATTACTTTATCTAAGTTGCGAAGTAATGCTCCGCCACCTGTTAAAACAATACCGCGCTCCATAACATCAGCTGAAAGCTCTGGTGGTGTTTGTTCTAAAGTTTTCTTTACACCATCAATAATTGCTGAAATCGATTCACGTAATGAATCTGCAATTTCAATAGAAGAAATTTCGATTGTTTTTGGTAAACCTGTTACAAGGTCACGTCCACGAATCTCCATTTTTTGCTCTTCATCCATTGAACTTGTCGCAGAACCAATCTCCATTTTAATTGTTTCAGCTGTACGCTCACCAATTGTTAAGTTATATGATTTACGGATATATGCAATAATCGCTTGGTCCATTGCATCACCTGCTACGCGTACAGATTCACTGATTACGATACCACCAAGTGAGATTACTGCTACTTCTGTTGTACCGCCACCGATATCTACAACCATACTACCTGTAGGTTCTGATACTGGTAAATTTGCGCCGATAGCTGCTGCAAATGGTTCTTCAATTACGAACGCTTCACGAGCACCCGCTTGACGTGCTGCATCAATGACTGCACGCTTTTCTACTGACGTAATACCATATGGTACACATATAACAACGTTTGGTTTTTTGAATGAACTACCTACTACTTTTAAGGCATTTTGTAAGTAATGCTTAATCATTGTTGTTGTAATATCAAAATCTGCAATAACGCCATCTTTCATTGGACGAATTGCTACGATTGATCCTGGTGTACGACCAATCATATTTTTAGCCTCGTTACCTACTGCTACTGTTGTGTTTGTTTGCGTATTTTTCGCTACAACAGATGGTTCACGTAGTACGACACCCTTCCCTTTAATAAATACAAGTGTGTTTGCTGTGCCAAGGTCAATACCGACATCTTTTCCACCTAATCCGAACACGTTAATTTCTTCCTTTCCTTAGCCGTTTATAATAACTAGCTGTCATAAAATCATACGTTTCATTATAACGGAAAAATATAAAAAGGAACAGTATCAGAAGAAACCTTTTCCTTTCATACTAATATACCGATAATCGCCGATGATAATATGATCTAGTAAATCAATTCCAATAATTCCTCCGGCTTCCGCTATTCTCTTCGTTACTTCTATATCTTCAGGGCTTGGAGTTGGATTTCCTGACGGATGATTATGCGCGCATATAATTGATGCTGCCGAGCGCTTTACCGCTTCACGAAAAATCTCTCTCGGATGAACAATGCTCGCATTTAAGCTACCGATAAAAATCGTCTGCTTATGTATGATTTCATTTTTCACATTGAGAAATAGAACGACAAAATGCTCTTGCATTAACTGTGCTAAATCAGACATTAGATAGTCTGCTGCATCATCTGGATGTTTCACAACCGTTCGCTCTAAACGATTCGGAAGATGACTTCTTCTTCCTAGTTCAAAAGCCGCCAATAAATACATCGCTTTAACGCGACCAATTCCATCGACTGCTTGCAGTTCTTCAATTGTGGCATGCTTCAAATTGAGTAATGTTTCAAACTGATTTAGTAATCGTGTTGCAATATCAAGAACAGATTCTTTTTTCGTTCCTGAGCCAATTAAAATCGCTAATAGCTCATGATTCGAAAGTTGTTCTGCACCAAACAAAACCAATCGTTCTCTCGGTCGTTCTTGTGTCGCTACTTGCTGGATACAATGATTGACTTTTTTCATCATGACATCACCTCATCAAGATGTTCCATTTCCGCCAACTTTCTCAGCATCATTTCAACCCTTTGGAATGGCAATTCAATTGCATGCGTGAAAATATATTCATTACCGTCTTTACAAGTTTGCCCTTCTCCTACCCTATTATAACTAACATCATCTAAAAAAGGTTCCTTAGTTTGAATATATTTTTGAAGGTTTTTTATTTGTGGTGGTAAAGAACGAACAGGCGTTTCGTAAACATCCGTTAAAATATATTGACGATATTTAAGTAAAATCATCGTCGTTACTTTTGTTTTTGCAAAAGGATGTTTTTTTACATAAAATAACCATTGTTCATACGTAAGCTTTTTCTTTTCTACTTCAAAAAAGTGGTGATAGGCTAAACGATATACATCATAAATACCTGTTAGTAATTGGTATAAATAAAGATGCACTTCACTTACTTGTTGATGTTCATGTATATACTCATTAGGCAATTCAAATGTTTGATATGACATATATTCAAAATATTTTTGCCATATACTCTTTTCATAAGGGTTAGAACTTATAATATGGATTGGTGTGGGGTTCATATAATTCCTCCTTTTTCCATAAAGTATAGCGTATGGTTAAAAAGGGCTCTTTGTACTATTCACTTTATTTACTAAAAACAACCCTTTATTTAACTCTTTTTTTATAAAAAACTTATTTTTCTTTTTAGATTTAAAATAAAGCGACTTTCAAAAAAGTACACCCTTGCATCATCTAGATTAATGAGGGGTGTACTTTTATAAATGCGCATAACATCAATTATTTACTCACGGTCTTTTGCTCATTCGCTATTTTAGTTGTTTCTTTTTTACTTTTTGTTTCTACATAAAATGTTGTCGCTTGTATTTTTGCTGTAACTAAACCTTCTTTTTCGTTCGTATTTTCATACTTAACTGCATCCACAATGAATAAACGCGACAAATTTTCTATTTTATTAATAAAGCGATTCAAATCTTTTACATCATATGCACTCACAGATAAATCCATTGTTATTAACTTCAAGTGTTCTGGCTTTTTCTGATTTGCTAATGGAGAAATTGGTAATTCATTTTCATCTGCTTGGAATAGCTCTGCTTCTGTTAGACTCGTGTTTTTTTCATCAAGCACCTCTTTCGTCTCTTCTTCATAGTTATTAAAACGAATATTTGTTACAGTTGCTGAACTTGCATACTCCACTTCATCTAAAGCATCTACAATACTTTGTAAATCCGCATTTGCAGGAATTTTCGATTCAAGTGACTTCATCGTATGTGCACGTTCAACTTCTTTTTTTGCTTGACTTTGTTCAGTCGATAATTTCGTTAAGTACTTTTGTTGTTCAGTATATTTTTGATTAAGTGAATCGTATAAAGCCATTTCTGGTTTCAACGCATAGTAATATAATCCCACACCAACCGCTATAACGAGGAGAATGGATAATGTGTACACAAATGAATTATTTTTCTTCTTTTTTGCACGCATTATTTCGCACCCCCTGTTTTAGTAGTTGCTGATGGATCTAATGTCGTAAGAATAATCGCTTTGTACTGTGCATTCTCATTCATTGTCTGTTCTTCACCAACATTATCCACATCTACTTTTGTAAAAGTCGAAGCTGAATCAAGTTTTACTGTTTTGAAGATTGACTCATTATCTAAATTACGAATAAATGTCGAAGCTTCATTTAAATTATCAAAATACACGATAAATTCAACCTGATCATCTTTATAATCTAACCCTGCTAATTCACCAGAACCTGGCATATATTTATTAGCGACTTCAATAATATTTGATATAGGTGTTTGGTATTTCTCAGCAAATTGTACAGACGTTGCAATCGCATAAGATGGATTACTTTGTACTTGTGTTAACGTTTTTTCTTCTGTTTGAATTTGTGTCGCTAACTGATCCGTTTTCTTCTCCATTTTCGCAATATCATTACTTAACAAATAATAGTTAATACCATAAAAAATAATTACGATAAGCAATAAAACAATAATGATTAGTTTCATTAAACTATTTTTTCTTTTGGGTGGATACTGATCTTGCGGCAGGAGGTTAATATTTGGAATCATACCATCGAAGCCTCCTTCATCTCTAATCCAAGTAAACTGCAATGTTTTAATTGATACGTTGTAAAAACTTCCCCTACTTGTTCATCTGTTATTTGAACTACTTCTAATGGGAATTTCACGCGCAATAACTCTGTAATCTTTGGCAACATTGGATGATCGCCTAATACAATGAGTTGTTGAACTTGCTTCATTCCTTTATTTAAAGATATTTCGTAAAACTGGCATATATGTTGAATTTCAACGAATGCATGACTGAGTTCATCCATATACATCTCAATATGATTAGACAATGTATGTGTAAAACTGTGTGCTTCTTGTTCTTTTAACATCCAATCTGACTGTGTTGTTGGAATTGTATGCGTGCGCAATAATTTAACATGATGATTTTCAACAATCGACATCGTCACTTCATTGATGGACCAATCTAATATCATCGATGTTTTTTCAGTATAAGAAGGCATTACTTTTTCTAATGTACGTAAGTTTGCTAAAGATTTAATATCGACTACTTCTGGGATTTGACCTAGCGATTCCACAACTTCAATAATTTTATCGACTTCATTACGCTCTGTTGCAAAAAGCATCGCCTCACCATCCGTTGGATCTTCATCATAAACATCTACAACAGGAGCTTCAAATGCTAAATGAATCGACTTGCCAATCTCGTTAAATATATAATTATCAATTTCGTCGAACGTTGTTAAATTCTCTGGAACTGCAATACGCTTCATCTCAACATCACGATTCGGTACAATAACACGCACATGGTACTTTTTAATTTTTAAGTTTTTTAAAGGCGTTTGTAAAGCGCGATAAAAAGCATCTGGGTCTAAAATACGTCCATGCTGTACGATTCCTTCCTGCAGAGGAATCTGATATGTAATTCCCTTACTCAAATCGCTGCCTACCACCGCTAATATACTCACCAAAAAGTCATTGTAAACAATAGATAAACTCTTTTTCTTATTGCCTAACATTTTGGGTACCTCCTCTTTTTCTCTCTTTTAATTATACACTTTACATGTTATCACTCGGATACATACCCTATTTTTTACATAACGAATACATTTTCAGGAAAAAAGTAGAATTTATTTTTTCTTTCATATATTTTTTCATTATAATACTTTTGGAGTGTAAAATAAATATATTGCCCTAAAAATTAACAAGAAAGCTATTGAGTACATTTTTTGTAAATTGTATGATAGTTACGTGAGAAAAAACGATTATTACTATAATACATCAAAAAAGAGCTGAAATAGAAAAAAATGGGTATATTATAAATAACATGACTTTTTACATACACAGAAATCAAATTGATTAACCGGGGTGAATTACGTGAGAAAAACAAACAAGCGACCTTCACAGAAATCAAATAGGTCGCTCATTGCGATGTTATTGATTAGTTTATTCATTATTTCTGCCTTTATTGTGAATAAAGCAGTTGAAGGAAAACAAGTTCCTCTTGTCACAACAGCAAATACAAAAGGGAGTTATCTAGTTGCGACTGAAGGATTAGACTATGCAAGACTAGAAATAAAACAACAAATGATTCAAATTTATCAAGATGTTCAAAAACGATATGAACGATTAAGTCCATCTGAAAAAGCGGCGTTTGATGTAAAAAAAATTACGCTTTATAAAATTCAAACTTTATTAAACCGTAAATCAGGTATCCCGAAAACATGGGATACACATCAAAAAGTAGATGATATACAGCCGATCTCTACCACACTCATTATAAAAGATTCAAAACCAAATCAATATACAATTCAATCGACTGGACGTATCGGTGGAGAGCAGACAAAATTAAAGCAACCCCTTCAATTAGACTTAGAAATGGATACAACGATGAGGCAAGGTCGCTATGAGCCACCTTATGCCATTCATGCATCCAAGGAAATTGTTGTCCAGAATGCTTCAAAAGTATGGGGATTAATGGCGAGTAAAAATCCACGTAACATTCAAATAGATGGTTCTTCTTGTCAATATGAATTGACTGGAACAAGCTTTTTGAATGAATGTTTCAATGATGGGAATACAGAAGCATCGGATTTAAAAATTTGGAATGAACAAAATTTCAATAATTTTCTACCAATCTTCCCGATGAATGAATTAAAAACAATTGATGAACAACCATACAATGAAGAAGAAAAATATGTAACTGAAATTATTCCAAATCCAGACCCTGAAAAAAAAGATAAGAAAATCAATTACTATTATTTACAAAATAGCACTATGACCGTAACGGATAAAACACAAGAAGACTTTTCAATAGACACACCTTATCAATTCACGTCTTCTGAAGAACGCCTTCAAGAGTTAACACTAGATGGTGTAGATGCTTATATTGACATTGGTGACGGTGTTCAAACACTTCGCTTGGATACACTGAATTTAAATGGTGGTGCAAAACTACATATTTTAGGTAGTGGAACACTCAAATTATTTATTCAAGAAATGGGTGAATCTGAAGGTGAAATTGTAGCAGAAGAAGCAAAAATTGCTACTTATTTTGATGGTGATGCAACATTAGAATTCTCACAAAACTTCCGTAGTAGCGGGTTTATCTATAGTAAAAAAGCAGATATTACTTTACGCACAAATACGTATAAAGGCAATATTTTATCAGGTGGAAAGCGTGTTGTAATCAATGGCGGCAAATCAAATACAGGGAAGTTATTACTTGCACCGAAAGCAAATATTGAATTAAAAGACAAAACAAACTTTAAAGGTTCTATTCTTGGTCAAGCCATTGTCGTTACTGACTCAACTGTGCAGCATAAACCGTTAAAAGACAATGTTAATATTCCGATTCAATATGCAGTATATGATAAACCGAAACATTTTGCTTTGTACGGACAAATTAAACAGTTTGAATAAAAGACAAAAAGTCAACACCATGCTACAAGCGTGATGTTGGCTTTTCTTATATTCAGTTAGAATAAAATTCTTCATCCTAATACTCGCTGTAAAATCGGACGCCACTGCGCTAAAAGATAGAGTGAACCTGTTACGACTACAGGCCCTTCTTTTTGCTTCTCTTGAACAGCTTGTAAAACAGATGGTGCAATTCGTTTGCGCTTTGCATGACTCAACTTCATTAATTCTTCTGGAGGCATTAATCTCTCTTGTTCACGCTCAACTGCTACAAAAATAAAATCATTTGACACTTGTTCAAGCTCACGTAGTACCGCTTCTACATCCTTGTCTTTTAAAATCCCAACAACCATTGTCACTTTTTCGCCTTTCAATACTTGTTGAATGGTTTTTCGCAAGCTCCTTGCACTTGCTGGATTATGCGCTCCATCTAACCAAACTTGTGGAGCGAGTTGTTCAAAACGCCCTTCAAGATTAGTAGTTGCTACAGCTTGTTGAACTCTATCTTCTACTAATTCAATATGCAGTACTTTCGCCACCTCTATAAATGCTTGAATCGCGAGTGCCATATTCCCTTTTTGGTGTTCGCCTTTTAAGCTTGGATGTAATCCTGACATACAGATTACTTCATTCGACCACGTATCATCTAACACTTTAAAATCTTTGCCATTTATTTTAATCGTTGCTTGTTGCATATGCGCTTCTTCTTCGATTACTTTTTGTGCAGCTTCAGGTATTTCACCTATTACAGCATAGCCATTCTTTTTAATAATCCCAGCTTTATGCCATGCAATCTTTTCTAGTGTATCACCTAAAAAATTCGTATGCTCGAGTGCAATACTTGGAATGACTGATACAATGGGCTCAACCACATTCGTACTATCAAAACGCCCACCCATACCACTCTCGATCATCGCAAGGTCTGGTTTAGCTTGGCGAATGGCAATAAAAGCGATAGCTGTTAATAATTCAAATTCTGTCAATAAGCCACTTAGCCCTGCTTTTTTTGCTTCTTCGAACGCTCGATTCATCTGCTCTGGTGTAATCGATTGTCCATTCAACCGAATTTGATCGTGGACATTTTCGATACAGGGTGACATAAATGTTGCAGTCGTCAAACCATGTTCCTGTGCGATTCGTTCTATCATGCGAATTGTAGAACCTTTGCCATTTGTACCTGCGACATGAATGGTTGGTATAGCAAGTTGTGGATTGCCTAACTTCTCCATCGCTACTTGAATCGCTTCAAGACCAGGCTTAATCTCATTTGCACTCTCAATTTTGTATGTATTTTGATATTCTTCAAACATTGGAATCATGGAATTTTCCCTACCTATTCATTTTCTACGTAATTCGTGCTAAAATTTGTATTGATTGTTTTTATTATAACACTGTTATTCGGAGGTTTGAACGTATGAAGACATGCTGGATTATTTACAATGGTAGTCTTGTATCGGATAAATTTTTAGACCAAGCAAGACTCATGGCTGAAGCCTGTCAAAATCATGGCGTTCAACCGTTTATTTATAAAAATTATGAAATTCAAATGCATTCCGCTAAAAAGTTAGAACAAGCACCTGACTTTGTCATCTTTTTAGATAAGGATATTTTGCTCGCTACGTATTTAAAAAATCAAGGAATTCCCGTTTTCAATGATCCTGAAGTGATTGAAACATGTGACAATAAAGCAAAGCAATACATACAATTAGCCAAAGCAAATATTCGTATGCCAAAAACGATTATCGCGCCGAAAGTCTACCCTAAATTCACAATTCGTGAAAGTGGTTATTTTGAAGGTGTATTAGAAGAACTTGGACTACCCCTTATTATTAAGGAGGCACATGGTTCATTTGGTATGAAAGTGTATTTAATTGAAACACAAGAGGACTTTTTCGAAAAGGTAGATACACTACGTGGTGTTGACTTCATCTTCCAACAATATATCGCATCAAGCTATGGACGTGATATTCGTGTCAATACGATTGGTAATGAAGTCGTCGCTGCGATGTATCGTCACTCTGAAACAGATTTCAGAGCGAATATTACAAATGGTGGTAAAGCCGAAACGATTACATTAACAAAAGAACAGGAACAATTAGCGCTCGCAGCAGCCAAAGCTATTGGTGCTGACTTCGCTGGTGTTGACTTACTGTTTGATGAACAAGAACAGCCACTTGTATGTGAAGTCAACGCAGCTTCACATATTCGAAACATTTACAATGTAACAGGTATTCACGTGGGCGATGCATTCGTTCAGTATATTTTAAAAAAGTTAGGATGAGAAGATTTTGAAACGCGCATATCTTGTATATGACGCAGCTGATGCAAAAGTGAATATAGCCTTTATCGATCAGCTCGTCGTATCTGCAAAAAAACAGATGATTGACTTGCAACTTGTGCTGTTAAATGACTTCTCTGTTCCAGAATTAGTCGAACATTGCCAAGATGCTTGTTTTGTATTTTATCGTGCTCGTAACTGTGACTATGTTACTTCATTGGAACAAGCAAATATTCCGGTTGTAAATAGCAGTCACGTGAACGCACTCGCAAATAATAAATATATGACTTTACAATTTGCTCGAACACTTGGCATTCCAACTGTTCCACTCTATCAACAAGCTTCAGATTATGAGTATCCACTTGTATTTAAAACAATTGATGGACATGGTGGCTCAGAAGTCATGCTTTGTCAGGATGAACAAGAGTTAAATGCTTATCAAAAACAGTTTGAAAATCGTTTAACACTGGTTCAACCTTATATTGAATCCAATGCGACAGATGTTCGCGTTTGGGTGCTCGGTAACCGTATTATTGGTGCGGTTAAACGTCAAGGTCGTGCTGATTTTCGTTCGAATGTCACATTAGGTGGTTCGATTGAAAAATATGAACTTGATTCACTTCAAATGGACCATGTACTTGCGATGCAAAAAGCCATTCGTAGCGATTATATCGGTATGGACTTCTTACTACTAGAAGATGGTACATGGTTATTGAATGAAATTGAAGACCCTGTAGGTGCTCGTTCATTCTATGATTTATTCGATGAATATTTACCTGATTTACTCATGGATTATTTAGTGAATCATTATGTAAACGCAACAATTTATTAAAAAAGATACTGAGATAAAATATTTCATTTTCTTTTTAGAGTTCGCAACAAAAAACCAGAATCGCGCCACAGTGCGATTCTGGTTTTTATTATGCTCATATGAGACGGTGTTTTTACACATATGTCCCAGGTTATTTTTTATTACATTTCTTTTAGTTCTGCAATACGTTTTTGAACAGTTGCTTGTTTTTCAAGATAGTCTGCTTCTTTTTCACGCTCTGCTGCAACAACTGCTTCAGGTGCGCTTGAAACAAATTTCTCGTTGTTCAATTTACCTTGAACACGTTTTACTTCTTTATTCCACTTATCTAACTCTTTTTCAAGACGTGCAATCTCATCTTCTAAGTTGATTAAACCTTTTAGTGGTAAGAATAACTCTGCTCCTGAAATAACTGCTGACATCGTTTTACCTTCTGGTTCTACGTTTAAGCCAATTGTTAATGTTTCTGGGTTACAGAATTTTTCGATATATCCTTTATTCGCTTCAAGTACAGCTAATTCTACATCTGATTTTGCTGAGATGAACATTGGTACTTGTTTGCTCATTGGTGTATTTACTTCTGCACGAATGTTACGAACTGCATGGATAATATCCATTAATAGCTGCATGTTTTTCGCTTCTTCTTCAAAATGAAGATCTTCGCGTACTGTTGGCCATGCTGCATTGACGATTGTGTCGCCTTCGTGTGGTAAGTGTTGCCAAATTTCTTCTGTGATGAATGGCATTAATGGGTGTAATAGACGCATCGTTTGATCTAATACGTAAGCAAGTACTGAACGAGTTGTTTTCTTTGCTGCTTCATCTTCACCGTATAATGGTAATTTCGCCATTTCGATATACCAAGAACAGAAATCATCCCAGATAAAGTTATTTAAGTAACGACCTACTTCACCAAACTCATACTTCTCAGCAAGCTCTGTTACTTTTTCGATTGTTTCATTTAAGCGTGTTAAAATCCACTTATCTGCAACTGATTTTTCACCTGTTAAATCAATCTCATCATATGTCATGCCTTCCATATTCATTAATGCAAAACGTGAAGCATTCCAAATTTTGTTTGAGAAGTTCCAAATCGCTTCTACTTTTTCAGTTGTATAACGTAAATCTTGACCTGGTGATGAACCTGTTGCTAAGAAGAAGCGTAATGAGTCTGCACCGTATTCTGCGATGACGTCCATCGGATCAACACCGTTACCAAGTGATTTCGACATTTTGCGACCTTCACCGTCACGTACTAAACCATGAATTAATACGTCTTTGAATGGACGCTCGCCTGTGAATTCAAGTGATTGGAAAATCATACGAGATACCCAGAAGAAGATGATGTCATAACCTGTTACAAGTGCACCTGTTGGGAAGTAGCGTTTGAAATCTTCTGATTCAACGTCTGGCCAACCCATTGTTGAAAACGGCCATAATGCAGATGAGAACCATGTATCTAATACGTCTGCATCGCGTGTCCAGTTTTCTTCATCAGCTGGCGCTTCTGTACCTACATATAATTCACCTGTTTCGTTATGATACCAAGCTGGAATTTGATGTCCCCACCATAATTGACGTGAAATACACCAGTCATGGATATTTTCCATCCAACGTGTATACGTATTTTCAAAACGTTGTGGCACGAAGTTTACTTTTTCATCTTCTTTCGCTTGTAAATCAAGTGCCTCTTTTGCTAGTGGTCCCATCTTAACAAACCATTGTTTTGATAAATATGGTTCAACTACTGCACCAGAACGCTCTGAGTGACCTACTGAGTGTAAGTGATCGACAATTTTAATTAATACACCTTGTTCTTGTAAATCTTTTACGATTTCTTTACGGCATTCAAAGCGGTCCATACCTGCATATTTGCCAGCCATATCATTCATCGTACCGTCGCCATTCATCACCATAATGCGCTCTAGGTTATGACGATTACCTACTTCAAAGTCATTCGGGTCATGTGCTGGTGTCATTTTTACAACACCTGTACCGAATTCCATGTCTACATAGTCATCTGCAACGATTGGTAATTCACGACCTACGATTGGTAGAATTGCCGTTTTACCGATTAAGTGTGCGTAACGTTCATCATTCGGGTTTACTGCAATCCCTGAGTCACCTAACATTGTTTCTGGACGTGTTGTAGCGATTTCTACTTTTTCGTCGCTATCTTTGATTGGGTATTCCATATGGTAGAATGCACCTTGTACATCTTTATAAATTACTTCGATATCTGAAAGTGCTGTTTGTGCTGCTGGGTCCCAGTTGATAATACGTTCACCGCGGTAGATTAGGCCTTTTTCGTATAATTTTACGAATACTTCTTTTACCGCATCTGATAAACCATCATCTAATGTGAAACGTTCGCGTGAGTAATCTAATGCTAAACCTAGTTTCGCCCATTGTGCACGAATTGTTTCAGCATATTCTTCTTTCCATTCCCATGTTTTCTCTAGGAATTTTTCACGACCTAAATCGTGACGAGATACGCCTTGTTCGCGTAATTTTGCTTCTACTTTTGCTTGTGTTGCAATCCCTGCATGGTCCATACCCGGTAACCATAATGCATCATAACCTTGCATACGCTTCATACGAATTAAGATATCTTGTAGTGTTGTATCCCAAGCGTGACCTAAGTGTAATTTACCTGTTACGTTTGGCGGTGGGATTACGATTGAATAAGGCTCTTTACCACTTTCTGGTTGTGCTTTAAAGCAATCTTTTTGTAGCCACCACTCGTAGCGACCTGTTTCAACAGCTTGTGGGTCATACTTCGTTGGCATTGAAATTTCTTGTTCTGACATGTTTTCGTCCTCCTTCATTTCTTGACCATCCATTTTAGGCATAAAAAAAATCCTTCACATCCTCAAAAAAGGACGAAAGAATTCGCGGTACCACCTTTATTCCAGCACAGTTGACTGGCACTTCATTGGATAACGGTCTCTAAACCGAATTTCGCTACTAAAATCTGTTCACGAAATTTGCTCATGGGCTACCTTCAGACATCTACTTGAGAAACTTTCACCAACCGTTTCCTCTCTCGACAAGTAAGAATGCTTACTCCTCCCAATCATTGCAATTGTTTATTTGAATAAGCTAATTGTATATGAATTTATGGCTTTTAGCAATACAGTGCATAAAAAAACTTCGACACATATACTGTGCCGAAGTATCTCTTAAAATTAACGACGTAATTGCTTAAATACTTTTTGGAAAGCTGCAATTGTTTGGTCGATATGTTGTTCTGTATGCGCTGTTGATACGAATACACCTTCGAATTGTGATGGCGGTAAGAAAATTCCTTCTTGTGCCATTAAACCGTAATATTCAGCGAATAATTCTAAATCAGATGTTTTCGCTGTATCGAAGTCGATTACTTTTTCATTTGTTAAGAAGTAACCAATCATTGAACCTGCACGATTCACTGTATGTGGAATATTGTATGTTTCAGCTGCTTCTCTAAAACCAGCTTCTAAACGATCCCCTAATTTTTCAAAGTGTTTATATGAATCCTCTGTTAAATGTTGAATCGTTTCAAGTCCTGCTGTCATCGCAAGTGGGTTACCTGATAGTGTACCTGCTTGATAAATTGGACCAGCTGGTGCGATTTGTTCCATAATATCACGACGACCACCGAAAGCACCTACAGGTAGTCCTCCGCCAATTACTTTACCAAGACATGTTAAATCAGGTGTTACACCGTAGTAACCTTGTGCTGAATGGTAGCCTACGCGAAAACCTGTCATGACTTCATCAAAGATTAATAGAGAACCTGCTTTTTTCGTCAAGTCACGTAAACCTTCTAAGAAGCCTGGAAGCGGTGGTACACAGCCCATATTCCCAGCAACCGGTTCAACGATTACCGCTGCAATCTCTTCACCGAATGCTTCAAACACTTGTTGAACAGCCTCTAAATTATTATAAGGAACTGTTAACGTATTTTGTGCAATAGACATTGGAACACCAGGGCTATCTGGTAAACCAAGTGTCGCAACACCTGAACCTGCTTTGATTAATAGTGAATCACCATGTCCATGATATGAACCTTCAAATTTCAAGATTTTATCGCGACCTGTGAAACCACGTGCTGCACGAATTGCAGACATTGTAGCCTCTGTACCAGACGATACCATACGAATCATCTCAACAGAAGGTACACGATGAATCACTTCTTTCGCTAAGTCGTTTTCAATACGTGTTGACGCACCAAATGATGTACCCGTAGTAGCAACTCGTTGAATCGCTGCTACTACGTCTGGATGTGTATGACCGATAATGAGTGGACCCCAAGATAAAACGTAGTCGATATAATCATTGCCATCGACATCTGTAATAATCGCTCCATGACCTTTTTCCATAACGATTGGCTCTTGTTTAACAGCTTTGAACGCACGAACAGGACTATTTACGCCACCAGGCATTAAATCTACTGCTTCTGCAAAAACTTTACGTGACTCTTCAAAAGAACGTGTCATCTCTATCTCTCCTCCAACCAACGTGCCGCATCTTTTGCATGGTACGTCATGATTAAATCTGCACCTGCACGTTTCATACTTAATAATGTTTCTAAAACGGTTTGCTTTTCATCCATCCAACCATTTAATGCTGCTGCTTTGACCATTGCATATTCGCCTGATACATTGTAAGCAACAACTGGCATGTCATGGTTATTACGTACATCACGTATAATATCTAAATACGATAATGCTGGTTTAACGATTAAGAAGTCAGCACCTTCTTCAACATCTGAAGCTGCTTCACGCATCGCCTCTAAACGATTTGATGGGTCCATTTGATACGTTTTACGATCACCAAACTTTGGTGCACCATCTGCTGCTTCACGGAAAGGTCCGTAGTAAGCAGAAGCATATTTTACTGCATAGGACATAATCGGTGTATCTTCAAATCCAGCTTCATCTAATCCTTTACGAATCACCGCAACAAAACCATCCATCATGTTTGAAGGTGCGATAATATCAGCACCTGCTTTTGCTTGTGAAATAGCTGTTTGTGCTAATAAATCAAGTGAAGGATCATTTAAAATACGTTCATCTTCTGACACAACACCGCAGTGACCATGCGATGTATATTCACATAGACATGTATCTGCAATGACCATGACTTCTGGATAGTTCTCTTTTACAAAGCGAATCGCTTTTTGAATAATCCCATGATCATGATAAGCTTCTGACCCAACTGCATCTTTCTCTGCAGGTAAACCGAATAAAATAACAGAAGGAATACCTAGGGCAACAACCTCATCCATTTCCTCATGTAAACGATCTAATGAGAATTGATAAATTCCCGGCATAGAAACGACAGGGTTCTTAACATTCTCGCCTTCCATTACAAAAATAGGGTAGATGAAATCTTCTTTATGTAGATACGTTTCTTTTACCATTGCACGCATCGTTGCATTTTGTCGTAAACGTCTGTGTCTTTTAAATTGTAAGTTTGTCATATTAAGATTCCTTTCTTCTTGCTATTTCTTCAATTACCTGTTGCATCGTGTATGTTTTTGGCTGGATAATATCCCATGCGCCAAGTGCGATTAATGCTTTCTCGGTTACATGACCAATCGCTGCCACTTGGATTTCGTCCCAATCGTGTAGAGGTAATATTTCCTCAGCATACACACGCACAGCCGAGGGACTTGCAAAAACAACCGTACAATTTTTATGTTGAATTTGCTCTTTCAATTCTGGAATTGACTTTTTTGTTGGACGTGTTTCATAAATTGTCCATGTTTCTACTCGACATTTGAGACCATTTGGAATCGTGTCTTTCGCCATCGAACCTCGCATAAATAGACAGGTCGTCTCAGGCTGTAAAAAACGATTAAACTCTTTCACCATTGTATCTGCACTATACGTTGTCGGAACAAAATGAATTGAAAAACCTGCCATTTCTAAAGCTTCAGCTGTTTTTTCACCTACAACTGCAATTCGCTGTTCTATCCATAAACTTGCATCCTGTTCATATTGTTCCATTTTTCTAATGAATGCATGTACTGCATTTTGACTTGTGAAAATTAGCCAATCTACTTGCTGACTACGCTGCAAAAATAAGCCATCATCATTTGACTGTACATCGGCCACTTCAATCAAAGGTAAATGAAGTGCTTCTCCACCTAGCGCCTCGATTTGTGACTGAGCTTGACCTGTAATCGAGGTGCCTGTTAACACAATGGTATCATGTTGAAGCGGTTGATTATTGCTCATTTTGCTCCGCTTTTACTTTTTGAATCAATTCATACGCACCTTGCTCAGTCAGTTGTTTTGCTACTACTTCTCCTACTGTTTTTGCATCTGTGTGTGTGGCTTTTTCATGGTAGAAGACAGAAGCATCTGGTGCAGCAACAAGTCCTTCAAAATGTAATTGTCCTGCTTCATATGTTGCATATCCAGCAATTGGTACTTGACACCCGCCATCCATCGCCGCTAAAAAAGCACGTTCTGCATGTGCTGTTTCCCAAGTCGCCTGGTCTGTCATTTTTGCCAATGCCGCTAACAATTCGGCATCATCTGCTCGACATTCAATTCCTAATGACCCTTGTCCTACAGCAGGTACACAAAGATCAGTTGATAAATATTCAGTTACAACATCATCTGACCAACCAAGTCGTTTTAACCCAGCAGCAGCTAAAATAATCGCATCATATTCGCCAGCTTCTAATTTAGCTAAACGTGTGTCTACATTTCCACGAATCCATTTAATCGTTAAGTCTGGGCGTGCTTTTAATAATTGAGCACTACGACGTAAGCTTGATGTACCGACAACCGCACCTGCTGGTAAATCCATGAATTTTACATGATTTTTTGAGATGAAGGCATCACGCGCATCTTCACGTTTTGGAATACAGCCAATTACTAAACCTTCTGGTAGAACCGCTGGCATATCTTTCATACTATGTACAGCGAAATCAATCTCTTGGTCGAATAAGGCTTGTTCAATCTCTTTTACAAACAAACCTTTTCCGCCAACTTTTGATAACTGTACATCTAAAATACGATCGCCTTTTGTCACAATCTCTTTGACCTCAAATTCAAACGGTGCACCTGTTTTCTTTAATTCTTCGATGAACCAATTTGTTTGAGTTAAGGCTAACTTACTTCTTCTTGAACCAACAATAATTTTACGCAAAATAATCCTACCCTTCTGTTAATACCAAAAATGGAAACCTGATAAGCTACTTCCTAAAAAGAAATTAATAATAACCAATAAAAAAGCACATATGTTGACCCATGCCAATCGAATTGAATGTAGTTGATCGCGACGATTCAATAAAACAATCGTACAATAGACAAACAATGTAATGAATGAACCGATGATTTTTACATCAAATACATTTAAATTATCGACGGTGATATAAGCCCACATAAACCCTAAAATCAGACTGATAAAAAGAATGGGAATCCCAATTACCATTGCCCAATTTGAACTACTTTCTGCTTGTCCAAGCGATGGTAGCCTCGTCCACTGCTTCGTCCATTTTTTCTTTTTTAATACATTGTATAAAATAACGTACAATGTCGAAAAAACAAAAGATAATGAAAAAGCAACATAAGACAAAATCGCAAACATCACATGAATAAATAATAACTCAGAAACTAAATTCTCACCTACAGGTGATTGCGCCACTTGGTTTGGTGCAAATGTATGAATAACCATAAAGATAAACCCGAGAATATTAATAAAGAATACAGGTAAATCGGCTCGATAAACACAATGCAGTAAAATCGAGATGGATACTAATAACCAACTATAAAAATAAATCCCTTCAAATAGTGTCAGAATCGGGAATCGATGCGTTTGAATAATATATACAATTAAAAAAACTGATTGTAAAATCCAAACAACCGAAACAAACCAAAAAGCGATTCGACGTGACTTTGCATCTTTTTTTAAATAATCTACAAAGTAAAAAATTATCCCGATTGCGTATAGCACAACGATTGCTTCGTGCAATCGGGTCATTGCTAAATCGGTCATATACGACGCTCCTTATATATCATGAAAAAAACGCTCTCGCATCTATATTTTAACACATAGATACGAAAACGTTCTTAAATCAGCTCTTAAAAAGTAAATTTAGGTTCTGCAACGACTTCTTCTGCTACTCGTTTTTGATAGCGCTCTTCTGCTTGTAGTTGTTGCTGCTCAATTTGAGCCTGTGTATCTTCTTCAATCCCAAAAATACGTTGGAACAGTTCCAATTGCTTCGCTGCATTTGGAGAACCTGCCAATTCTTTTGCTTGTAGAATTGGTTCTTTTAATAATTGGTTGACGATTGATTTGGTATGCTTACTTAAAATTTTTCGTTCACGTTCTGTTAAATTCGGCATTTTATTTTCAATACTTTGCATTGTTTCAGCTTGAATTGTCGCTGCTTTTTGACGCAATGCTGAAATAACTGGAACAACGCCAAGTGTTCCCATCCAATCTTTGAATTCATGGATTTCTGTATCAATCATCTGTGTAATTTCATTAGCAGCACGTTCACGTTCTGCTAGGTTCGCTTCGACAATTCCTTGTAAATCATCAATATCATATAAGAAAACACTTTGAAGTTCACTAATTTTCGGATCGATATCACGTGGTACTGCGATATCTACCATGAATAGAGGCTTCCCTTTACGCATCTTCTCCACATAACGCATTAAATCATAATCAATGACATAATCTTTTGCACCAGTTGATGTAATCAAAATATCTGCCTCAAGTAATGTACATTGTAATTCTTGCATCGACTTCGCTGTACCTTGGAATTTATCAGCCAGTGTTTCTGCCTTTTCCATCGTACGATTGACAACAGTGACTTTTCCTACACCACTACCATATAAGTTTTCCATAGCAAGTTCGCCCATCTTACCAGCACCAAGAATTGCGACATGTGTTTTGTCCAGTGTATTGAAAATTTTCTTTGCAAGCTCAACAGCCGCATACGATACAGATACTGCATTTTCACCAATCGCCGTTTCGCCATGTGCTTTTTTCGCAAATGTTACACTTTGTTTAAATAAACGATTAAACAATGTCCCTGTTGTACCTATTTGCTGTGCCTCTAAGAAGCTATGCTTTACTTGACCAAGAATTTGTGTTTCTCCTAGAACCATTGAATCAATTCCAGAAGTCACTTTGAATAAGTGTTGCATCGATTGATCATTTTCACGAATGTAAAGATGATTTTCGAATTCTGCAACCGGCATATTAAACCAATTCGCTAAAAATTGTTTAATATAATGACGACCAGTATGTAGTTGATCAACGACAGCATACACTTCTGTACGATTACATGTCGAAACAATTACATTCTCTAATATACTTTTTTCATTTTGTAATGCTCGCATTGCCTCAGCTAGTGCTTCTTCTGTTATTGAGAATTTTTCACGAACTTCGACAGGAGCTGTTTTGTAGTTCAAGCCTACTACAATTGTATGCATGACGTCATACACCTCTCACGTTCTATAATTATCGTCTATGATTATACCATACTCTGTCACTTTATATTTACAAAGTCTTATATAATTGCGATTACTGTCATATTTATATACAATCCAGCATATTTCCAGAATCATTTTAACAAATTCAGTTACGTTCTTCAAACAGGTTGTTTACAAATTGTTGTAATGTCTCGTTTCTCTCTTCGTCTGTCATATGAACATATATCTCATTCGTCACTTCTTCAAGTACTTCTTTTTGTCCTTTATACTGCATGCGTACATGCTGTAAAAAAGCAATGTAGCTTTCATAATGCGCATCAAACTGTTGTGACAACTGCTTTTTGATTTTCCTAGAAAAAATTGGACTTGCACCGTTTGTTCCAATACTTAAAACAAAATCACCACGCTGTACAACTGCCGGTAGTACTCCATTCCCCTTTTTTGCGTCATCTACTCGACAAATAATTGCTTGGCTATCTTGTTGAATTTGTTCGTTCACTGTCGTTTGATTCGTTGCAGCTATCACCAACTCATATTGTGCTGCCTCACCTAATTCATACAATCTTTTATGTAATGGTATTTGTTGTTCCGTTAAATAATGTTCAAATTCAGGTAATAGTTGTTGCGCAATCACCGTAACTTGTCCTCCTGCTTCGACCAATGTACGACATTTTCGGTAAGCAATCTTTCCACCACCTACAATTAAAATGCGAATCTGTTCACTATTCAAATAAATTGGTATTTGTCCCATAGCAATCCCCTTTTTAGATGTGAAAAAGCAGATCAAGTGGTATCACTTCATCTGCTTATTCTTTACATACGTTTTTCAATTTCTGCCCATGCTTCATCAAATCCCATACCTGTTTCAGATGAGAAAAGAATGAGTGGGTCAGATGGGTCCATATCAAGTGTTTCTTTTACCACTTTTTTATGTTGTGCCCATTTTCCTTTTTTTACTTTATCTGCTTTTGTCGCAATGATAATGCAAGGAATGTTGTAATGCTTTAAGAAATCGTACATCATGCAATCATCGTCTGTTGGTTCATGACGTAAATCAACAATCTGCACAACTGCTTTTAATATTTCACGACTTGTAAAATATTCTTCAATCATTTTCCCCCATGCTTCACGCTCTGATTTTGATACTTTCGCATAACCATAGCCTGGAACATCTACGAAAAATAATTGTTCTTCAATTTTATAAAAGTTTAATGTTTGTGTTTTACCTGGTTTTGATGAAATACGTGCTAAACTTTTACGACCAATCATCTTGTTAATAAAAGATGATTTACCGACATTTGAGCGACCTGCAAGTGCAAATTCTGGATACCCGTCCTCTGGGTACTGGTTTGGTCGAACTGCACTGATGACCATCTCGACATTATGGACTTTCATGTTATTCTTTCCCTCCGTCTAACGCTATTTTCAATACCTCGTCAGCGCTTGACACTAGCTTAAATGTTAGCTCTTTTCGTACACTCTCTGGTATATCTTCAATATCCGCTTCGTTTTTCTTTGGAACGATAATCGTTGTTAAACCAGCGCGGTGTGCACTTAACGACTTCTCTTTTAAACCACCGATTGGTAGAACGCGTCCGCGAAGTGTCACTTCACCCGTCATACCAACTTCTTTACGGACTGGTGTCTCCGTAATCGCTGATACAAGAGCTGTTACCATTGTCACACCTGCTGATGGACCATCTTTTGGTACAGCGCCTTCTGGTACGTGAACATGAATATCATGCTCATCAAAGTAAGATTGCTCTACCTTTAATAAGTCTAATTTAGAACGGACAAAAGATAAAGCAGTTTGTGCAGATTCTTTCATCACATCACCTAATTTACCTGTTAAGATCAGCTTTCCTTTACCTGGTGTAATCGATACTTCGATTTGTAATGTATCACCACCAACTGTTGTGTAAGCAAGACCTGTTGCTACACCAATTGGATTTTCTTCTTCCATTTGACCATGCGACACTTTACGTTTACCTAAGTAGTCCGCTACATTTTTCGCTGTAATAACAACTCGTTTCTTTTCTTCCATGACAATCTGTTTCGCTGCTTTTCGACATACGGATGCAAGTGTACGCTCTAACCCTCGAACACCCGCTTCTCGCGTATAGTAACGAACGATTTCCGTTAAACCATCTTCTCTAAATTGAATTTGTGATTTTTTCAAACCATTTTCTTCAATTTGTTTAGGTGCTAAATGGTTTTTCGCAATTTGAATTTTCTCTTGTTCTGTATAACCGCCAATTTGAATGACTTCCATACGGTCATAAAGCGGTCCTGGAATACTACTTAAATCATTTGCTGTCGCGATAAATAAAACATTTGATAAATCGTATGTTTCTTCAATATAGTGATCACTAAATGTGTTATTTTGCTCTGGATCTAACACCTCCAACATCGCTGATGAAGGATCTCCACGGAAATCATTCGACATTTTATCAATCTCATCTAGTAAAAATACAGGGTTAATCGTTCCTGCTTTTTTCATCCCTTGAATAATACGTCCTGGCATAGCACCAATATACGTTCTACGATGACCTCGAATTTCCGACTCATCACGTACGCCACCTAGTGAAATACGCACAAATTCACGATTTAAAGAAGTCGCAATCGATTTAGCTAATGATGTTTTACCAACCCCTGGAGGTCCTGCTAAGCAAAGAATCGGTCCACGTAATGAATCTTTTAATTGTGTCACTGCTAAATATTCTAAAATACGATCTTTTACTTTTTCAAGGCCATCGTGATCATGGTCTAAAATATCTTTTGCTTTTTTAATATCTTTACGATCTTTTGTCTTTTTAGACCAAGGTAAATCAATCAACCAATCTAAATAGTTACGAATAATACCACTTTCAGCTGCTTGTGCTGGCAAACGTTCATAACGCTTCAACTCTTTTAGTGCTGCTTTTTCAGCGTGTTCAGGCATTTTCGCTTCGATGATTTTTTTCTTTAATTCATCAACCTCAGATATTTTACCTTCTGTTTCACCCAATTCATCTTGAATCGCCTTCATTTGCTCACGTAAATAAAAATCTTTTTGAGATTTTTCAACGGAACGTTTTACTTTTGTATGGATTTTTTTCTCCACATTTAAAATTTCCTGTTCATTAAAAATACGTTGAACAAGAATTTCCAATCTTTTTTGAACATCAACTGTACGTAAGATTTCTTGTTTTGCAACCATTTTCAATGGCAAATGACTAGCAATGGTATCAGCTAGTAAACCAGGCTCTTCAATTTCTTCTGATGTTTCAATGACTTCAGGGGAAATTTTGCTTGAAGCTTTCACATAGCGTTTAAAAGCATCTAATAAAGTACGCATCAATGCTTCTAATTCAACAGTTAATGTCGGATCGTCTTCAAATACTTCTACATCAACTACCGTCATTTTTTCTTCTTCGATATAATCAATGGCTTGCGCACGACAAATACCTTCTACTAATACACGTGAGGCGCCATTTGGTAGCTTAATCAATTGCTTAATTTTCACGAGTGCACCCATACGATAAAAATCATCTGAGTCTGGTGATTCTTTTGCAATTTCTTTTTGTGTTACAACATATAGGATACTGTCATCATTTAGTGCTTGTTCTACAGCTGCAGTTGATTTTTCACGACCCACATCAATATGTAACAGCGTTTTAGGATAGATTACTAGACCTCTTAGAGGCAGCAATGGAATTCGATACGTTCTTAATTTTGTTGTCATGCAAACTTGCACCTCCACATAAACTTTAACACTTTATTCATTAAAAAAACTGACTTCAAAACAGTGCAATATAAGCACTCCATCGAAGTCAGCTAAAATCCTTTTAAATTAGGCTGATGTTTTTTCGTTATCTGAATCTTTCACTTCAGTGCCATCTTCTAATAAAAGTTTTGGATGAGCCTTTTCAGTAAGTGTTTCTTTCGTAATTATACATTTCGCAATGTCATCACGAGATGGTAATTCAAACATCACATCAAGCATTACATTCTCAATAATCGAACGTAATCCACGAGCACCTGTTTTACGTTCAATCGCAAGTTTTGCAATTTCGTATAATGCATCTTTTTCGAACTCTAATTGTACATTATCCAATTCAATCATTTTTTCATATTGTTTTGTTAATGCGTTTTTAGGTTCTGTTAAAATCTGTACAAGTGCATCTTCGTCTAATTGCTCTAAACTTGCCAATACTGGTAAACGACCGATAAATTCTGGAATTAAACCAAATTTTAATAAGTCTTCAGGAATCAGATGTTTCATTAAGTTTTTATCATCTGTTTCTTGTTTATCTGCAGTACCGAAGCCGATTACTTTTTGACCCATACGACGTTTAATAATTGACTCGATTCCATCGAAAGCTCCACCTACGATGAATAAGATATTCGTCGTATCAATTTGTAAAAATTCTTGGTGTGGATGTTTACGACCACCTTGTGGCGGAACGCTTGCAACCGTACCTTCTAGAATTTTTAGTAAGGCTTGTTGAACACCTTCACCCGATACATCACGTGTGATTGATGGATTTTCAGATTTACGTGCGACTTTATCGATTTCATCGATATAGATAATGCCACGCTCTGCTTTTTCGATATCATAATCCGCAGCTTGAATTAACTTTAAAAGAATATTTTCAACATCTTCCCCAACATAACCTGCTTCTGTTAATGAAGTCGCATCTGCAATGGCAAATGGCACATCAATAATACGTGCAAGTGTTTGAGCTAGTAATGTTTTACCACTACCAGTAGGTCCGATTAAAACAATGTTTGATTTAGATAATTCTACGTCGTCCACTTTACTTTTTGAGTTGACGCGTTTGTAGTGATTATATACCGCAACAGATAGGGCTTTTTTAGCACGCTCTTGTCCAATTACATAACTATCCAAAGTACCTAAAATTTCTTTCGGTGTTGGAATGTCTTTCAGTTCAATTTCTTCTTCTGTTCCTAACTCTTCTACAACGATTTCTGAACATAAATCAATACATTCGTCACAGATGTAGACACCAGGACCAGCTACAAGTTTACGTACTTGCTCTTGTGGTTTCCCACAGAATGAACATTTTAAATTACCGTTTTCATCATTAAATTTGAACAATTATTTCACCCCTATTCAAGCAACAATATTACAAGATTCTATTAATATTATCAAACATTACGTCTTGCTTGTCTATTATTAACTCTTTTTTTCTGTGTTATGTACAGGTTATTTTTTAACTATGATAAAAACAAGGTATGGGAAGTCCATACCTTGCTCCATTCGTGCATCGTATTTAAGCAAATTCGACTTACGAACTTGTTAAATCTTACTCAGAAATTTTAGCTTGGTCAACTAAGAACTCAACTGTATTTTGGATTTTAATGTCGTGTTCTAAGATGCTCGTACCACCTAAAGCAGCTTTGATTTGTTCAGCGTCCATGTTGAATTGTGCTGACATTTTTTCTAATTCTGCTTCAAGAGCTTCTTCTGTTACTTCAAGAGCTTCAGCTGCTGCGATTGCTTCAAGTACTAATGAAACGCGTACGCGGTTTTCAGCGTCAGACTTCATTTGCTCGCGTAATGCTGCTTCGTCTTGACCAGAGAATTGGTAGTAAAGATCAAGGTTCATACCTTGTGTTTGTAAACGTTGTTCGAATTCTTGTAACATACGGTTGATTTCTGTTTGAATCATACCGTTTGGAATGTCGATTTTAGCATTTTCAGCTGCTTTTTCAACTAATTCGTCACGTAATGCCGTTTCAACTGACATTTCTTTTTCAGCTTTCGCTTGTTCAGTTAACTTTGTACGTAATTCATCTAAAGTTTTTACTTCAGCATCGATTTCAGTTGCTAATTCATCGTTAAGCTCTGGAAGTTCTTTTGCTTTTACTTCGTGAACTGTCACTTTGAATGTAGCTGGTTTACCAGCTAATTCAGCTGCATGGTATTCTTCTGGGAATGTAATTTCGATATCTTTAGATTCGCCAGCTTTTACGCCTACTAATTGCTCTTCAAATCCTGGGATGAATGAACCAGAACCGATTTCAAGTGCGTAGTTTTCGCCTTTTCCGCCTTCGAATGCTTCACCTTCGTGGAAACCTTCGAAATCGATTACAGCAGTATCGCCGTTTTCAATTGCAGCATCTTCTTTAACTACAAGTTCAGCAAGACGTGCTTGGTGACCTTCGATGATTGCATTGATTTCTTCTTCTGTTACTTCAGTAGAACCTTTTTTCACTTCTAAGCCTTTGTATTCGCCAAGTTCAACTTCTGGACGTAATACTAATTTAGCTGTGAATGTGAATGGTTCGTTTTTCTCGATTTTTTCGAAATCGATTTCTGGTTGATCTACTGGCTCAACACCTGCTTCGATTAGAGCTGTTGGGTAGTTTTCGTTGATTAAAATTTCAAGTGCATCTTGGTATAAAGATTCAACACCGAATTTTTTCTCGAACATTGCACGAGGCATTTTACCTTTACGGAAACCTGGTACGTTGATTTGTTTTACTACTTTTTTAAATGCTTGATCTAATGCAGCATTTACTGTTTCAGCAGGAAGCTCAACTGTTAATAAACCGTTGTTTCCTTCTTGTTTTTCAAATTTAACTGACATGAATATAACCTCCAAAAATAAATTCAAAGTGCTTTAAAAGCGTTCGTTATTACGACTTTGACAACTGTTTTAGTATATCATAGTTCTACATAGTTTCAACAGATTTCATACTTCTGGTATATCTGAAAATTTTTCAAGTTGTTGGATGAGTTCCATCACCTTGTTATCTGTTTCACTTTCATCGGATATTTCTTGTCCTAATAAAGAATGAACATAATGAATATATCCCTCTGATACCTTTTCAGCAGAAGCCCCAAACCATTCAAAAGGATAAGTAACTAAAATGTGACGTGTCAAAACATATTGTACCATTTCTAATGTGCTACTTTCCTTCTCTAGCCGTTCATTTACGATTTTTTTTACAGATTGTGTGACAGGCAGCTCATCTGGAGTAGGTAATGTCATTAGATTAACTGTAAGTGTTTGCTCAAACTTACGAATTGTTAAGTCACCATTCACCTCTTGCTCTACTAATAAGCAAAGTGCCACACTGCGAACAATCGGATGTACTTCTTCCGTTTCAATGATTGTGCGAATTTCATCTATTAAAGGTCGAACGTTCATTTCTGATAAAGATTGAAGACGATGCAGCTGTTCGTATACTGGTAAGTATAAAAAAACCTCTAATGATAACACGACCTCTGCTGCTTCTTCCTCTATACTTTGTTCTGAATGCGATAACTTTAATAACTTTTCACTCAAATTATAAATACTTGTGAAACGTTCGATTGAAGAGTTTGGCACAATATTTTCTTCCAATAAAGAACGAACAATTTGTTGTACATGCTGAAAATCGCGTAGCTCCATACAAATTGATAAGTACAGCTCCATCGTTTCAATATATTGACTCGGACCTTGTGCTAATAGAGACTCCACTACTTCTCTAGCCTGTTCAAATTGTCTTGTTTCGTGTAAACAGTAGGCGTACACATGAAGCGTATGTTCATCCATTTCCTCATATTGAAGAATATCTTGAAAACATTGAATAGCTTCATGATATTCAAACTTCTCAGCATAAGCGTGACCTTGTTGAAGAAGTCGTTCCACCGTTCCAGGAAACATGACGATTTTTTCGTTCTGATATATCTTCTGTTTTCTTTTCAACTTCGTCACTCTCCTCATTCTCCCATAGTTTATCATATGTGCTTTTACTGAACACGCAAAATCATGAAACAATTCGTGTTGGTAGGTTTACAACGCTTTCATCGGGGTATTTTATTATTAGAAATTTCTTTATTGGTGAAATGAGATTGTGTTCAACCCCAATGGCTCACTCGGCATTCCCCTTCTGAGTGAGCTTACATAGACCCTCTATATAAATAGAATCGATTCCCCAAAACTTTACTCAAATGTAATAGTTGAGTCCCCGCCCATGCTTTAGGAGAAGCAACGTCCTCTAAAGCATTTTTATTTTGTCTCAACAAATGTATTGAAACAACAAAAAACGACTTCATGAGAACATTCTCATGAAGTCGTTTTATACATTTCGGCTTAGTATACGATACCGTATAATGCTTTGATGTGTGATAAGTAACGAATGTTTGAAGCTTCTTTCATCAATGTTGCTGGTAAGCCACGTAATTCCGTGTTGCTTCTACCAACAGTTGCTACAGCATCTTTACGACCTAAAGATGCTAATGTACCAGAGTTAACTGGAGCGAAGGTATTCATTTCACTGCCTTTTAAGTATGCGAATACATTGTATCCAACTAATTCGCCCATTTGCCAAGCGTTTTGAGCTGTTGGGGGGTATGGACGATCTGTTTCTTTGTTTGCACCTGGAGGGTATGCAGCTGCAGCGTCACCCACTACGAATACATCTTTATGTGATTCTGATTGTAGGAAGTCGTTTACTACTGCTTTACCACGGTTACATACAAGACCTGATTCTTCTACGATTGGGTACTGAGCTACACCACCAGTCCAAACAAGTGTGTTTGCAGTAATTGTTTGACCGTCTTTAAGAGAGATCACATTACCTTCAACACCTGTTACAGGAAGGCCTGTTAAGAACTCTACACCACGATTTTCAAGCGATTTTGTTGCGCGCTCGATTAACTCGTCTGGTAATACAGGTAAGATTTTTGGACCTGCTTCAACTAGCTTGATTTTTAAATCTGCTGGTTGTACGGCGTATTTAATTGCTTCTTTCGTCATGTGGTCAACGATTTCACCAACAAGCTCAACGCCTGTTAAACCACCGCCGCCGATTACGATTGTAGCATCTGCTTCGTTGCGAGTTTTTGCGTATTCTTTAATACGACCAATGATGTGCTCGCGAATTTTGTTTGCATCTTCAACTGATTTAAGAACCATTGAGTTTTCTTCTAGTCCTGGGATACCGAAGAAACCTGTTTTAGAACCTACAGCTACTACTAATACATCATAAGTTAAAGTTTCGCCAGTTGATAATTTAACTGTTTTGTCGTCAGCTGAGAATGCATCCGCTTTTGCGATTTTAATGTTGATGTCTTTTCCTTTGAAAAGTTTAGAAAGTGGGAATGCTACCGCTTTCTCTTTAATAGTACCACCAGCTAAACGGTGTAATTCAGTGATGATTTGGTGAGTTGGGAATTGGTTCACAACTGTGATTTCTACTTCTTCTTTAGTTGCAAATTGACGTAACGTTAATGCAGATAATACGCCGCCATAACCTGCACCTAGAATGACGATTTTTTTTGACATTATAGTTAAACCTCCATGTTACTAAGTGTTTTAAAAATTATTTTGAAGCTTTGTTTTCTTTTGAAACTTCTAAGAATGCGTTTGCAAAACGGAAGACACCTTGTACTTGTGGGTCTTTTAACAGTTTTAAAATACCGAATAAACCGATTGTTTCGTTGCTTTCAGCAGCACGATCTTTTGCTTCAATTGCAGTAGCAGCAAGTGATTTAGCAGAGTTCACGACTGGTTGAGCCATTTCTGTTACAGCACCAACAGCATCGCTACGGAATACATCATCAGTAGCTAAAGTTTGTGCTACGTCATATGCTTTTGTTAAAGTTGTTACCATTTCTGTTAACTTTGGTAATTGGTCCACTAGTTGAGTTAGTGATTCTTGTACTTCAGGTTTTAATAATTGATCTAAAACGTCTAATTGTTGTTGGCTTGCTGCCGGTTGTACTGATTGAGTAGTCTGTTCTGACATATCCAATTCTCCTTTACAATAGCTATTTCTTCTGTCGGGAATTCCCGAACATTTTACTTACATAAGAGTCATATTATTCATACAATTCTCATCTTACTATTACATGATGCCATGTAATGGTAGCAACTGCAACATCTGTTTTCTAGACATATTTATTGCTTTTAAACACCTATAAACTAAAGAACTATACTGTCATATTTCTTTAATACCCTTTTTCGATTTATCATAAAAATATATGACGTATTTTTATTGAAAAATGAGAAAAATTCATATAAAAGAAAGAGAATTTCGAACTTAAATTTTATAGTGTGTTCACTTCATTTATAGCTTCCATGTTGCATTATACACCTCAATTTCAGGAATTCCAATAGAACTGGAAGCTTTTTTTCGCTCAACTATTCTATGACTTTATTCAAAGTTTCACAAACCCTCACAACCATGCGTTTTCAAGCCACTGTTTATTCCTAAAAAATATTTTAACATTAAAGAATCTTAGACATTCTAAATGATTTTCTCACTCTTTCCCCTAAAAAAACATGTATATATGTTATAAAGCTCACACAAAAATGTCACTTGCTTTTTTCATTAAAAAAATGATACAAACCTTGTATTCTCAACATTCTGAAATGTTGAAATGTGTTTAAACACTATAAAAAAACTTCCATACATAGATGAAAGTTTTCTTACTTTATTTATTTAATAATTTGTTTGGGTAAAAAATAGGCAATAATCGGTTGAATAACGAATAAAATATAAAAAGCACGAAATACTTGATATCCCGCAACAATTGATAAATTTGCATGAATCGCATGCGCAATTGCCCCCATTTGATCCATACCACCTGGCGCTAAACTTAAAAGTGCTGTCGCGTAATCTAAATGATTTACTTGTGCAAAAATAATACCTAATAGCATCGCTACAATAAATAATGCAGTTGCACTTGTTACAGCGAGCACAATCGTCCGTCCTTTTTGCTCTAACTCTCTCGGCTTCATCATCATACCGATATTAATCCCAATCATGAATTGTGCAAATGACAAAATCGGATTCACTAATTCCACACCTACAACACCTATATTTTGTAAAATAGCGGTAACGAGCGCTGGTACAAGTAAAAAAGCGGTCGGAAATTTATATTTTTTACCTATAAAGGCTAATAATATACAAATAAGTAGAATTAGCACTGTTTCAAATGACATCCATTCCGATACATGCTCTGTTTGTGTAGGGACTGTTGTTAAATGAAATGTTGTCAACAAGAGTGGCATTCCAATGACAATAAATAATAAACGAATCGTTTGTGTCACGGTGACAACAGTTAAATTCACACTTTTCATTTCCTCAGCCATCATAATAATTTGCGTCATACCGCCTGGAATACTACTTAGGAGTGCTGTAGGATAGTTCACTGCTGACTTCTTTGATACAACCCATGCAATGCCTGCACTAAGTAAAATAAGTAAAGTCGTCATACCAAACATATATGGTAATTGCCTGCCAATCTCTCGTACAGCCTCTCCTGTAAGTGCCTGACCGATTGTATAACCAATTAACACCATTCCAATACTTTTATATGATTTAGGCCAATAAAACCATTCTGAACGTAAACTATTACCTATCAAAACAAAGAGTAATGGTCCGAGTAGCCATGGTACAGGTATATGAAGTTGTGAAAATAGTAATCCTCCACATATGCCGACAATTGCTGTAAGTAAAATTCTTTGAAGTTTCAAAATCTCGTCGCCTCTTTTCAACTTTTACGTTATCACATTCTTTCGTGACTGAAAATAGTTGATGTTTATTTAATCGGTGTAAGTCGCTCGAGTAATTGCTGGCTTTGTAGATCGAGACCAGTAAATGTTACGTGTACTCCTTCTTGTTCCAATTGATTCTTGATTTCAAGAACTTTCGTTACAGCTGTTTCATCCCAAATGCGACTATCTGAAAAATCAAATTCTAGCTTCTTTCCCTTAAAGTTCTCTAAAGTAGGTGCTAACTTTTCAGCTGAGGCAAAAAAGAGTGGACCTTTAATTGTACATGTTTCGTCTGAAAGTAAAAAAGTTGGTGTTGCACTTTTTGCCATAAAACAAATAGCGCTCATCAACACGCCCACACCTACGCCAATCGCTAAATTATGCGTTACCAAAATCACAATCACGGTTGTAATCATAATAAAGCTCTCTGACTTCGGTGCTTTTCGTATGAAGCGAATCGTTTTAAAATCGAATGTTGTAAAACTCACCATAATCATGACACCTACTAAAACAGGCATTGGAATTTTAGAGACGACATCACCGAGAACCAAAATTAGAAATAACAGAAAGATACCTGCTGTTAAAGTTGAAAGACGACCTCGACCACCAGATTTCACATTAATAATAGATTGACCAATTAAAGCACAACCAGCCATACCACCGAAAAAGCCATTTACAATATTTGCGATTCCTTGACCGCGTGATTCTTTATTTTTATTTGACGTAGTTTTTGTATAACCGTCTAAAACTTGTGCAGTAAGTAAAGATTCAAGTAATCCAACAACTGCCAGTGCTAAAGCATACGGTAAAATAATTTGAAGTGTTTCAAAATTCAAAGGGATATCTGGTAAGAAGAAAGTCGGTAGTGTTGTTGGCATTGTGCCTAAATCACCAATTGTTAATAATGAAAAGTTCCCAAATATCGCGAGCGATGTCATGATAATAATCGCAATGAGTGGTGCTGGAATTATTCGAATAAATCTTGGTATCACATAAACTAGAATCAATGTAACGATCGCAAAAGCATAAGTTGCAACTGAACCATTCTTTAAATATGGTAATTGCGCTAAGAAAATCATAATGCCCAGTGCATTAACGAATCCTAACATGACTGAATTAGGTATGAAGCGCATTAGTCTTGCAACTCCAAAAACACCCATAAAAAACTGTATAATACCCGTTAAAATGGTTGCAGCAAGTACATATTGTAACCCGTGATTCGCCATTAGCGTGACGAGTATGAGCGCCATTGCTCCAGTCGCTGCAGAAATCATTGCGGGTCTTCCTCCGACAAAAGCCGTCATGACAGCCATTGTAAATGAAGCGTAGAGTGCGACTTTCGGATCGACACCGACAATGAACGAAAAGGCTAGAGCTTCTGGAATTAGCGCTAAACCTACTACAATCCCTGCTAAAACATCAGCACGAATAGATGAAAACCATTGTTCTTTTATAACTTGCAAAAAAATCACCTTTCTCATATAGAATAAAAATAGCGTACAATAGAAGTAATCGTAACAAAAATAGTTTCATAAGTATATACTTTTAGGAAGGAGATTATTATGCGATATGGTTATAAAAGACCAACTGTTTGTGATAACGACGTTACACAACAGTTGGTACAAGTAAATTTGGATGATGTACATGAAGAGAGGCACGGTTTAGCAAAAAATAGAGAGGTATTTGAAGAACTTCTCATGCAATTAACAACAGGTGATGAGTTATATGTTCAAAACATTGAGGTGTTAGCAGATTCTACACAACAATTAATCGATATCTTGCAAATTGCTGAACGAGATGAATTTACAATTATTTTCTTGGATGAATGTATGTGTTCAACAGAATTATTTAAAAAATCATTATTAGATGGTTTACGTTACTTTTCGAAATTACAATCTATCTTTAAACGCCATACTTCAACTTTCGCATTACAAGAGGCAAAAAAACGCGGAACTGTTATTGGGAGACCTAAAAAGTCAGATGTACAGATGCAACGTGCAATTGAAATGTATTATAGTAAACAATATACATTACACCAAATTAAAGAAGAAACAGGGATTTCAAAATCGACGCTCTACCGTCAACTCGATCAATAACATGGACATAATAAAACACGCTGAAACAAATTTTTAGTGTTCACAACGAAAAACTGGAACCGCGCCATAGCGCGATTCCAGTTTTTATTATGCTTATGTGGGCACAGTGTTTTTACACGTATATCCCAGTCTGTTTAAAATGTCCCAGATAGGAATTGAACCTACGACCTACAGCTTAGGAGGCTGTTGCTCTATCCTACTGAGCTACTGAGACAATATACAACAAATAAGTATATGCCTCTTTTTGTAAGCATTCAAGAGTGTTTTTATTACTTTTTACGCTCTGCCGCATATTCAGCTGTTGCTGTAAATACAACATCTGATGAAGAGTTTAATGCGGTTTCACAAGAATCTTGAACAACACTAATAATTAAACCCACACCAATTACTTGAACAGCTAAATCATTTGGAATACCTAACAAACCACATGCTAAAGGAATTAATAATAATGAACCACCTGGAACACCTGAAGCACCTGCAGCCGAAATTGCTGTTACAACCATCAAGATGATTGCTGTTGCGATATCTACATGTACATCTAATGTATAAGCAGCTGACATCGTTAAGACAGAGATCGTAACTGCTGCTCCCGCCATATTAATAGTTGCACCTAACGGAATCGACATCGCATATGTGTTTTTATCTAAACCTAACTTTTCACAAAGTTCCATATTCACTGGAATATTTGCTGCTGAACTACGTGTAAATAAGGCTGTTAAACCACTCTCTTTTAAAGACGCCCATACCAATGGATATGGATTACGACGCGCTACAACAAAAACAATTATCGGATTGATAACAAGCGCGATTAATAACATCGAGCCAACTAAAATGATCAGCAATGTACCATAATGCTTTAATTCTCCAAAACCACTTGTCACAATTGTGTTATACATAATCCCAATAATACCGAATGGCGCTAAGTTGATTACCCAGTGAACTACTTTTGAAACAGCTTCTGATAAGTTCGTAATCACTGTTTTTGTCGTACTGCTCGCTGCTTTTAATGCTAATCCTAAAACAATCGCCCATGCAAGAATACCTATGTAATTTGCATTCATTAATGCATCTACTGGATTCGATACAATATTATTTAAAAGTGTTTCCATAACGCCCCACACATTTTCTGGTGGTTGTAAATCTGCATCCACTTCTTTAAACGTTAATTTAACAGGGAATAATTTAGCGGCAATTACACCGACTGCTCCTGCAATGAATGTTGCAAATAGATATAAGAAGACAATGCCCTTCATATTTGTTTTTTGTCCACTGACATGGCTTGCTAATGCATTAATAACTAACACAAAAACTAAAATTGGTGCTACTGCTTTTAATGCACCTACAAATAATGTACCGAGCATCGCTAACCAAGTTGCACTTGGGAAGGCAACTGCTAAAACTGCACCGAGGATGATCCCCATGACGATACGCAATACTAAACTTGTATCGCTCCACTTTTGAAATAAATTTCGCATATTTTTTCCTCCAAAATTATACAAATATAAATAATAAATTCATTTTTCCACCTGAGAAAACACAATGTATTCTCATAGAATACAGTTTAACATAAACAATTTAAGTTTTATAGATTATTTTTTATATTAGAATGTATTTTTTTCGTTTTTTCTTTTTACATAATTAATTATTCTGTAAAAACAAAATATTTTACACTATTTAAAAAGTGTAAAACTGAAAAAATAAAGTTCTTTTGAACTAATATTTATATGCTCTTTTAAATTTATGTGTATTTTTTTACAAATATATCTACATGTTTATTCATTTTTTTTGAAAAATTTACATAAATACAGTATTTTAAACACGATTTTTATATTCAATAATGGTACTATAGATACAAATATAAAAAAAGGGGGTGTTTTCCATGTTTTTCTTAAAATCAAAAGCAGCCACAGCTACATTGCAAACGAATGTAGAGCATGTTGGCATTTCACTGACTGATTCAGACTATCTGTTACAACTCGATATGATTGATTTAAAAAAACATGATTTGCAAATCGTTCACGCACTTCATTCTTATATGTTGCCGCACATACCAAAAATTGTAGAGCATTTCTATAAAGCGATTTCTACTCCACCACACCTAGCTAAAATGATTCAAAATCATAGCTCAGTTGAACGACTAAGCCAAACACTTTATAGGCATATTGAGCAAATGTTTGCTGGGAAAATTGATACGGCATATATTCAAGCACGAAAACAAGTAGCACATGCCCATGTGAAAATTGGTTTATATCCTAAATGGTATTTAGGTGCTTTTCAAAAATTAGAATATGAAGTACGCCAAATTATAAAAACGCTTCCAATACCTATACATGAACAGTTCCAAGCAATTGACGCATTCGGTAAAATCTCTAGTTTCGAGCAACAACTCGTTTTAGAAGAATATAATCGTTATTCGGATCAATTAATTGAACAACAGCGCGAAGAAGTAAATCGAAAAGTACGTGAAGACTTAGGCTCTGTTGCTGATCACTTAAATACACAAGCATCTCATACATCAGAAGCTGTAAATGAATTAATGAATCATACAGTATGTGTAGAAAACAGCGTGAAAACAACAGTAAAAGAGTCCCTAGATACAAAAGAAGCATCTGATAAAGGACTTGCACAAATGCAGCACCTAAGTGAACAAACTGAGGCAATCCATGTTAAGACAAATGAAATGACTTCTATGGTTCAAGCACTGAATAATTCTTCTACTGAAATGAAAGATGTAATCGAGATGGTTAAATCCATTGCAAACCAAACAAATTTACTGGCACTTAACTCTGCAATTGAAGCTGCGCGTGCTGGAGAATATGGAAAAGGTTTCGCAGTTGTTGCTGAAGAAGTACGTAAATTAGCCGATCAAACAAAAACATCTGTTGAGCAAATTGCTCTCTTAATAGAAGAATCCAATGAAGTAACAAGTGAAGTTGTGGAAGTGATTCATCAAATCCAACAACTTGTAATCCAAAGTACAGAACAAAATGAAGTACTCAAAGAATCCTTTGATGATATTTCAAGTAATATTACAAAAACAATTGGTGATATTAAGGAAGTTGGCGAACAAGTAAGTGAATTAGCAAGCGGTATTTCTTCCATGTCTTCCACTTCAAGCGAACTACGAAATTCAGCGAAAGAACTAAATGATACCATTCATGCATTTTAAAATAAAAAAGAAAATGAGAAAAATTTCATTTTCTTTTTTAGCGTTCGCAATGAAAAGCCGGAATCTCGCTGTAGCGAGATTCCGGCTTTTCTTGTACTCATATGTGATGAGATTTTTACACTGATGTCTCATCACCATTTTTAGTCTTCTAATTTTAAAGATTTTGCAGTTGATGCATGTAATTCTTTGAATAGAGCTTCATCTTCCACTAATTGTTTACCGTATGAAGGAATCATCTCTTTAATTTTTGGTTCCCATTCGTTCATTTTTTCTGGGAAACATTTGTTAATTACATCTAGCATAACTTGTACAGCTGTAGAAGCACCTGGTGAAGCACCTAATAAAGCTGCTACTGAACCATTTGCGCCAGTGATTACTTCTGTACCGAATTGTAGTGTACCTTTACCCTTGTCTGTGTCTTTGATTACTTGAACACGTTGACCAGCGATAACGATTTCCCACTCTTCATCTTTTGCTTGTGGAACGAATTTACGTAATTCTTCCACACGTTGTTTTTTATTTAACATTAATTGTTGAATTAAGTATTTTGTTAAGCCCATTTCTTTTGCACCACATGCAAGTAACGTGAAAATGTTATTCGGCTTAATTGATGTGAATAAGTCTAAGTTTGAACCTGTTTTTAAGAATTTTGGAGAGAATCCTGCGAACGGTCCAAATAATAAAGCTTTTTTACCATCGATATAGCGTGTATCTAAGTGAGGTACTGACATTGGAGGAGCACCTACTTCAGCTGTACTGTACACTTTACCGTGATGTTGATCTGCTACTTCTTGGTTATTACATACTAACCAAAGACCACTTACAGGGAAACCACCGATGTGTTTACTTTCAGGAATACCTGTTTTTTGTAATAAGTGTAAGCTACCGCCACCAGCACCTAAGAATACAAACTTCGCTGTTTGCGTAATGATTTTACCATCAGCTGTTTTCACTTTTACTTCCCAACGACCGTCAGCATTTTGTTTAATGTTTTCAACTGAAGCATTGTAAGTTGCTTCTACACCATTTTGTTCTTCAAGACTAGACATTAAAATGCGTGTTAATGCACCGAAGTTAACATCTGTACCTGATTCAATACGTGTTGCAGCGATTGGTTCGCTACTTGTACGACCATTCATGATTAATGGAATCCATTGTTTTAATGTTTCTTGATCTTCAGAGTATTCCATTCCATCGAATAAATGGATTTTTGACAGTGCTTCAAAACGCTTTTTAAGGAATGCTACATTATCTTCGCCTTGTACCATACTTAAGTGTGGAATTGGTTTAATGAATTCTTCTGGTTTTTGGATATGACCATTTTCCACTAAATAAGACCAAAATTGACGTGACACTTGGAATTGTTCATTTACGTTGACTGCTTTAGAAGTTTCAACAACACCATTTTTTTCAGGTGTGTAGTTTAACTCACATAATGCCGAGTGACCTGTACCCGCATTATTCCATTCATTTGAACTCTCAAGGCCTGGTTTATCAAGTTTCTCAAATACTTTAATGTTCCAGTCTGGTGCTAATTCTTTTAAAATTGTACCGAGAGTTGCACTCATGATACCAGCACCAACTAAAATAACGTCAGTCGAAGTTTGTTTGTTACTCATGCTTACCATCCTTATATACTAAATTTTGCCGAAAAAATGTATGCGCTAACACAAAGGGTCTTAACAAATTACATACTTACTACATTGCATACAATTTTCAATATCAAAAATATCCTTTTCCTAGTGTATCACAATTATTTTTAGAATAACACTAGACCGAAACAAGTGATAATTCTGTGAACAAGAATCAACAAAAAACATACATAACATAGATTTTTTTACCATTTAACTAACATAATTTGTGAATATATAATGGAAAAAATGTGATAAAAAGCGAAGAATAGACATTCGTTTTTTGAATGACTGTTCATCAAGTTTGTTCAATGACCTTATTTTTTCACTTAAATTTATTATGAAATGTAGCAATTAAAGTTATATAACGATATAAATTCACATAGGTATAACGTCTTATTTCCCAACAAATTACTACTGCTCTATAACAGATAGACTAATTTTAGAAAATTTCTATTTTTTATGTTCCTATAAGCTTTTCTTGTATTATAATAAGAAAAAATAAATGTTATACATGAGGAGATTTTATATGAAACTAAATGCTCAACAGATTGAGATTATTGAAATTTTAGAAAAAGATGCACGTATGCCTTTAGAAGATGTAGCAAAAATGGTGGGGTTCTCTTTAGAAGAAACAACAGCGATTGTCAAGCAATTAGAAGATGAAAAAATCCTTGTTCGCTATATCTCACTTGTTGACTGGACAAAGGTTGAAGAACACCCGGGTGTGCGTGCAATGATCGATGTGAAAGTAACGCCAAAACAAGGTGTGGGCTTCGATGATATCGCAGAACGTATTTATCGTTTTGACCAAGTTCAATCGGTTTATCTTATGTCAGGTGTCTATGATTTATCTGTTATAGTGGAAGGTAAATCAATGAACGAAGTTGCAAACTTTGTTTCACAAAAACTTTCAACACTTGATTCTGTCATTTCAACAACAACACACTTTATCCTAAAAAAATATAAACATGATGGCACTGTTTTAGAGACGGGTAAAGAAGATCAACGAATCGTGGTGTCACCTTAATGACATTAACCAAAAAATCTTACGTATCGAAAATGGTGAATGAACTTAAGCCATCAGGTATTCGCCGTTTTTTTGACCTTGCTGCAAGCATGGAAGGTGTCATCTCACTTGGTGTAGGTGAACCTGATTTTGTTACGCCTTGGCATGTGCGCGAAGAAGCCATTCGCTCTCTTGAGATGGGTTACACAGCCTATACTCCAAATGCAGGGCTATTTGAATTACGTCAAGAAATTGCACATTATATGGAGAAAGAATTTGATGTTTCATATCATCCTCAGAATGAAATTATCGTTACAATTGGCGCAAGCTCCGCAATTGATATTGCGATGCGTACCATTTTAGATCCAGGAGACGAAGTCATTGTTGTTGAGCCATGTTTCGTATCTTATGTTCCAATGGTCGAACTTGCTGGTGGTAAAGCCATCACAGTTCAAGCAACAAAAGAACATGATTTTAAAATCTTACCGAGTCAATTAGAAGCAGTCGTTTCTGAGCGTACAAAAGCCATTATGTTATGCTCTCCTAATAACCCAACAGGTACAATGTTGAATAAAGCCGAGCTTAAAGCTATTGCACAGTTTGCAATTGAGCACGATGTACTAATTATTGCCGATGAAATTTACGCTGAACTTGCTTATGATGAAGACTACACAAGTATGGCAGCCATTCCAGGCATGCATGAACGCACGATTTTAGTATCGGGCTTCTCAAAAGGCTTTGCAATGACTGGTTGGCGTCTTGGCTTTGTCTGTGCACCAAAACCAATTGCTGAAGCAATGCTGAAAATCTTCCAATATCAATTAATGTGTGCTTCTACGATGTCGCAATATGCGGCAATCGAAGCGCTGAAAAATGGTCGTTCCCAAGTTGAAAAGATGGTGAAAAGCTATCGTCGCCGTCGTAATTTCATCGTCCAATCTTTCAATGATATGGGGCTTACATGCCATAACCCAGGCGGTGCATTCTATGCATTCCCTTCAATTAAATCCACTGGACTAACATCACAGGAGTTCGCTGCACAACTTTTACAGCAAGAAAAAGTAGCTGTTGTACCAGGTGATGTTTTTGGTGAAAGTGGAGAAGGTCATATTCGTTGTTCATATGCTGCTTCACTTGAACAGTTACAAGAGGCTTTAAAACGCATCGAACGTTTTATTCAAAACTTTAAATAAGCACGATTATTCCGATTTTTTGTGTAGTCATATTGAATGCAAGTATGGATAAATGATGTATTTCATGCCAATTCATAAGCATATTTCTTTTTTTTATTTCCAGAAAAGCATATACTACTAAGTGTAGAACAGAAGCGAAAGGATTGATAAATTTGCCACAATCACTAGAAGGTAAAGTAGCATTCATTACAGGAGCAGGACGAGGTATTGGTCGTGCTGTAGCAGAAGCATTAGCAAAACAAGGTGTAACAGTTGGGCTACTTGCTCGTACAGAACAACAAGTGAAAGAGGTAGCTGAAAAAATCATCGCTGATGGTGGTAAAGCTGCTTTTGTAACTGCAGATGTGACAAATTTAGAAGAAGTCGATACAGCTATTGACTCATTAACAAAACAAACAGGTAAAGCAGATATTCTAATTAACAATGCAGGAATCGGTGAGTTCGGTACACTGTTAGACCAAGACCCATTAATGTGGAAGAAAATTGTTGATACAGGCATTTTTGGTACGTACCATGTAACCCATGCAGTACTACCACAATTAATCGAGAAAAATGAAGGCGATATTATTAATATCTCGTCTACAAACGGTCTAAATGGCGCAGCAACATCTACTGCTTATTCAGCTGCTAAATTCGGTATTATCGGCTTAACTGAGTCATTAGCTCAAGAAGTACGTAGTAATAACATTCGTGTTACAGCACTTGCACCAAGTACGGTTGTAACAGAATTAGCACGCGAATCTGGTTTAATTGATGAATCAAAAGTAGATCGCATGATGCATCCTGAAGACTTTGCAGAAGTAATTGTTAACCAATTAACATTACCAAACCGTATTTATGTAAAACAAGCAACAATTTTAGGTACAAATCCATACTAAAAAAGAAAATACAATCTCTTAAGCATTAAAAACTGGAATCGCGCTGTGGTGCGGTTCCAGTTTTTCGTTGCGAACGCTAGTGAAATATCTTGTCCCAGCTTGTTTTTTATTTGCTTTATTGTACTTCATACATTGCAACGTCTACGTTTACAATATATTCTGGCTTTTCTTTACCACGATTATTGCGGTGTCCCGCAATGTGTTCTGGGCTTTTCTCCCATGCTTTCCATGCTTCTTCTGACTCCCAACGTACCATCATAATTACTTCTTCTTCACCACGACGTACTTTCTTTTGAAGAACGGTTTTATCAATAAAGCCAGGTTGTTGCTCCACTAATCCCCCACCCTGCTTAAATTTTTCAACTACAAGATGGCCATTTCCTTCTGTTACAGTAAAGCGACGTAATTGTACAATCATATGTAATCTTCCCTTCTTTTCCAATTATCTTTATCTTACTAAATAAATTGAATCACTGTCAATGAAAATGATTATCATTATTATTTAAAGATAGTTAGTTTGAGTTTCTACCTATTATATATACAAAAACTAGCATCGTAAAAATACGATGCTAGTTACATGATTAAAACATTTCTGAAGTTGTTTTAGCTTGCATGTGTAATTGTAAGTAATCTGGTCCGCCTGCTTTTGAGTCTGTACCTGACATATTGAAACCACCGAATGGTTGGTAACCTACAATCGCACCTGTACAACCGCGGTTGAAGTAAAGATTTCCAACATGGAATTCTTTACGTGCTTTTTCTTGATTTAAACGATTTTTCGTAATAACTGCACCTGTTAAACCATACTCTGTATCGTTTGCAATTTGAATTGCTTCATCAAAGTCTTTTGCTTTTGCAATCGCTACTACTGGTCCGAAGATTTCTTCTTTCATAATACGTGCACTTGGCGCTACATCTGCAAATACTGTTGGATGTACAAAGTAACCAACTGAATCGTCTGCTGTTCCACCTACTAATAATTTACCTTCTGTTTTACCAATTTCGATATATGAAGTAATCTTTTTAAACGCTGCTTCATCAATTACTGTTGCCATGAAGTTATCTGGGTTTGTTGGATCACCAATTGTTAATTCTTTTGTTAATTCTGCTACACGCTCTACTACTTCATCGTACACATCTTCTACGATGACTGCACGAGAACAAGCTGAACATTTTTGACCTGAGAAACCGAATGCTGATTTCACAATTGATTGTGCAGCTAATTCTAAATCTGCCTCTTTATCGACAACAATTGTATCTTTACCACCCATTTCAGCGATGACACGTTTAATCCAAATTTGTCCTTCATTCAGTACTGAAGCACGTTGGTTAATGCGTAAACCAACATCACGTGAACCTGTGAATGATACAAAACGAGTACGTGGGTGATCTACTAAGTAGTCACCTACTTCTGCGCCAGAACCTGGTACATAGTTCACAACACCGGCTGGAAGACCTGCTTCTTCCAATACTTCGATAAATTTATAAGCAACTACTGGTGTTGTAGAAGCTGGCTTTAATAATACTGTGTTACCGGTTACAACTGCTGCCACTGTTGTACCAGCCATGATTGCAAACGGGAAGTTCCATGGTGAGATTACAATCCCTACCCCTAGAGGAATGTAGTCGTAACGGTTGTATTCGCCCATGCGGCTCTCTACTTTTTGACCGTCTTTTAAACGAAGCATTTGGCGTGCATAATATTCTAAGAAGTCGATTGCTTCTGCTGTATCTGCATCTGCTTCATTCCACGGCTTACCTGCTTCTAAAGTTAATAGTGCCGAGAATTCAAATTTACGACGACGAATAATTGATGCCGCTTTGAATAATACATCTGCACGAATTTCTGGTTCTACTTGACTCCACATTTTGAATGTTTCATCTGCTACTCGCATCGCTTTTTCAGCTAAATCTTTCGTTGCTTTTGAAACTGTACCAATTACTTCTGTTTTCTTTGCTGGATTGTAAGAAGTGATTTGATCTTCAGTCGTTACACGTTCGCCACCAATAATTAATGGATATGCTTGACCTAAGTAACCTTCTACTGTTGCTAATCCTTTTAAGTACGCTGCTTTATTCTCTTCTTTTGAAAAATCTGTAAATGGTTCGTGTTTGTATGGAATCATGTATATTTCCCCCTTGTTTTTGAAGTGCCAAATTATTTTGCACATAAATTTCTCAACTAAGTATATAATGCAATATTACTTAGCATTAATCAATAGGAATTTTCTAAATTTTTTAAAATCCCCTCAAAATTTTTAAACAGATGGTAAAATAAAGGGAAGAAGTGCGATACAGGAGGAACATATGGAAAAGCAAAAACTATTACATATCTATCAATACATTATCGAACAAGGTGATACAGGAATCCGTGTTGTAGATGTAGAAGGAAACCTCGTCATCTATAATCTAAAGATGCGTGAACTTGAAGGCATCGAAACGATTGACTTCGAAAATCACCGCGCTCATGAAATTATTGATTTCGAAAATGAGCAAAGTGAAATTTACCATGTACTACAATCTGAAAAGCCATTAATTAACCATAAAAAGACATTTTGGAACAAGAAAAATCAAGAAGTCACCTATATTAGCAATATCTATCCCCTGTATGAACAACAAGAATTAATCGGGGCTGTAGAATTCGCACGCGATATTACACAACTCGAATTTATGATGTACCGTCCTCTTCGAAGGTACGGTGCGCCACTAACATTTGATATTATTACAGCTATTTCTACTGTCATGAAAGATGTCATTCAAAAAGCGAAAATTGTGGCACTAAGTAAGATGCCTGTTCTACTCATTGGCGAATCAGGAACAGGAATTGATATGATTGCGGAAGGCATTCATCATGATTTACAGCACCCAAACCAAGCATTTGTTACGATGATTTGTCGTCGCGATGAAGAAACCATTTTAAAACAGTTTGAAAAATATATCGCAAAAGAAGAGCACACTACGTTCTTCGCTGAGCGCATTGAATATTTATCTATTGAGGCACAGGAGAAAATTGTAGCTTTATTTGAACAACATCCAAACCATGGACATATGATGATTGCGAGTGTTGGTAAAGATCCAATTGATTTAATTCAGGAACAGGCACTTTCTAAAAATCTGTATCGTCTTTTTTCATCAATTACAATCTATATTCCGCCACTACGTGAGCGAAAAGAAGATATTATGCCGTTCATTAACGATTATTTCCAGCGTCATCGCGATCAATATGGCTCGTCCATTGAAGCACTCTCTCCTGAAGTAACGGAACTATTTTTAAATTATGATTGGCCTGGTAATTTAAAAGAGCTTGAAGTTCTTCTTGATGAAATGACGAACATCATTACAACTGAAACCGTCATTGATGTAAACTTACTCCCACCTCATTTCAAGTGGAAAATTCAAAATAGCTTACCGACGGAAGAACAAAATTCAAGTGAGTTATTTATTATTGAAAACTCGAACGACCTTCGCCCCCTCGACCACTACATGAAAGAAGTTGAGGCATATTACATTACAAAAGCGCTTGAAATGTATGATGGGAATATTTCTAAAACCGCCGAAGCACTTGGCATTCGCCGTCAAAGTCTCCAATATCGCATGAAAAATTTTCAAATTGACGCAAAACAGTTTGTGAAGTAGTAGGGTTTAGAGGAATTAGAAGACTTCAATTGACTAGTTTCATGTGAATTCGAACATTCATCCAGCAAAATGGGGCATTCGAGAGCGGTGTTGGGACATTCGCTCGGTGGTTCGGGACATTCGTCGATCAAAACGGGACATTCGAGAGCGGAAATGGGTCACTC
>NZ_BJOB01000018.1 GCF_006539985.1 Kurthia gibsonii | reverse complement strand
CGTTTTTCGAAGCGGAAATTGATCTGAATGAACAAATCCCGTATGATTGAACTGCACCTCAATTATTAGACACATCTACTAATTGGAGGTGCAGTTTTTATATGGCAAAATATTCATCAGAAGAAAAAATACAAGCCGCTTTAAGGTATATAAACGGTACGGAAAGTTTATATACAATAGCGAGATCGATTGGTACAGATGATAAATCGATTCTTAATTGGGTGAGACAGTATGAGTATCATGGTGTTAATCAAGTTAGTGAAAATAGTGGATATAGCGATGGCATTTATTTAGTTGGTCCTTTTAGGTTGTATAAAAAGTTTGACACAGGGGAGCAGTTTGAAAAATTTGTTAATTTTTTTGATGATCATGATTTAGAAGAAATTACGATGAAAGAAGTAAGTGATTGGGTGAAAAAATGCTTTGATAAAGCCATGGTTACATTGCCTTTACCTATTTATTTTAGATTGACAGATGAAGAAGATTCACTTAATTTAGTGATCGGCGAATGGGAAAATCAAATGGAAATAGAGTTATAAGCTTAATGCATATTCGTTTATCTTAATTTAAATAAATGATAGAGCGACACTTTTTCATACTCAAAAAATACAAAATAGTCTAAAAAATATACAAAATTATCTATTTTTCGTTTATTCTTTCTCTTTATTCTCTGTTCATCTTGTATTGTCTGTAGTAAATTGTTAATATACTCTAATTACAATATTAAATAGACGATTTAAGTCATAAGGAGGAAAAATATGCAAGCAAAAGTACCATTTTCAACATACGCCATCATCGGTACGATGTTATTCGGTATGTTCTTCGGAGCAGGGAACTTAATTTTCCCAATCGAACTTGGACAGATGGCTGGTACGCAATTCTGGTGGGCTTTAATTGGTTTCCTAGTTACAGCAATCGGTTTGCCGTTCATGGGAATTCTAGCAATTGGTTTATCAGGAAGTAATGGTTTACGAGACTTAGGGAATCGAGTGCATCCACTATTCGGTCTTGTATTCTCAGTTGTACTATATTTGACGATTGGACCATTCTTTGCGATTCCGCGTACAGCGACTGTATCGTTTACAGTAGGTTTAGAACCATTCTTAAATCCAGATCAAGTATCATTATTTTTAGGCATTTTTAGTTTTGTATTCTTTTTAGTTGTATATTACTTCTCACTAAATCCAGCAAAAGTAATGGATTATATCGGTAAATATTTAACACCTGCATTCTTAGTGTTCTTATTTATCTTAATTATTGTCAGTGTTGTTAATCCGATGGGGAGTTTTGAAAAACCAGTAGGTGACTATGTGAATCAAGCCTTTATGACAGGTTTTAAAGGCGGATACAATACGATGGATGCACTAGCATCACTTGCGTTTGGGATCGTCGTAATTAATGCGATTAAGAGTCGTGGTATTACCAGTACGAAAGATATTGCGATGGCGACTTGGAAATCAGGAATTTTCGCAATGGCTTTAATGATGATTATTTATGGCTTTATCACATACATGGGCGGTACAAGTGTTGGCGCTGTTGGAACATTTGAAAATGGCGGCTTAATTTTTGCGGCTGTTGCGAAACACTTCTTTGGTTCATTCGGTGGGATTTTACTAGCGATTATCATTATTTTAGCTTGTTTAAAAACAAGTATTGGCTTAATTACATCATGTAGTGAATTCTTCCATGAAGTTATTCCAGCCATCAGCTATAAATGGTTTGTATTCATTTTAACGTTTGTATCATTCTTAATTGCGAACTTTGGTTTAAGTAACATCATTACATACGCTGTTCCGGTATTAATGTTCTTATATCCACTAGCGATTGTTTTAATTCTATTAACGATGTTCTCGCCGCTATTCAAAGCACGTCAAAGTGTATATGCGATGTCGATGTTCCTAACATTCTTCGTGAGTGTGATTGATGGTTACAAAGCATTGGTTGAAAGTGTACCTGGTGCGAAATTACAAGTGTTAGAATCGATTGAGATATTCTACTCACATTACTTACCGTTATATGATATCGGTTTAGGATGGGCTGCTCCTGCTGTGGTAGGTGCCATCATCGGACTCATTTATGCAGCAATTGTAAAAAAATAATGAGGTGAAGACAAGGTGTGTTCAATCGGACATACCTTGTTTTTTATAATAAGTTTTTAAAACTTATTGCTTTTCATTGCGCTGATTGGTTGCCTATGTATAGAATTGTTATAAGTGTTTATTTAACAAAGATAAAGGTGGACAAATAAGTGAGAGCTTTATACATTTTGCATAAACGTAATCGTAAATGGAATTTAATCCTTATGGCAGCTGCACTGCTATGTTTTTCAATTGTCTATTTTACGATTTTGCATACAGCATATAAAAGTGAACCTGCAAAAGGTGGGACCACATTTGCAGGACAAAATAATTACAATCTTACACTCATTGGAGAAGAACCAACAATTGAGCAATTAGAACGCTTCAATCAAGCATTACAAAATAATAAGCAACTAACTGTTTACACAGCTTCACCGATTCCTGTGTTCATACAGAAATTTTCAGGTGATGAAGCATTTACACCCGAAAATGCAAAAGCAGATGGACAGTATATACCTGTTTATGGACTTCAAGTGAATGCAGCTGCACAAAAGCTAAATAAGCTAGAGATGGATGCAGGTACATTTTTTAAACAAGAAGATTTTAAGGATTATGATGACAAAGAAGTTATGCCCGTTGTGTTAGGAAGTGACTATTATCAGTTGTATGATATTGGTGATTCACTTCGCATGCGTATTTATGGTCAAGATATTCAAGCGAAAATCATCGGTTTTTTAAAGAGTGAACAAATGATTGTGACAACAGCATTACCTCAAATGTCAGCAGGACATCAAGTGTTAGTTCCGTCACAGCAATATCGTCAAACACCAAGTGAAGACAATGTATTCGCGAAAGAATCACTGATCGCATCTGCAAATACAATGCTCGTAACGAATGCATCTAAGATTGGTATTCGCGATATCATGCTTGAAGTATCACAGCAATCAGATTTCTGGTCATTTACAATTGGTGGCGCAGGTGGGATAACAGTTAATATCTATAATAAGATTTTAAAAGCAAATTCTGTACTCGTGTATGGATTATTCCTGATTGCTTTAGTTGGTATGTTTATAGCTGTACAGCGTATTCAAAAGCGTAGAAATGAAGGGACGAAGCAGTTGTTCCGTATTCTGATTACGAGTGGTATGGCAGAACGTGAAATTCGAAAGTATATTCGAATTGAAGTGGGGATTTTACTAGGGATTGCACTCATTCTTCCAGCTATACCGTTTATGGTGATTTCACAATTCGCCATTATTCCACTCGTTTTATATCTCGTTCTAGGTGCCATGATTGGTGGCGGTATTCTATGGCGTGTACTACGTAAAACAACGATAGAAATGGAGCAAGAGCATGTCTAAAATTCAATTAAAATATGCAGCGGTAGAACCGTATTTTCAAAAAGTGAATTTAGTCGTTGAAAAGGGAGCTTCACTAGCGATTACAGGCGCTTATCGAAATGAATTACTACAGACAATTGGCTGTTTCCGCGTTTTGACGAACGGGACATATCGCTTAGAATATCATCAAAATGAAACAAAAGATGTGGGCGACTTAGCTGTGTTGAGACAAACGAAGATGGGCTATCTACCTGCACAAGACGAATTTTTAAAAGATGAAACCGTACTTGAGAATATTCAGCTACCGTTCTTTTTCCAAACAGGTACTAATAAGTTGCCAGGAGCGAGAAAGCAGCGTTTAGATCAGCTAAGCAAGCTTATTGGTATGCATGAATTACTAGGGAAGAAAGCAGTACATCTAAATGCTTTTCAAATTAAATGTATGGCGCTTATTCGCGCATGCTTACATGCGCCTTCTATTTTGTTAATCGAAGAACCTGAAAAAGCATTAACAGAAGCGCAACTAGAAAAATTCATACAGTGTTTGCGTTCTGTAAAAGCAGAAGGTGTTACGCTCATTATTAGTTCTGAAAATCCTACGGTATGTGCGAGTTGTCAGGCTGTATTTGAATTAACAGGGGAACAAATTCTATCAAATTAGAATGAAACATTTAATAAAGGGTACTAATAGTTTAGAGGTGATCCAAATGCCAGAAAAGCTATTAAGAAAAGCAGTTTTAAACCAGATTGCTTGGTGGAAAGCTGTGTGCGCAACACATCATATTACAACAGCCTGTATGGATAACGTATGGATTGCGGATCAATATGTACCGAGTTATTATCCAGAGATGATTACAGAGACGAGAGAAGCGACTGTGGAAAAAATTCCAGACCGCGTATCGACGATTATGGATAGTTATGCAACCTTACAAATTCTAGGATTCACGAAGTTATTTAAAGCGCAGTGGATGATGTCATCTTCTGTTGTACCGTATTGTAGTGAGTGGAAGTGGGTTCGAAATGAAGAAGCATTTCAAAAGTGGCTTGTGGCGGCTAATTTAGAAGGTATGCTACAGCCATCAATTATTGATGACCCTCATGTTTTAGTATTTCATAAAGAAGGATATGGTGGTTTTTCAGCTTATCAAAGCCATGGGATTATCGGGATTTTTAATGTATTTGGCGTAAACCATGTATTTCAAGATATTCCTGCTGTCTTGGCTAACTTTTTTCCGAAACAACCCATTGTAGGATATGAAGCAGATGAACGATTGGCTGCTGCCATGCGTGGTGGTTGGTCAGCGATAGGGCCTTTAACAATTTGGGCGAGGGAGGTAGCTGTTCTATAAATTTGTATTTGATTTATAGAACAGCTTTAGTTTATATAAAAATAAAAAATTATCGTTTTTGAGAAATTTAATATTCTAAAAATTCAGATATGTGTTATAATCAACTTTATTTCGTAGATAGGACAGGTGATGAAAATGAACTCAAATCAAGTGAAAATTTTAGACTGTACAATTCGTGACGGTGGTCTCGTAAACAATTGGGATTTTAGTGTAGACTTCGTGCGTGATACATACGAAGCATTAAATAATGCAGGTGTCGATTATATGGAGATTGGTTATAAAAACTCACCTAAGTTATTAGATGCAGATGGTTGTGGCCCTTGGCGTTTCTGTGATGATGATTTCATTCGTGAGGTAATCCCAGAAAAGAAAAATACGAAGCTATCAGCAATCGTTGATATCGGTCGCGTAGATCCAAGCGAATGTGCACCACGCTCTGAAAGTCCATTCGATATGATTCGTGTCGCTTGTTACTTAAAAGACATTGATAAAGGACTTGATTTAATTAATCAATTCCATAACCTAGGTTATGAAACATCATTAAATATTATGGCTGTATCGAATTCAATTAATTCACATTTAGTTGAAGCACTAGAGAAAATTGAACATAGTGTTGTCGATGTACTATATGTTGTCGACTCATTCGGGAGCCTTTTCCCAAAAGATATTTCTTACTTAGTGAAGCTTTTCAAAGAGCATGCACCGTCAAAACGTTTAGGAATTCATACGCATAATAACTTACAGATGGCTTTTGCTAATACATTAGAAGGTATTGAATTAGGCGTTGAATTTTTAGATACATCGGTTTACGGTATGGGGCGCGGCGCAGGGAACTGTCAAACAGAATTAGTAGTGGGTCACTTAACCGCTTCACGTTATGATATGAAACCACTTTTAAAATTAATTGATGATCGCTTTGTACCGCTTAGTAAGAAAGTGGAGTGGGGGTATAATACAGCATACGCTTTGACTGGATTATTCAATGAACATCCACGCAGTGCGATTGCAATGCGTAAAACACCTGAAAAAGATCAATTCTACCCGTTTTTCAATAAACTAACGAGCGTAGAAACACATAGCGATATTTAAATAAAAACAGGAAATGCGCTTTATATGCGTGTTTCCTGTTTTTTTGAAAAGTGTTCTGTAATAAAGTCGATGAAATAGCGACTTGCGATCGGGAGTACTTTTTTATTTTTATAAGCGAGACTAATTGTACGGACGACAGGTGGCGAGATACGTTTCGTCAAAATATGATATGGGCAGCGGCTTAATACGAGTTTAGGTAGCATGGAAATACCGAGTTGTTGTTCGACCATCGCCATAATTGTGTAGTCGTCATACACTTTAAAGTGTGTGTTCGGTGTAAGGTTTGCCTTCTCAAAATAGTATTGTGGTTCACTAAAATCTCCTTCGTCAATTTGAATAAAAGGATCTTTTGTTAAGTCATGAATATGTACTTCATCATGGTCAGCAAGTTCATGTCCGTAAGGTAGCACAGCTAAGACCTCATCCTGTGCTAATGGAATAGTCGTTAAATTCGATACAGCAGCAGGATTCACAAAACCAAAGTCGACGGTTCCTTCATAGATCCATTTTGAAATACTTGTATATTCACCTTGTTGTAACTCGAAGTGGACACCAGGATACAGTTGTTTAAAGTCATGTAATAGGGTCGGAATCCAGTTCGTTGAAACACTTGAGAATGTACCGATCCGTATGAGACCACGTTCCAAACCTTGCATCTCTTGATGTTTTTCTTTTAATTCACTATGTGCATGACAAATATTTTTAATAAAAGGTAGCATTTCCTCACCATCTGGTGTGAGAGAAATTCCTTTGCGAGAACGAATAATCAGCGTTGTATCGAGTTCTTTTTCAAGATTATTCACCATCTGACTAATTGCTGATTGTGTGTAACCAAGCGCTTCAGCAGCCTTTGTAAAACTACCGAGCTCAACAATTTTAACGAAGGACTCATAAATATTCATTCCATCATCTCCTATACATTAGTAAAACTAATATTACTATTATAAATATTCGTTTTATTAATGTAAACAACGGTGATAATCTAAGAAAAAGAAAAAATAAGGAAGTGATGGAATGACACAGAAACAAGCGAACTTATTATTAATTACAGTTTCGATGGCGTGGGGAACGTCTTATTTATTTATGAAAGTAGCCGCAGATGATGGAATGCCTTCTTTTACAATCGTCGCAATGCGTAGTATTATCGCATTCATCTTCATGTGGTTATTATTCGCGAAGAAGATGGTTCGCGTATCGTGGCAAACGATCAAGTACAGTGCGATTGTTGGTGCATTATTATACGGTGTATTTTTAGGATTATTATTAGGAACGAAATATACAGATGCTTCGACAGCAGGATTTTTAACGAGTACAACGGTTGTACTTGTACCAATCTTGCAAATCTTTTTAACGAAGCGACTACCAGCGAAGCAAATTATGATCGGTGTTGTAGTGGTCATGATGGGACTAGCATTTTTAACATTAAAAGATGGCTTCTCTATTCAGCTTGGTGCTATTTATTGTTTAATCGGTGCGTTGTGTTATGCCATTCATATTCTTGTGACGAATCAGTTTGCGCGTAAGGTCGATGTACTGCAATTAGGAATTTATCAATTAGGCTTTTGTTCGTTATATGCCATTATTATTGCGTTCACATTTGAAACACCCGCTCTACCGACGACATCGGGTTCTTGGATTTCGATTTTAGGTTTAGCGTTTATCTGTTCAGCATATGGTTTTGTTATGCAGCCCATTGCACAGAAATATACAACACCTGAAAATACAGGCTTTTTCTTTTCACTTGAACCGATCTTCTCTGCTTTCTTTGCCTTCTTATTCTTACAAGAAGTAATGGGCATGACGGGTTATATTGGTGCAGTATTTATCATGCTCGGTGTAACAATTGCCAACTATCAAAAGAAAGTGAAAGAACCGCGAGTCGCATATCGAAAAATCGCGCTAAAAGAAAAAATAGTCAAATAAAAAATATTCTAGCGTCCATGTGACGTTAGAATATTTTTTAATGGAGTGAATTCCGTATTGTTGATGGAATACTTTCTGCGGTAGTTTCTTGTATGAGTTTGATATAATTGCCTTTTACGTAGAGTTTCACATATGTACCTTCTGGAAGTGGACGTTCTGTTTGGAATGCAAGGAATTGTTTTTTGCCTGCAGTATTTACAGCGTAGGTTTCATATACGTAATGACCACTGACGCGCTGTTGTTCTTCTGCTGTATGTGCTACTGCATAGAAGTGTTCAGATGGAATGAAGGGCATGAATCGGTCACCTGTGAGTAAGTATGTAATTCCGAACATCATCGATACAGCAAAAGAGAAAATACCTAACTGCTTCAAAATGGTTTTCATGTTAAGCCTCCTTTTTCTTTCTATATTCATTATTATAAAAAGAAAAAAAGGAAAACAAAAAGATCTCAGACTGTAACTTTGTCTAAGACCAGAGACTTAGATTGCTTGAAGCTCCGCGCAAATGCTTTGGATGGCTTGCTGCTCATCTAATGTATAAAGTATATCGTATTGTGCTGAGAGTTCTAAAAAAGATTGTTCAAGTTCGTCGTAAGATACAGATTGCGAGCAGACTGTACCTTTGATAATTTGAGCCGCTCTTTCGGCTTCGATTTCAGAACAAAAAGCTTGTGCTTCTTCAATATCTGCTACAAATCCAGATTGTGCATAGTAGCCTGCGGTTGTAGAAATGACGAAATAATGCAACGCGTCTTCCACAAAATCACCTTCTTTTCTAAAAAACTGACGTCTTCTAGTCTATTAAAAAAATAGAAGATATGCAAATTATTTTTAATATTTAAACCTAACAGGAGGGACTTATGAAATATAAAGCACCGGAATCATTTTATTTTCAAGGCGGTAGTAAAGCAATTTTACTACTTCATTCATTTACGGGATCGACGATTGATATGCGACAACTTGGGAAGTTTTTAAATAGAGAAGGATATACGGTTCATGCACCGATGTATACGGGGCATGGCCAAAAGGCAGATACATTACTACAGTATGGTCCATCTACTTGGTGGGAGGATGTTCAATCAGCGTATGAGTTTCTTGAAGATGAGGGATATGAGGAGATTGTTGTGATGGGGCTATCTTTAGGCGCTGTACTCACATTAAAAGTAGCACATGAATTAAACCCACTTGCAATTGTTACAATGTCACTACCGATGACGCGTGATGAAGTGACCTTGCGAAAAAGAGTGGTCTATTATGCAAAACAACATCAACAATACGAAGAAGGTACAGATGAAGAAAAAGAAGCGGCACGACAAGCTTTAAAAGCACATCCGATGGAGATTGTACCAGCCTTTATTGAGATGATTGAACAACAGATGCAACATTTAGAGCAAATTCAAGTACCTATTTACTTAGCATATGGTGGTCAAGATGATGCATTATATGAAGAGACAGCGAATTATGTAGCCGAGCGGATCGGTTCAACACAAAAAGTTGTAACATGTTATGAACAAGCAGGGCATTTAATGACATATGGAAAAGATGCTAAAACAATGTATGAAGACTTTTTACACTTTTTACAACACCTTCACTGGAAGAAATAAATCATAGTTCTTGCATTTTTATAGAATTTTTATGTATAATAATGAATAAAAATTCGTTAAAGGATGTGTAGAGATGATTATTGTGCATACAGAAAATGAGGAATTAATCGTAGAGCTCATGCATGAAGCATTTAAAGAGTATGTGAATCCGCCATCAAGCGCCATAATGGAAACAGAGCGTGATGTTAAAAAAGCGTTAGCTTGTGGTCAAAAAGCAATTGTTGGATTGAATAATGAAGGTCCTGTGGCGATGGCACGTTATGAGATAAAAGAGAGTACACTCACTTTTTCTCGTGTGAGTGTTTTACCAACTCAACGTGGAAAAGGCTATGCGAAAAAGCTAGTTACCTATTTAGAAAATATTGCAAAACAACAGTCTGTACAATGGATTGCTTGCGACGTTCGCGCGAATGAATCACGTAATGTTCATCTCTATGAATCTTATGGTATGCACATCGAATCTACATTTGAAACGACGAATTTATTAGGACATCAAATGCCTATTGTGCATATGAAGAAAAAAGTTCAAGCACAGGTTGAAAGCTATGCAGTATGATCTTAAATATTAAAAGAAGAATCGCCCCTTCACGTGAGGAACGATTCTTCTTTTTGATTAGACTTGTAATCCTTTTAGTTGTTGGTCAGAGAATTCTTTATAGAGTGCATGTGTTGCATAAAGTTCTTGATGTGTACCAATCCCTGTAATCTCACCTTGTTCTAGGAAGACAATTTGATCGGAATGAATAACGGTTGAGAGACGGTGAGCGATAACAATTGTTGTACGACCCTTCATGAGCTCTTCTAACGCACGTTGTACAACTTGTTCGGATTTACTATCTAAACTCGATGTTGCTTCATCTAACATTAGAATTTGTGGGTTACGTAAGAACGCGCGTGCAATGGCGATACGTTGGCGCTGTCCACCAGACAACTTCATGCCACGTTCACCTACTTCGGTTAAAATACCATCTTCTAAGTTTTCAATAAACTGATCGGCATAGGCCATTTTAATAACGCGATTGATTTCTTCGTCTGATACTTCTCGTTCTAATCCATATGTGATATTGTCGCGAATGGTCCCTGCGATAATCGGACTCTCTTGTGACACATAGCCAATCTGCTTACGCCAAGATAATAGAGAGAAGTTTTGAATATTTTGATTGCCAAGAAGAATCGCTCCCTTTTGTGGTTGGTAAAAACGTTCAATAAGAGAGAAGAAGGTCGTTTTACCACTACCACTCGGACCGACAATTGCGGTTACTTGATTCGGCGGAATCGTAAAGTTTAGATTTTTTAATACAGGTTCTTTATCTGGATAGTTATAAGATAAACACTCAATCTGAATCGCTTCATCAACTTTTTTTACTTCTTCATAACCATCTTTTTCATCTTCAACTTCTAAAATTTCAATAATGCGTTCGGTTGCACCTGAAGCTTTTTGGAATTGCGTAAAGAACTCAGCAATTTGTGCCATTGGCATAATGATTTGGAAGAGGTACATGATGAAAGCTACTAATGCACCTGCTGATAGCGCCCCAGAAGATACACGCATACCACCGTAACCGAGTAATACAACTAATAAAATCATCATAACTAGATTAATAATCGGTCCAATAAAAGCATATACTTTTGCTTCTTTTAAACCGTAATTGAATAAGTTACGAATACCTGTTGCGCCGTTATTGTATTCAATTTTCTCAGAGTTTGAAGATTTCACAAGACGAATCTCAGAGAGTACCTGTGTTAAAAGTGCTGTGAATTTACTTGTTTCAAGCTGTGTATTCTTTGAGATTTTATACATTTTACGACCAAGCGGAATTAGAATGGCCGCAGCTAACGGAATGGCGATAAACATGGCAGTTGTCATGCGCCAATCTAAAATGAACAGGACAATCATTGCACCAATAATCGAGATGATACCTGATAAGAAGTTGGCAAGATGTTCTGAGATGAGTGTTTTAACTACGGTCGTATCATTCGTCATGCGACTTACGGTTTCACCAGAAGGGTTTTCATCAAAATAATTAACGGGTAGAACTAATAACTTCTTCCATAGACGGTCACGCATACCAGCGACAACACTTTGTCCAATGCGATTTAAAATGTAGATGGAGAATCCACCTGATAATGCTTGTAAAATAATCGCACCGACTAGTAATGCAATCGTTGTTTTATTTAAATCATCAATTGTAAAGTCATTTACGAGGTTCTTTGTGAAGAGCGGAACCATTAAGGATACAGCAGTTGTGGAGAGCGTTAAAATAAGTGCAATCACGATTAGAAGTTTTGGTGGATTGGTACTTTTAACGAGTTGAATGAACTTTTTAAAATTTTTTTTTGAGATTTTTTCTTTTTCAGTCATTTATTTAACCCTTTCTACATATATGAATACTCTAAGTATGCGTAATCAAATGAAATTATACAAATTAAAAAGGAGAAATCTCGTCATAGCGAAATTTCTCCTTCGTTGAGCAAATTATTTTAAAAAGTTTGGATCGGCATAAGCAGGGTTTGGGTATTTATAGAACCCTTCGCCTGTCGCAACACCCATCTTTCCTTTATCAATAAAGTCATGTTTTAAAATATCTGCAATTTTTCCAGCAATCGGATTTTTATCTGCACTTGCAGATACGATGTTGTAAGCGGTTTGCAAGCCAACTACATCTAAAATAGCAAATGGCCCTCTTGGTGAGCCAGTCGCAATCATCCAAGTTTTATCAATTGTCTGTGGTTCAGCAATGCCGTTTGCGTACAATGCCTGTGCAGCATTAAGTAATGGTATAAGTAATGAATTTAAAATATAGCCATGTTGTTCTTTTAAAATATGCAGTGGAACCATGCCAATCGCACGAGCAAAATCAATTACTTCTGTTACGTATTTTGGATCTGTTCCATCATGTCCCATGATTTCAGCCGTATTATTTTTCCAAATTTCGTTTGCGAAGTGCAGTGCTAGGAATTTTTCAGGTCGTCCTGTTGCATCGCGAAATTGACTTGGAATCATTGTAGAAGAGTTCGTTGCAAAGATGGTTTTTTCAGGTGCTACTTTTGCTAATTGTTCATAGAAACTTGTTTTAATATCAATTCGTTCTGGAACAGCTTCAATAACTAAATCAGCATCTTTTACAGCCTCACCTAAATCTGTATAGAAAGAAAGTCGAGCGAGTGCATCATCCACCTCTGACGGATGTTTTGCAACTTCGTGTTTATATGTCTCAGCAAGCTTTTGAACGCGTTCCTGTGCGGCTTTAATCGCACCTTCATTAATGTCATAAACACTTACATTAAAACCTTGAAAAGCTGTTTGAAAAGCAATCTGACTCCCTAAAACACCACTACCAGCAACTGTAACATTTTTAAAATTCATTTAAAACGCTCCTTTTAAAGTGATTTTTCATCCCTATTCTACATTCCCTGTTACTGTATAAATTAATCAAATACAAATGACAATTTTAATTCATAGATAAAGGGGTATAAGTAAAGTGTATAGGGGAGATGCTTATGATGCAAATATATGACTTAGAGATGAGACTGCAAAATTATGTGTATGATGAATTTGATCAAATGATGGATGAAGACTTTATCGAATTTGGCACAATCGGCACACAATACACAAAACAAAATCAGCTAAATGCCATCGGTAAAGAATCACCACCAACAGAACGTTTTTTACGTGTAGAAGATTATGAAGAACGTTTTGTAGATGAAAGTGTCATTCTAGTAACATATAAAACAACAAACATTTTAACAAAACAGCAAGCTTTAAGAAGTTCGATTTGGCGTAAAAAAGAGAAAGATTGGAAATTGTTTTTCCATCAAGGCACCTTGATTAAGTAAAGATTTTTGTATAAAAAAGCAGAAAATTTTTAATGATTGGATAGTCTTTTTTAGACAAATCGGACAAAATAGGTTATACTATTATTAATAATGAAATTGGCTCAGCGTATACAATACATTCACCTGCTTGGAAGACTGTATAATGCGGTCTCTCTAGCAGGTGTATTTTTATTCTCGGTTGAACAATCTATTATTGAATTCATTAATAGGAGGTCATTCATAATGACACAAGGTACAGTTAAATGGTTTAATGCAGAAAAAGGTTTCGGTTTCATCGAAGTTGAAGGCGGAAACGACGTATTCGTACACTTCTCAGCTATCCAAGGCGACGGTTTCAAAACTTTAGACGAAGGTCAAAAAGTTGAATTCGAAGTTGAAGAAGGTAACCGCGGACCACAAGCTACTAACGTAACTAAACTTTAATTTTTAAAGTTTGTCCGTAAAAGGCGACTCTCTTAAGGGAGTTGCTTTTTTTATGGCTTGAAAGTATAAATATTCTAATTTATGTATTGATATTCATACTTATTCTCCTTATAATCAAGTAAGGAGTTGGTAAAGTTATGGAAACGTATATTTCTTATTTAATTGTTGGATTTACAATTGCTTTACCTGTCGGAGCCATGACCGTTGAAATGACAAAACAAGGTTTGAAAAATGGTTTTATTCATGGATGGGCAGTTGGACTTGGTGGCATGACAATTGATGCCGCATTAATTATTGCACTGTATTTTGGATTAGCTTCATTTTTAGCACTTCCATTTGTTCAATTACCATTATGGATTGTTGGAGCCGCTTTCTTATTTTATTTAGCGTATGATTCGATTAAAAATGCCGATCAAGGAATTAGTTTAGTAGGTGAGAAACCGAATCAATCTTTTTGGCGTACATATAGAAATGGAATCTTAGTAGCTGTATCGCCAGGAAACTTAGTCTTTTGGGTGTCGGTATTTGGTGCAGTACTTGCGAAATCTTATAGCGTTCATGAATTCAGTTTTGCAGGGCTCGGTATTCTAACAGGTATTGTTTTACATGATGTTGGTCTGTTAGCGATTGTGTCGATTTCAAGACGGGCAATGAGTCGCAAAGTGATTCGAAAAGTCTCTATTGTTGCAGGTATTCTTCTAATTGGTTTCGCATTGTATTTCCTTTATGAATTCATATTAGGTATTCGTAATCTACTTTAATCGCATTTTCTAATGATTTTTACTATACTATAGAAAATGAATGAAGGAAGTTTTCTATGCAGTTATGGGTTAATAAATTAAAGTGTATGTGGAAAAGCATTGTTTTATATAGTTTAGGATGTTTACTACCGCTGTATATTATATGGTGGTTTTTTATACGCTAAGATATGTATGCGAATGAAGAGTTATAATTATTCATTCAAGCACACCTTTTGTATAATGAGACAATCAATTAGAAAGAAGGAGATTCTATGGAAAAAATCTACCTAGTACGTCATTGTAAAGCGGATGGTCAAAAGCCTAAAGCGCAATTAACAGAAGAAGGACGTCAACAGGCACAAGACTTAATTCCATTTTTTGAAGAACATCCCATCGATTTAATTATGTCGAGTACATATGACCGAGCAGTTCAGACAGCTGCACCACTTGCCGCATCACTTGATTTACCTATTCATGAAGAAAAGCGTTTAACAGAGCGTGTGTTTAGTACATTAAAAGTAGATGATTGGCTGACATGGATGCAAAGAGGATTTGTAGATATGGATTTAGAATTTGAGGGTGGAGAATCAGGTCGTGCAGCACAAGCGCGCATTGTAGAAGTGATGAACGAGTTAATTGAACGACCTGAAGAAGCAGCAGTCGTTGTCAGTCATGGTAATTTAATCTCGATGTTCTTACAAACAATTAATGATCAGTTTAGCTTTGAAGGTTGGCAGAACATGACGAATCCAGATGTCTTCTTAATTACACGAGATGAAGCAACAAAAGAATTCCAATATGAGCGGATTTTTACAAAGTAAATCTAATCAAGCAATAGTGAATAATTCTAAAATAGTAACTTTAGAAGAAAATGCTTTAAATCGAGGATAAAGAGTTACATTCTATACAAAGTTATATCTAGTTTTTATTGCATATGTTTAGTAAAATAGATATTGGAAACAAAGAGGTAAGCCACTTTTCTCCAAAAAAATCGCTTACACTTTTTGAATCTAAATGGGCTATAACGAGTTACCCGACTCGCTATAGCCCATTTTTTATTTTTGGTCATAATAGCTTGTAATTGCTAAAATGTGGTATAATATCAAAAACTAAAGGAGGGTCTTTTGTGCGTATTCGCGTGTTAACGAAAGAAGATACACAGATCTATCGAGAATTACGGTTACAAGCACTTGAACACTCTCCAACCGCCTTTGCCTCATCCTATGAAGAAGAAGTAACGTATGAACCTCATTATTTCGAAAATTTTCTAAATAATCAAAATCATATTGTGTTTGGTGCATTTGAAGAAGAACTACTTGTAGGTATGGTCACGTTAGAGACAAATACAAGGCTGAAAATGTGCCATATCGCTTCTTTAAAAGGAATTTATGTGCATCAAGATTATCAAGGAGAGGGCATTAGTAAGCCAATTATTGCCGCAGCGATTATGCGTGCAAAAGAATTACGTTGTGAGCAAATTCATCTCAAAGTTAATGTGAAAAATCAAATTGCAAAAGGTGTGTATACATCTTTTGGTTTTGAAATTATCGGTATGGAAAAAGATATTCTAAAGATGCCAAATCATCAGTATATTGATGAATATCATATGGCATTATACTTTGATGAATGGGATGAAGATTAAATAAAAAAGAAAAAATGAAGGAGTGTTGAATATGATTAAATCAATGAAAACAATCACAGTAAATAAGGAGGGTTTACACATGTAAATTCTCCGGAATAATCTGGAGGAGTTCTACATTGATGTTAGATAATAAGGGTTTTGATTTATGGGCTTCAAGCTATGATCAAACAGTTAAATTAAGTGATGAACAAGAAGCATATCCTTTTGCGGGGTATGAACCAATGATGGAAGCTTTGTACGAAAAAGTTTGTACAAAGGATGTACAAAACATTGTCGATTTAGGCGTTGGAACAGGTAAACTAACGAAACGTTTATATGATGCAGGACATCATATTACAGGCATTGATTTTTCGGAAGAGATGTTGAAAATCGCACGCGATAAAATGCCGAAAGCGACTTTTATCGAAGGTGATTTACACAATACATCGAAGTTGATTACGAATAAAAAATTCGATGTCATTATTAGTACCTACGCAATGCATCATTTAACGGATGACGAAAAAGTTAAGTTGTTTCGTGAATTATTGACCCACCTAAACGAAGATGGTGCCATCTATATTGGTGACATTAGCTTTGAAACACACTTTTTACAGAGTAAATGTCGTAAACAGCATATCGATGATTGGGATGATAGCGAATATTATTTTATCGTAACAAAGCTTTTACCTATCATTTCAACATTTGCCAAGGTACAATTTAAGAAATATGCTCATTGTTGTGGGCTATGGACAATTCAACCGAGGTAAGGAATGAAGAATATGAAGGCGATGGACTTTGTGCCAACAACCGTCATTGGAACGGCACTTATTTTATTAGCTATTTATTTATGGCGCACTAAAAATTTGCAAATGCTTATTGGTATGCAAGTAACTCAAATAAAAAAACCACTATTACAAGTCGCAACAAATAGTGCCTATTTTTTATTAGGAATCGGTATTTTAACCGTATTATTACCAATATCAGAACAAACAAGTGGACTTTTATTGGCACTGCATTTAATCGTTATTTTAATCAGTGTGTTAAGTTTAGTTGTTTATATTCAAAAGCAAAAAAAATAATTTTAAGATCTCGAGTACACTAGCGTATTCGAGTTTTTTTATAACATAATTTGGGTAAATCATATTATTAGTATAATAATAAAAATATTGATTTCTAACAAATACATAGTGGAAAGACAGATTCAATAACGTTTTGTTTATATTTTTAATAGAGATGTTATGCTTACATATTCAAAAATATCCATTTTTTTATATAATTAAAGACCTTTTATACTATACAATGAAATAAGTATGACGATATAACTAGCATACTAAGATTGTATAAAAATAAAGGATAGGAGGTTTTAAATAGATGTTTTCTAATGCAGAAGGTCAAATGACATGTGTCGATTTATCTGAACAACAATTAACTTGTTTTCCAAATGAATTATTTTTACAAACTGAATTGGAAGAATTGAATCTATCCCATAATCAAATTGAAGAGATGCCAGCAGAGGTAGGGTTATTACAAAATTTATCGGGAGCATTACACGTTGAATACAATCAAATGAAAGAATTGCCAAGTACGATTGGGAATTTACATAAACTAAAATCTTTAAATATTTCACACAACCAATTTGTTCAAATCCCTGAAGAGATTGGTATGCTTATTCAATTAACACATTTATCAATCGACCATAATCAAATTATGACAATTCCACGTTCATTTTATACACTTGTTCATCTAAAAGAATTTTATGCAGGATATAATCAAATTGCTGAGATACAGGATTTTACGCCAAGTTTTTCAAGCTTAGAAGTACTCGATTTACAAGCGAATCAATTAAAAAGATTCCCTGGTAAGATGTTTAAATGTCAGGCTTTGAAAGTATTAAATATGCGAGGCAATCAAGTAACAGAGGTTCCAGCTGAGCTGTTACAACTAACGAATTTACAAGAACTTGACTTACGAGATAATCCAATTGAAGATGTTCCTCCTTGGTTAGATATATTAATTGAAAGGGGCTGTAATGTTCAAATTTAATCAAGTGTTTTACGTATAAAAAATTTGCGTCGATATGCTACAATTGGTAAGAGAAGTCAATTTGATTAAAAGAAAGGTAGTTGGGTAATATTATGGATTCAACTAATACACAATTATTAATTGATGCGGCTAAAAGTATCATCGACAATGCAGTAGCGCTTCAAAAAGGTGAGCCAACAGGTAAAAAAGGCATGGAAAACTATTCACATTTTAGTGCGAGTGTACATTCATTCCAAGTGTATACATTTATGGATCCGGAATTTGAATCATTCCAACCATTAAAAGATTTCAAACAAGCTGTTGCAAAATTTGATGAACATTATTCAAAATTACGTTATGAAATTAATGTGAAGGCGGATCAAAAAGCATCAAAACCGGATTTAGAAGTTCTTCAAGAACAATTTGAAAAGCTAAAACAAGCTTTTAATGGCTAAAATTAATAATGTACTAGCACCTGTTATTGACGAACAGACGAAAGTATTAATTGTTGGTTCGATGCCAGGAAAAATTTCTCTTGAGAAGCAACAGTATTACGGAAATGAACGAAATCATTTTTGGGGGATTATGTCGCGTATTTTACAGCAAGATGTACCATCTACATATGATAAAAAGATTGCATGGTTATTAGACAATCAGATTGGATTATGGGATGCGATTGCTTCTTGTGAGCGTATAGGAAGTCTAGATTCAGCTATTAAACAAGAAGTGCCAAATGATTTTGAAAAGCTATTGGTTCGTTATCCGAATGTTGAACGGATTGTTTTTAATGGTGGGAAAGCAGAACGTGTTTTTTTGAAGTATTTTAAACATACTTTTTCAGAGCAAGTTTCATATATGCTTATGCCTTCAACAAGCCCTGTTCCGGGAAAAAACGTAAAGTCTTTTGAAGAAAAAGTAATCTGTTGGCAGCAAATTATACAATAAAAGCTAGGTTGTTCGATGATTCATCGAAAACAACCTAGCTTTTTTCATTTTACAATTGTTGGTTTTAACGATTTAAATGGTAATGTCCATTTATAAATATATGAAATGATTCTTAAAATCGTGATGACGACAAATAATGTGTAGAGCGCCCAATCAGCTTTTACCCACTCAAGTCCAATAATTAAACCAGCGATTCCCGCCCAGACGGCATATACTTCTTGTTTTAAAACAAGTGGTTTACGCCCTGCTAGTAAATCACGAATAATCCCACCGCCAGAACCTGTTAAAATACCTGCTACGATAGCCGCTGCTACAGGTAGATTTAGGTGGACGGCATATAAGGCACCTTGAATAGCAAATGCAGATAGACCGACCGCATCAAAATAATTCCCCCATCGATTCCAATGCGCGATACTTTTATGGGGAAATAAAAAGACAAGTGTTATAGATACAAGCGCAATTTGGAATAATGAAGTTTGTTCCCAAAGTGCAGAAACAGGAATATCAAGTAATGCGTTACGGATTGCACCACCACCAAAAGCTGTGACGATTCCTAGTAAGTAAACGCCGAAAATATCATATTCTTCTTCCATAGCGATAATTGCACCAGAGATTGCAAAAGCAATCGTTCCGACTACACTAAAAATCTCCCAAGTCAATGGCTGACACCCCTTTCAAATGACCATTCGTATTGTATCAGATTTATTGAAAAATACAACTAAATTTACGTTTAAAATAGACAATATATGTACTTTCCTAGAGGAGTGTCGTGAACCAAGCGATATATTTTGCTCCAGGAATAAATAATAATTGAGCTACTAGAGTACCGATTAGTCTTGATGTAATCATAAAAATACTCGCTGTTTTCAGCTGATTATAACGACCTTTTCCTCGGATTACACTGTCCGCCATGACAGAAATCTTAGGATCAATAAAAATAATTAAAAGGATTGTCGCTACACCATTAATCAATCCAGATGCCATTGTAGCAGTTGCACTATGACTGGGCATTAAGAGCGCCGCATATAAAGCAGATAAGACACCAATCGTATAGATGGCTGTAATAAAAATATTAATAAAGAATAGGCGATACGGTGCATCCTTCCATTCAATCTCTTGCCAGTCTTTTCGTTTGGGTAAGCGAATATAGTTTAAACTGCGGCGAAAGTAACCTTCTGTAAATCCTTTTTTAAATAGTGCACCAACAGAGCCATTCACCTCTGTTAAATGGATGATTGCTCGCGAGAATACCGCGATAAATGTTGGAAGTAGAAGAATACCTACAAGAGTGCCAACTGTTGAAGCGCCGATAATGAAGCGAAATTGTGTCTCTAAAAAAGAACCGCCATCTTGAGGTGCTTCATCGAGTAAGTTTCCTGTGAATGGTTGTTGCGCCATATTTGCCATACGTGACACCATCACAAGAATATTAAATAATGAGAGTGCCGAGGCAAGTAAGCCAACTCGCGCGCCAGATAAGCGAACTGCATAAGCGAGTGTTTCAATTGAGTGAATCATCAAAATGAAAATCGCGATGAAAATTAATTGAGTTGTGATGATTTCCATAAATGTAGTACCTCTTTTATAGTTTAAAGTTTACGAACAAACGTTCTTTCGGTAAAATGAAGAAAAGGGGATGAATGTATGTATTTTAAAAAATTTACGGTTGAAGATGAGCCACGTATTCAAAACTATTTACTAACAGAAGATCAACTGTTTTACACTGCCTCACCACGTGAAGTTATAAAAATAGAAGACTGCGAGAGACACCCTATTTTGGCGATGGATGAGGATTTATTTGTAACATTTTTTGTTTTGCATGAGGGGAAAGGCCCTCACGATTTTTAGGTACCGAACATGATAATTTATTACGTTCTTTTTCAACAGATGTTCGTTATGAAGGACATGGCTATGCGACAAAAGTTCTTGAAAAAATTCCAAGCTATGTGCAAGAGAATTTTCCACATATTAAACATATTATTTAGCACTGGATGAAGGAAATGAACGTGCGCGTACTTTGTATATAAAACAGGGCTATACCGATACTGAACTTCGCATGGTAGGTCGCGCATTAAATTTGCATATTTTACAGTATTCATTCGTATAGAACGCTATTTTTTGATAATCTTACTATATCACTTACTATGGGAGATTCTACATGAAAAAGAAATATTATTTTATCTTACTCTTTATTATTTTGGTTACAGCTTCTCTATACATTTTGACTGGAAAAGGCGGTATGGATCCGAAAGTTGTTGTGGATGCATATAAACAAGAATGGGGCGTGACGATTCCACCACCAACTGCGGAATCACCTATTCTAGCGCATGAATTAGCCCAAACAGGAAGTGGGCAATGGGTTACATTATATGAATACGATAAAACACCCTCTATGACGAATACAGAGATGGAGGAAGTTACGAAAGAGAACCAAGCTTATTATCAAAAGCTATTAAATAAGTTTAAAGAGGACGCAATTGATACAGGTTTGAAAAGTGATATGAAAAAATCTTTACAGGATCATGAACCAACAATTGAAGTAGGAGATTATGCATATTATCGTGCAAAAAACGATGGTAAGGACTATTTCTTAGCAATCCAAGAGAAAAAACAACTCTATACGTACACATGGCATGAATGAGCCTTGTAACTGACCAGTATAATTTTAAAATTGTACTGGTTTTTTGTTGTGAGCGGAACGGGACATTGGATTGAAGAAAGGGACATTCGCTCGGCGAAAGTGGACATTGGATAGTGGAATCGAATTATTCGCCTCTCATTCTAAAAACTATGGCGAAACTTCAACAACTTTTCACGTTTGTGAAGAAGCGATGTAATTTTTGTGAATGAAAAAGTAATTCTGTCTAGAAAAGGGTATTGGAACAAGAAAAGCATAATAAATTCTTCTATAGTGGAATTAAGAGAGAAGGTGCAATTTCATGGTATGGCTACAGAAATGGGCAATGAGACAAAAAGGTGTTTTAGTAGGGAATGCTATTTTTTCTATTTGTATAGGGTTAGCAATTATTGCGCAGTCTTATGCAATTGTTCAAGTTGTCAATGAAGTGTTTATTAAAAAGTCTGCTTTTTCAGCGACATTTCCTTATATAGCAGTATTAATTGGTGCGATTATTATTCGTGTTATTTGTACGAATGTAAATCGCCAATTAGGTGTCCGTCTATCAACGAATGTGAAAAAAAGTGTCCGCCAGTCACTTCTTAAAAAGTGGCAACAGGACCCGCTTCAGACATCTGTCAAAGGACAGACCGGTAGCAAAGTGACAATGTTGATTGAGATGATTGACCAGTTAGAAAGTTATTACCGAGATTATGTTCCACAAGTAATACAGTCGATGCTCGTACCGTTCATCCTATTAATAGCGGTATTTATGACACATATTTATAGCGGGTTGATTCTTTTATGTACAGCGCCGCTTATTCCGGTTGCGTATATTATTGTTGGTTTACAAACGCAAAAAAAATCAGAACGACAATTAAAAGAACTGACCTTTTTTTCAGGAAAGTTTTTAGATTTAGTACAAGGACTACAAACATTAAAATTATTTGGTCAAGGGAAGCAACAACGAGAAGAACTAGCTGAGAATAATCGTGCTTTTCAAACATCGACGATGAGTATTTTAAAAGTGGCGTTTGCCTCGACATTTTTCATTGAATTAGTTGTAACACTTGGAATTGGACTAGTGGCCATCGAAATTGCGTATCAAATGATTACATTTGAAACGATGACATTTGCCCCTGCATTCTTCATTTTAGCGATTGCTCCTGAATTTTATAATGCGATTAAAGACTTAGGTAGTGCATTCCATTCAGGGCGTGGTTCTATGGCTGCAGCTGAAATTTTAGAAGAGGAATTAGAACGTCCAATCGAGCCAGTAAAGTGGGGGACACAGTCACTTGAACAACAACCAAGTATTGTGATTGAACAGGGTGCTTTTCAATATGGTGACGCGTTCAAATTAGAACAACTGAATGTGAAAATCCCTCCGAATAGTCGAACAGCGATTGTAGGACCCACAGGACAGGGTAAGACGACACTTCTAAACATTCTGGCTGGTGTATATGAAGTAACAGAAGGTCATGTGAAAATCGATGGGAAGCTGCGCCAAGAAGTCTCGAAAGATGCTTGGTTTGAGCAGATTGCCTATATTTCACAACATCCGTATTTATTTACGGGAACGATTGCAGAAAACATTCAAATGAAGAAAGGTGCTTGTGATGAGGTAGCCGTTCAGCGAGCAATTGAACAGGCTCAATTAGGCGATTGGATTGCGACATTACCGAATGGTATGCATACAGCAGTAGGCGAAGCAGGTCGCGGTATGTCGGGCGGCGAGAAGCAGCGCCTAGCGATTGCGCGTGCTTTTTATAAACAATGTACAGTTGTCTTCTTTGACGAGCCGACGATGGGCTTAGATGTGCAAACAGAACAATTGTTACAGCGTGTAATGGATGAATTAGCACAAACACGAACCGTCATTACAGTGGCGCATCGTTTGCATACGATTCAACAAGCAGATCAAATTCTACTCGTGCATAATGGAACAATTGAACAGACAGGTACACATCAGGAATTACTTCAAAAGAGTGCGATTTATCGTGAAATGGTAGGGGGCGAGCGACATGAAGGTACTTGTTAATTTAGTCATGCAAGAAAGAAAAGCTGTTCTTATCTCCATTCTTTTAGGAAGTATTGGTGGTATTACAGCTGCAGGGCTATTTGCGATGAGTGGATATATCATTTCGGAAGCCTTTTTAAAACCACCACTTTACGTTATTTTAATTTTAGCAGCTTGTTTAAAACTATTTGGCATTACAAAATCAGTAAGTCGTTATTTTGAACGAGTTGTCTCACATGAAGGTACGTTGAATATATTGAGTAATATTCGTATGACCTTTTATGATCAACTCGAACGACTAGCACCGCGTATCTTTACAAAATATCGTAGTGGCGATTTACTATCGCGTATTGTCAGCGATGTAGAGTCACTTCAAAATTTCTTTTTACGTGTATTTTATCCACCGATTGTTTTGGCAATTGTCTTCATTTGTACGATTTTCTTTACGATGTTTTACTCGGTATGGATTGCGCTCGTTATTCTAGTCAGTCTCATTTTAACTGCAGTTGTTATTCCTATACTACGAACGAAAAGACATGAAAAATTAGGGCAACATAAGCTAGAAAAGCGTGCGGCACTTTCAACGGAGATAACGGAAGTTTTATATGGCTATCGAGACTTAACGATTAGTCATACATTGCATGAACAAATGAATGAAGTAGCAGCGATTGCGGATACTTATGCAGAGGAACAACATAAGGAGAGTAAAGCACTTATTCGTGACCAAGCACTCAATGCATTCGTAGCCATGCTGACTGTCGCTTCTGTACTCGTGATTGGTGCATACTTTGTGACAACAGGTTCATTGAATGGTTTATATTTAGCGATGCTCGTGTTAATTACATTGACGGTATTTGATTTAGCGATTCCAATGGCACTCGTTCCTACATTTGAGAAAGAGTCGGATCAAGCGATGACCCGTTTACAAATGATTGAACAAGAGGACTTTGGTAAAGAAACAGATGTTGGTACATTTATTAAAAAGCAACCATTTTCAATTGCTTTTCAAGATGTATCTTTTCGATACGAAGGGCAAGCTGAAGACACATTACAACACATTCAATTTATGGCTTTACAAGGTTCGCGAACAGCGATTGTCGGCGCGAGTGGCTCTGGTAAATCGACTATTTTCCAATTGATGCTCGACCTCTATAACCCAACAAGTGGGCAAATTCGAATTGCAGGACAACCGCTTGAAGAAATTCAATCCGAAGATTTATGGAAGAAGACAACGGTATTGTTACAACAAAATCACTTCTTCTATGGTACAATTCGTGATAATTTACGTATCGCAAAACCAATTGCTACAGACGAAGAATTAGATTATGTATTAAAAGAGATGGAACTTGATTTTGATTTAAACATGCAAGTGTTAGAGCATGGCGAAAACCTATCAGGTGGGGAGAAGCAGCGACTTGCACTAGGTCGCATGTGGCTGAAAAATACATCTGTTTGGTTACTAGATGAGCCATTTTCTGCACTTGACCCTGCAACAACCAAACGTTTGCATCATAAACTCATTCAAAAAACGAAAGGGAAAACGGTTGTCATGATTAGCCACCGCCTACAAGGGTTGGAACAGATGGACCAGATTCTTGTAATGGATGAGGGACGTATTGCAGAAGTAGGTACACATGCAGATTTAATTGAACAACAAGGCATCTATTATCACTTGAAACAAATCGATGAACATGTTTTACAAGAATGAAAAAAGAGCTGAACCCATTTTGAAATAATGGATTCGGCTCTTTTTGTTATTTACGTAATCTTAATTTTTTGTCGTGAACTTCATAAATTTTATCGCAGTAGTGAAGGACAGATTCATCATGTGTTACCATGATGGCTGCTTTATTTTTATCGTGAACTTCTTTAGCGATTAATTCAACAATCTCTTTACTACGATTGGCATCAAGTGCCGCAGTTGGTTCGTCGGCAAGGATGATATCAGGGTCGTTCATGAAAGCACGTGCGATTGCAACACGCTGTTTTTCGCCGCCTGATAAATGTTGAACTGTCTTTTTCGCTTTATTTGCTAAACCAACTGATTCTAATAAATCATCTGCACGTTTTTTCGTTTCGTCATTCCAATCACCTGCAAGTTCAGTCACAAGCTTTAATTGATCGTACACATTTAAAAATGGTACAAGATTAGCTGCTTGGAAAATGTAGCCGATTGATTTTAAACGCACGTCCGATTTATCTTTATCGCTATATTGGTTAATATCGCGACCGTTGATTACGACTTCACCACCATCGGCACTTTGTAAAGCACCTGCGATGGATAATACCGTACTTTTCCCTGAACCTGATGGACCGACAACTGCGACAAACTCGCCTTTTTCTACGCTCAAGTTTAAGTCTTTTAAAATCTCGATTTCGTTATCGCCATCTTTAAAATGTTTTTGAATATTGACAAGTTGTAATGGTGTATTCATTATTCAGCTCTCCCCATTGCTTGTAGTGGATCGGCTTTCACAATACTTGTTGTTGAGAATAAAGCACCTAATAGTGAAACAACAAGTAATGCGCCACCGAATTTTAGAATTAACGCAAAGTCAAAGACGAATGGAATTCCGTTTGGCATGATTTGTTGTAAAACGAATGCGAAGCCAATTGCTAAGCCAATGCTGACAACAGATAATACAAGTACTTGTAGCATTGTTGAACCGATTAAGAATTTGTTTTTTGCGCCAATCGCTTTTAAAATCCCGAATTGATTTACTTTTTGAATTGTCATGATGTAGAAGAACGCACCAAGTACGAATACCGCAATGACAATTAAGAACGCAAGCATCATCATTAATGAGCTTTGTTCAGCACTATAACCAGGGATTGTATCGATTAGGTCTTGTTTTGGAACGAATTTACCGTCAGCTACGGCATTTTTCACATCTGCTTTTGTTGTGGCATTATCATTTTTTAGGGCAATTGCATTAAATCCAGCATTCTCTTTGCCACCGAAGATTTTATACCATGTGTCTGTATTCATAATCACTGTTGGTGTATGACTATATGTTTGGTCTTCTGTAAAACCGACGATTGTTAATGTTGTTTTTGAGTTTTCCGCATATAGTTTGTTACCAATTTTTGCGCCTTGTTTTTCTAATGTCTTATCAACAACGACATCATTATTTGATGTGTTTGAAATGGTTTTGCCATCTACAACATTTGGCATTAAGAATTGACTAGGGTTAATTCCCATTAATGTAACGTCTAATTTTTCTTTTGATTCTTTATCCTTTAATGTCATCATTTGAATACCTAAAGGTTGTGCATCGTTCGTTTTAATCTTTTCAACGTCAGTAGCTGTAAAGCGTGAACGATCCATTCGATTATCGGAGTCTTTTGAAACGTAATACGAAACAGCATTCATATTTTTCATAGATGAAGCATTATCATTCGCTAAGCCATTCGCTAAGCCACTGATGATAAATACAAGTGCTGCAACGAAGAATAAAATAAACCCGATGAGGATATAACGTAATTTAAAGAATTTAATTTCTTTTAGTGATAGTGAAAACATAATTTTTTCCTCCCGTTTTTCTTGATACTCTTACTATACGTTCGGAATATGAATAGAATATGAATAAATGGAGGTAAAAAATGGAATATAAAAAGAAACCGCTCGATGAAGCGATTTCTTCTTTGATTATTTTAGTTGTTTTGGTAATGAAATAGTAAAGACTGTACCCTCATCTAACTCACTATCAATTGAAATAGAGCCATGATGTAGTTGTACCATTGATTTCACAATTGCCATACCTAGTCCTGTTCCTGTAACAGTATGTGTGCGTGAAGTATCTGCACGATAAAAACGGTCAAAAATACGTTCTTGCTGTTCTTTTGTCATACCAATTCCAGTGTCTTTAAATTGTAGAATAACACGCGAGTCTGTTTCACGAAGCGAAACATCAATCTGCCCACCTTCTTCATTATATTTAATCGCATTCGTTAAAAGGTTATCGAAAATGGTATTTAGGAAAGTTGCATCGCCTTCAATGACGCAAGAAGAAGGGAGTGTGTAACCGACCATTAATCCTTTTTCGCCAATTTGCCATTGGTACTGTCTGATGAGTGAACGAATTTGCTGCGCAATATCAACTTCAGTTGGTTGAATCATTGATTTATTTTGATCGAGCGATGTGAGAAGAAGAAGTTGTTTCGTTAATTCAGATAGTCGTGTAATCTCACGGTTAATGACTTCGATATATTGTTTCTTTTGTTCTTCTGGTAAATCTTCTTTTTCTAATAAGTTCGTATAGCCTTTGATATTAGATAATGGTGATTGAATATCATGCGACACATTGGAGATGAATTCTTTACGTGTGGTTTCATTTTTTTCAAGTTGTTCTGCCATATGTGTAAAGCTTTTTGCAAGCTGTCCAATTTCATCGCGGTGTGTCACATTCAATGCTACATCAAATTTACCATTAGCGAGTTGTTGTGTTGCAGACGTTAATGTGCGAATCGGCTTCACTAAATATTTTGTGCTAATGAATACAAAAACAATACTAAGTGCAATCGTGAGAACAAAGAGAATACCAAAGAGAATATGCATTTCGCCAAAGAGTAGTTTAATATCAGGGCGAATAAAGAGTGCATAGTTTTTGCCGTCATGCTTTAAAGGAACACCAATCGAGTTTTGCAATTCATTCGCAAAGAACCCTGTAACAAAGGTGGATTGAGGGAAGTTTTGAATACCATGAAAGATATTACCGTCTAAAACTGATTCGATTTCTTTTTTACTTAGATTTTTTTCACGGAAATCTGAGCCGAAAAATTCACCTTTTAAATCAGGCTTTACGAGGTAAAATTGATAGCCAACTGCCGCTGTATTTTCGAGATATTCGGTTAAGTTCATATCTGGATGACGATCTGCAAATTCTGCAATATCGAGTGCAATTCGTGTATTCTTTGCATCATTTACTGGCTTTAGCTTTTGTTGATAATAACCATTTGAAATGAGAAAGGCAATGACACCACTACCAATCATAATCGCTACTGTATAAACAACAAATTTTGTATAGAGCGACTTCATTCTGTTTCCTCCAACATGTAACCAATGCCGCGAATCGTCTTAATTTGAACGAAAGGCGAAATCTCTTTAAAGTGTTCGCGCAGACGTTTTACATGTACATCAACTGTACGCTCATCTCCTGAAAAATCAGCGCCCCATACTTGTTCAATCAATTGATCGCGACTTAAAATTTGTTTTTTATGCTGAATAAAATAAACAAGTAAATCAAATTCTTTCGGTGGTAAGAACAATGAACGCTGATCGACCGTTACTTCAAATGTGTTCGTATTCACCGTAATATTTCCGATGCGAAGTAATGTATCTTCTTGTACATCATAGCGACGAAGAAGTGCTTTAACACGGAATAGTAGTTCGAGTGGTTCGAATGGTTTGACGAGATAATCGTCTGTACCTGCTTCATAACCTGCTTCTTTATCTGTTATTTGGTCTTTCGCTGTTAATAATAAAATCGGGATATTGTATTTTTTTCGAATCTCTTTTGTGAGTTGTAAACCGTCCATGAAGGGCATCATAACATCAACAATTGCCAAGTCACAGCTATGTTTTTTTAGTTGATCCAATGCGTCCATACCATTTGCTGCTCTGATTGTTTGATAGCCTTTTTCGAGTAGATGTGTTTCCACTAGTTCTACAATGCGTGAGTCATCATCGACAATTAAAATAGTCGTCATATTTAAAACTCCTTTTTTTCATCTATAGTGTCAATATAATACGGAAAGTGTGTGTCTGCCAACTAAATCCTCTTTACAGAATGACTGTATCTGGTAAAATATTACGATAACCGAAATAAAGGAGGGCATCTGTGGATTTTCAAATTGAAAGGCGTGCAACGCGTAATTTAATTACTTTTTTTATTAGTAAAATGCTTACATCTCTTGGTTTTACGGTATTCAGCTTTGGTATTAGTCTCTATATATTATCAATTACAGGCTCGGCACTGTCATTCGCAACGAATATCGTATTTAATGTTGTACCGCGTGCATTGGCTGCGCCATTTGCAGGATATGTCGCGGATCGTTTTCCGAAAAAAAGAATTGTTATCGCAAGTATGACAGGTATTACGTTATCTGTTGTTTTATTAATTATATATACATGGTTATTTGGTTTATCTGTTATGGCAATTTATACAATTACTGCTATTTTCTCAACGATTGGTGCATTTAATGGCGTAGCATTTTCAAGTGCTATCCCTAATATGGTGGGGAAAAAGCGTCTACAAAAAGCGTTATCATTTAATCAGATTTCCTATTCAATCGGCGGGATTGGTGGACCTGTTATCGGGGGGATGTTATATGGTTTTGTCTCGATGCAAGTATTCTTAATTTCGATGGCAGTCGCTTATTTTATCGCGTTAATTTTAGAAGCTACAATGGATTTTACATTATTTGAACAACATCAAAAACGTGAAAAAGAAAGCATGCTACGAAGTATGAAAGAAGGGGTAAAGTATTTAAAAGAAAAACCACTTGTGAAGTCTCTTTTATGGATGAATATTTGGTTAAACTTCTTCAATTCAGCAATTAGTGTAGGCATTGTTTTTATCCTTGTAGAGCAATTAAAAATGCCTTCTACGAATGTAGGGATTATACAAGGAGCAGGTGCTGTTGGAATGTTAATTGCATCCATTTATTTATCTGTTTGTAGTGATTTACGAAGACCACTTATTTTCATTCGACGTGCAGTTATTCTCGCTTGTATGTTCATTGGAAGTATCGCAATTCCACTCTTTTTCGATTTTTCAAAAGAGCTAACTTTTGTTTTTTATATGATGGTTTTATTCAGTATATCCGCAATGAATATTTGCTCGAATACCCCGATTGGCGTACTCATTCAGCGTTCGGTAGAAGATCATTATCGTGGACGTGTATTTGGACTGATTGAAACGGTCTCTGTCGGCATGGGCCCGATAGGCTCTTTATTATTCGGTGCATTATTTGATTTTATTGACGCAAAATTTTTATTCGTAGGAATTGCTTTCATTTTATTCTTACTCATGATGCACTATGCAAACCGCGCGCTAAGAATTTACGAAAAAAATCCAACTTAAATATTTACAAATGACGTAAGTGGGAGTATTATTACAACACAATTTAAAAAGTTTCAAATTTCTAAATCGCTGAAGTTAAAAAACGCGGGGGAACCACATCAAGATGGAATTGAATTCCTTGGGGTGAATCCTTTTGAAAAAGGTAGGGCTACTCTCAGCCCGAATCCGACAGCTAACCTCGTAAGCGTTACAGAGAAGAGATGGAAACTTGTTAGGCAAAAAATTACTTGTCTACAGGTCTATTTCTCGTGCCTGTAGGCTTTTTTGTATTCTTTTTAGCGAATCATGGAGTTTGAAACGTATGAAGGAGAAGTGTGAAAAATGGGTTTATGGAAAAGATATGTGATTGGTCGCCCATTAAAATCAACTGAGTTGATGGATCAAAGGTTAAGTAAAACAAAGGCACTTGCGATTTTATCTTCAGATGCATTGTCGTCTGTCGCGTATGGACCAGAACAAATTCTCATCGTATTAATGGCTGTTGGTGCAGCTGCATTTTGGTACTCCATTCCAATCGCTGTCGGTGTAATTGTCTTATTGGTCGCACTGATTTTTTCATATAGACAAGTGATTCATGCTTATCCACATGGTGGTGGCGCATATGTCGTCTCAAAAGAAAATATTGGGAAGAATGCAGGTTTAGTCGCAGGGGGCGCCTTACTTGTTGATTATATCTTAACCGTTGCAGTAAGTGTTTCAGCAGGAGCGGATGCGATTACATCCGCTTTTCCAACGTTTCATGATTACAATGTTGAGATGGCAATAGTATTCGTCATCATCTTGACGATTTTAAATTTACGAGGTGTAACGGAATCAGCAACGATTTTAGCCTATCCAGTGTATCTGTTTGTTTTGTCGTTATTCATTTTAATTGGCATAGGTATTTATCGTATTCTAAATGGTGAAGTACCGACAACGAATCATACAGCAATTGGAACACCAGTTGCTGGGGTTACACTTTTTTTATTACTAAAAGCTTTTGCTTCTGGTAGTTCGGCTTTAACAGGTGTTGAAGCAATCTCTAATGCGATTCCTAATTTTAAAAAGCCTGAGCCTGTCAATGCGACAAAAACATTGTTAGCGATGGGTGGTTTACTCGCTCTTCTTTTTTCAGGCATTGTGTTTCTAGCGTACTATTACGGTGTAACACCGAATGGACATCAGACAGTTGTATCTCAAATTGCACAGGAAAGTGTAGGTAGAGGGGTTTTCTATTTCATTATTCAAGGAATAACAGCCTTAATTTTGATATTGGCTGCTAATACAGGTTTCTCAGCTTTTCCATTACTCGCTGTTAATCTTTCAAAAGATGGCTATATTCCGCGTATGTTCCAAGTACGTGGTGACCGTTTAGGTTATTCCAATGGGATTGTTTTACTAGGAATTGGCGCGATTGTCTTAATCATTTTATTTGGGGGGAAGACGGAGAGTCTTATTCCACTCTATGCGACAGGTGTATTCATTCCATTTACACTGGCACAGGCAGGAATGATACGAAAATGGTTACGAGAACGCCCAAAAGGCTGGCAAGGGAAACTGACAATCAATACAGTGGGAGCGATTATTTCATTTACTGTCGCAGCCATTTTCTTTGTTACTAAATTCGGGTATGTATGGCCGATTCTCATTTTTGTTCCGGTTATGGTCATTATCTTCCATCGTATTAAATCGCACTATGATAGTATCGGTCCACAACTGAAGCTAACAGATGAAATGTTACCAGAGATGAACGGGAACGTTATGATTATTCCGGTTTCAGGCATTACAAAGATGGTGCGTAATTCATTAAACTATGCAAAAACATTGAATCCCGATATGATTGTAGCAGTGTATGTTTCTTTCGATAAGGAAGATTTAAAGGCATTTGAAGCGAAATGGAAGAAGTGGCAACCAGACATTCGTTTAGTTACATTGTATTCACCATATCGTAGTTTAGTGAATCCACTGACAAAATTTATTGATAAAGTGGAGAGAAAAGCATGTGAAAAAAATTATTATGTTTCCGTTATTGTGCCACAATTCATTGTGAAAAAAGGTTGGCATAATATGTTGCATAATCAATCAAGTTTATTAATTCGTACCTATTTACTTTATAAGAGAAATGTTATTTTAATTACCGTTCCGTTCCGTTTAAAGAAATAATGTTTTAAAATGGTTAAAAAGGGAAACGAATTGTTTTAAATGGATAGTTTAAGGCCAAGGGAGTAGACGTTATGTATGTACGGATAGAGGAACAGATAGGGTTTAGAATTCGCGGTTTTCGTACGAATGTGGTGACGCAAGCATCAATTATGGAGGTGCGAAAGAAGTTAAACCAAGCTTTAAAAATACAACATCGTGTACCGAGAGTGACGTATGGTGTATTCTTTCCGAAAGAACACGAGGAATTAAGTGTCGCAGCTTATTATGCAGGAATTGTGGGGGCTTCAACAATTCCACTTGAGAACGCAGAAGATGTCGTGATCTCGTCAGGGCGTTATGTAATTGCGACGAGTACAAATGAAAAGTATGATGCTTTTGTTTTCTTTCATCGCATTCGTCAAGCGGATTATTTTCGTTTTCGAAAGGCACCGATTTTAGAGCAATATGCATATAATAAGGAAACAGGTGAGGAATCCGTTGAGTTGTGGGTTCCAATTATATAAAGAGTAAAAGGCATTCTGCTTTTTACTCTTTTTTCATGGTATAATAGTAAGAATATTCCTTAAAAGAGAGAAGGAGACAACATGAATATGCAAGCAGCCATTCAGCTAACAATCTCGATGGCAATTTTCGGTTCGGTTGGTTTTTTTACGATTCAAACAGGTGTTCCAGCAGAAGAATTGGTATTTGTGAGGTGTATTTGTGCGACATTGTTTTTAGGTGGTTTATGGCTTATAACGAAGAGTTATAAAACAGAGCAGTGGTCACGAAAAGAAGTTATTCAAACGGTAATTTGCGGTGTGTTTCTCGTATTTAACTGGGTGTTTTTATTTAAAGCATTCAATGAAATGGAGATCTCGCTCGCGATTTCGATTTATAATTTAGCGCCGATTTTTGTGTTAATTTTGGGCGGAATATTTTTAAAAGAGCGTCTAACGATTCCAGCAATTTTAGCCATTGTCGTATGCTTTTTAGGTAGTATTTTAATCGTAGGGGTACAACAAGTGGATTCGCTTCATTTACTATGGAATGAGGGCTTCATCTATGCGATGTTATCAGCTATTTGCTATGCGATGACGATGTTTGTGGGACGGGGAGTGAAGCATCTATCTACATATGCATTAACATTTGTTCAAACGATGGTTGGGATTGTCATCTTATTCCCAATGGTGCAGTTTGATGTATTTCATGGGTTAACGACGAGTAACTGGTTGTATATTTTAGGAACGGGCTTTATTCATACAGGTTTTGTATATTACTTATTCTTTAATAGTATTCGTAACTTATCCACATTACTCGTATCTGCACTTGTATTTGTCGATCCATTAGTCGCTATTTTACTCGATATTTGGATTTTAGATTTCCGACCAACGGTGGCGCAGATTCTTGGTATGCTGTTCATCTTTGGAGGGATTATTTATACAGTGATAAAACCACCGAAAAAAGAAAATATAACAAAAGAAGTCGCTTCCTAAATAGAAACGACTTCTTTTTAATGTAGCGATTTTGTCATGAGTACATGCTCAATTCCAGCATCCATAAATACGTCAGATTGAACAGTGTAGCCTAACTTTTCGTAAAAACCAATAGCATGAACTTGTGCATCTAATTTTGCTTTAGTTGCACCACGTGCTGCTGCAAGTTCTTCTAGTTTTTGAATGATGACCTTACCATAGCCGTGTTTACGCTCTGTTAGTCGAATGGCAACACGTTGGATTTTTCCATAGTTATCGACTAAGCGAACGCGACCTGTACCAACAGCTTGACCGTCTTTTGTTAATAGAACATGTTCACATTCACCGTCTAATGTGTCATAGGCATCAATCTCTTCTTCAATCGGTACATGTTGTTCTTCTACAAATACTTCTTTTCGGATTGAGAATGCTTTTTCTAAATCTGCTACATCTGTAATTTTAAAAATCTTCATGTTAAAGCACCCCTTCAAACTTCATAAGTGTTCTCATTATAAACGCTAAGAAAATAATTTTAAACCGATAGCAGCAACTAAAATGAGTGTAATAAATACAATACGGCGCCAGTCTTTTGATTCTTTGAAGAAAATCATACCCACTACTGCACCGCCAGCAGCGCCAATACCCGTCCAAACAGCGTAGGCAGTTCCCATAGGAATTGTTTCCATTGCGTAAGAGAGTAAGGCTAAACTAATACCAAAACCAATAATCAGTGCTACAATCGTTTGCCAATTACGATAAAGTTGCCAGCGGTTCATCATGGCAACACCAAAAATTTCACAAAAACCTGCTAAAATAAGCGCAATCCAAGCCATTATGATTGACCTCCTTCTGTACGATCGGGTGTTACCATTTTGAGTCCGATCACACCGATTAGTAATACACCGATTAATGCGATTTTCATAAATTCGATTGGTGCATCAAAGAGAACGATATCGCTTAGTACGGTTCCAGCTGTACCTAATCCGACAAAGACAGCATAAACTGTTCCGACAGGTAGGTGATCACCTGCATTTAATAATAATTTGAATGTGTAAACGAGTGCGGCAATGGTAAGTAACCATTCCCACCAAGTATCTGCGTGCTTTAAACCAATAACCCAGCAAGTTTCGAGTACAGCAGCAAAAACAACAACTGCCCAGTGCTTCATTATAAATTCCTCCTTCTATGTACATAAAAAAACCTGAGAGCTTGACTGCATCTTGCAGTGAAACTCCCAGGCTTTTGTCCTTCCGTGGCACATCAAATTGATGCGGGATTTCTCTCGGACCAGTCTAAACAAATTTGTTTACGGAACCCTAGAAATCCTTCTGTACGCTTTAGTTGCCTTTACTGTACCAAACTTTTTATTAAAATTCAACTTTAGCAATCAAACGAAAAATCATGTAGAATAATAGAGTTATAGAAAGTACGAAAGGAAGTAAAACATGGCGAAACAAACAAATCAGCCGATTGAAGATATTAGTACGCTAAAATTAATGTGGCAATTAACACGTCCACATACATTAACAGCAACTTTTGCGCCTGTTATTTTAGGGACAATGCTCGCGCTTAATGATGGTCCAATCAATTGGCTTTTATTTACGGCAATGCTTGTCTGCGGTTTGTTTTTACAAATTGCGACGAATTTATTCAATGAATATTATGATTTTAAAAGAGGTTTAGACACTGCTGATTCAGTAGGGATTGGTGGTGCGCTTGTACGACATGGTACAAAACCGTCTTCTGTATTGGCATTCGCCTTAATCTTATACGGTCTATCCATATTAATTGGAATCTATATTTGTATGAATTCAAGTTGGTGGCTTGTGGTCATCGGAATTATTGGTATGTTAATCGGTTACTTATACACAGGTGGTCCAATGCCGATTGCTTACACACCATTTGGTGAACTCTTTGCAGGACTGAGTATGGGAATTGGCTTTATTCTTATTGCTTACTTCATCCAAACAGGTGACGTGAGTATGACGAGCTTTTTAGTATCTGTACCACTGGGTATTTTAGTTGGTGGTATTAATATGTCGAATAATATTCGTGATATTAAAGAAGATACAATTGGTGGTCGTAAAACACTTGCGATTCTACTAGGACGTGAAAAAGCGATTCAGTTGCTGGCGATTTCGTTCATCGTATCGTATGCGTGGATTGTCGGTTTAGTCGTATTCGGTGTTGTTAGTCCGTGGTTACTATTCGTCTTCATTAGTGTGCCAAAACCAATTGCAGCAATTAAGAACTTTAAAGAAGGCGAAGGCATCCCGATGAAACAAGGTTTGGCGATGAAATCAACTGCTTTAACAAATACATTCTTTGGTTTCTTATTATCAATTGGTTTAATCATTGAATATCTTATAAAATAACAAAAGTTGCGGAAGACGAATACGCGTTTTCTGCTTCTTTTTTTGAAGGGAATGTGAAAGATGTTATCCAAAAAACAAATGAGCGCACAGTGGCTTCAAAAGAATGCACAGCTATTTCGCTGCCCACATTGTGAGCAAGCATTTCACATGCAAGAGGAAAAAACACTTGTATGTAAAAATGGTCATAGCTTTGATTTAGCAAAACAAGGTTATATTAATTTACTAACACATCCTGTTCAATCGATGTATGATCAAAAGTTATTTGAAGCGCGTAAACAAGTGCTCGATGCCATGTTATATGCGGATGTATATGATGTGATTTTACAACAGCTGACGAACTTACCTGAAGTGATGACGGTATTAGATACAGGTTGTGGTGAAGGAACGCATCTTTATAAACTAAAAGAACAATGTGAACACGAGATGATTGCGACAGGGGTTGACCTTTCAAAAGAAGGAATCGTGGCGGCTGCGAAGAACTATACCGATATTTTATGGGTTGTAGGAGATTTAGCGAAAAGCCCCTATGCATCGAAGAAATTCGACGTCATTTTAAATATTTTATCGCCTGCGAATTATGAGGAATTTAAGCGTTTATTACAGCCGAATGGCAAAGTGATTAAAGTCGTTCCACAGAGCGGCTATTTAAAAGAGTTACGAAAACAATTCTACGCGACATCCGATAAAGAAGATTACTCGAACAGTCAAACAGTTGAACGATTTAAAGAGAGTTTTCCACATGTGGATATCTTCCGCGTGACAACGACAAAAAAGATATCCACAGAACTTGTCCCATTACTTGCACATATGACACCGATGGGCTGGCATCAAGAGAAGAAAATCGAAGACTTACAGCTAGATGAAATTACAATTGATGTCGAAATCTTGGTGGGTTCTTTATAAAAGAAAAGGTTTTAGAATGGTTTAGCTATGGGTAAAGGATGGAAGGTAATCTGTCGAAAACTTTGCGATATTTAAATCGCTAAAGGAGCTAAAATCATGCTAGAAATACGCAAATTAGTAGAGGATGATGCACATGCTTACTGGGCGCTTCGAAAAGAAGCGTTACAAGAAGTCCCGGAAGTTTTTGCAATGTCTTATGAGGAAGCAGCAGCAATTGAAAATCCAATTGATCTCGTACGTGAAGTGACACGCTCGAATGCCGAGCAGTTTTATGGTGCTTTTTTAGATGGGGAGTTAGTTGGTGCAGCTACATTGCAAAAAGAGAAAATGATTAAAATGTCGCATCGTGCGCAGATTGGTGCAGTTTATGTATCAGGGAAAGCCCGGGGTACAGGTGCAGGTATCGCATTAATTCAAAAAATCATTGATGACTCTAAAGAAGACCCTGATATTGAGAAGTTGAATTTAAGTGTTGTGACAACGAATACACCAGCATTTTCACTCTATAAGAAATTAGGTTTTGAAGTGGTAGGCATTGAAAAGAAGTCTATGAAAAAAGGACAAGAGTATTATGATGAATACTTGATGACACTATTACTCTAAACGATAAGACACATCCTTCTATATACGAGAGGATGTGTTTTATTATCATTTTGCTTTCCATTTTCGAATCAGAGCTAAGATAAAAACAAATAAAGTCATTAATAAAAAACCACCGAATGTATCTAACCACACATCCGACATGGTAGCTGTGCGACCATCTGTAAAGTACTGATGAAATTCATCTGATAAGGCGAGGATGAACGTGATGATAAGCGCATATACATAGCGATATTTTCTTGGGAATAACGCGATATAGATAACGATTGCCATCGCACCAAAAGATAGCATATGTGCAGCTTTTCGTACTAAAAATTCAATGAAGTAATAATAACCACGTTCTTCAACAGACACTGTAATTCCCCAATATGGAATTTTAAATAGTGATAAGAAGTTGTAGAACGGTTGATTTGGTAGAAGTTGTTGCAAGGTTGGTACGATAGATTGTTGTTCATAACTCTGACTAGATGAAATGAAAATAATGACGATTAATAAAAGTAACGGAATATATTTTTTCATATTAAAAAAATAGCATACTTTAAGGTGAATTTCACTGTTTAGCGGAATGTTTCTAAAGGTGTTATAGTGTTACAGTAAAAGTTTTTTTAAAAGGAGTAGGAAAAATGATTGGACGTAATGACCCATGCCCATGTGGTAGTGGAAAAAAATATAAAAAGTGTTGTGCGAATAAAGAGGCAGTAACAGTAGACGTTGTTGTAGACGAAGAAATGGAGCGTGTACTTCAAAATTTTTATGAGTTATATCCAAAAAAACAAGATTTTGAAGCATATCATTCGGTAGGTGCAAAGTGGAATGAAGCGCTAGGTGACAAACTCGATATCGAATTAGTAGAAGCGATTGCCATTGATTATTTCTTCTTTGAAGAACGCTTAGATATTTGGACAGGCTATTTAGAAAGAGTATTAAAAGATACGATTCGTCCAGCCTTAAAAGAACGCTTAGAGAATTGGTCACACCCATCTTTATTAATCGGAAAAATTAAAGAAGTAAAAGACGACTATATGATTGTAGAACATAGTGATACGAAGGCATTAGTGGAACTAAGACGCGAAGGTGAACGTCCTATTCCAGAGAATGTTCATGTATTTTGCTTCATACTGCCAATTGATGAACAACATCATTTAGCGATTTCGAGTATGATTTTCTTCCCAGTCGATCATACAGCAATTTTTGAACAGTTCTTTAAAGAAAAAACAATGAACGATTCTATGGAATTATGGAAGAAACTTGTTGAGAATGGTTTTGAAGGTAATGAATTTACAGATTTTGAAACAGAAGTTTTCGATCGCATTATGGCATACTTAGAAGAACAGGGACGCGACGCAGAGCGCATTCTACAATTGACGCAAGACTTTGTTGTTGAAAAACAACCAAAAGCGCGTAAACCAGTCGCCATTGCAGCTGGCGCGATTCGTTTCGGTAATGACCATGGATATTTCGAAAAAATCGATACAACGGTAAAAGCGATTGCAGAATATTTTGATGTTTCAGCTTCGTCATTAAATAAATATGAGCGTGAATTAGCCGAGTATGCGGGTATTTAATTTATAAGAACTGGTCAGTCACATAGTTCGGCATTATAAAAGGAGTGAGCAATACATGGAGAAACAACCTTTTTCAGATGAGCAATTTGATAAAATTTTTGCGGAGCAGTCAGCCGAAATTAATAAACAATTGGATCAAGAGATTTTAATTGCGATGATTGGTGATGTTAATGCAGGAAAATCTTCAACAATTAATCGTCTAATGGATGGGGAAGTAGCGCGTGTAGGTGCAAAACCAGGTGAGACGGTGTCGATTGAAAAATATGCACTGCATGACAAAATTGTTTTTGTGGATACACCTGGGTTACAAGATGTAAACAGTGAAAATTCACAACAAACATTGAAGTTTTTCAAAGAAGCAGATGTTGTTTTATTCTTTTTAAATGCTGCTGGAACAGTGCTGTCAGATTATGAACTACAAACGTTAAAACAAATTCGAGAAGTGAATCAAGATATTTTAATTGTCTTAAATAAGATTGATGCTGCTGAAGATGTAGGTGATTTGGTCAAATATATTCAAGACAATACGGCTTATAACTATCCAGTCGTTCCGATTTCTTCACGTACAGGTGAAAATATGTCGATGTTACAAAACCAAATTTTGCGTATTTTAGAAAAAGGAAAAAAGGACGTACTGATGGCAACACACATGGCAGATAAGTCATCTACTGCGAAAAAGTGGATTTTAGCTTCTGGGGCTTCTGCTGCTGCAATCGGTGCAATTCCTCTACCAGGAGCAGACTTTGGACCTTTAACGGCATTACAAGTAGCGATGATGATTAAATTAGCCAAATTATATAATAAGCCGATTACAAAAGATCGCGCAAAAGAGATGATTATTGCGACCGTTGTCGGAAGTGTGGGACGAACGATCTTCCGCCAGGTTGTGAAGCTGATTCCAGGAGCAGGTTCAGTTGCAGCAGGTTCGGTTGCAGCGACGATGACGATTTCACTCGGTTATGCTGTAAAATATGCCTATGAACGTGATATCGACTTAGATGCAAACTCATTAAAGCCGCTCTATAATATGTTTTTAAAAGAAGAACAAGAAAAAGAGAAAAAGAAAAAGAAGAAAAAATAAATGTGTAAGAAGGACTTCATTCACTTGAAGTCCTTTTTCTGTAAGTAAAACATGTATTTTTCTTTAATTTAGAATTTTTAGAATATTACTTCTATTTTATGTTAGAATTATAAAATCGAACCGTAATATAGAAAGGACGTTATAGAATGAAAGGAAACGGAAAATATTTTCCACTCCATGAATTTTTACAACAACAAGAAAAGGAACAAGTGATTTTAAGTTTTAAAAAAATTGAAGAAATCCTACAAACCTCGCTTCCACAGTCTGCATATAAGTATCAAGCATGGTGGGGAAATACAAGAAGTGGTACATACGTGCAGTCTGCTGCTTGGTTAGAAGCTGGTTTTCGGGTAGAATATATACAATTCGGTGAATATGTCGAATTTCGGAAATCTGCAAAGGCATTGTTAACAAAGAAAAGAAGTCGGACGAGTCGAAAAATTGAAATGCATCTTATAGAAAACTAACAGCATAAAGGAGTGTGATCCATGTTTAAACAATTTGTATGGATTATTTCACTTGTCGTCATAGGCTCTTTAAGTATTACATTTGCTTTTACGCGCAATTTAGAAGCTACAGTATTTTGGACTATATTTAGTCTAGGTACAATTTGTAATCTTGTCGGTGTACTGATTTTATACAACACGTTAAAAAAATTAGACCGTATTCAAGAACAAAAGCGCACTAGATTGTGATATGTTTTCTAAGGGAAATTAAGGGAATCAGTTAAAACAATTCGTATATTGGTTAGGAGGGCTTTTTATGCTCGATACGATTATTCTCATTATTGTGATAAACGTAGCTTATATGACCATGACAACATTGCGCCTGATTCTCGTTATTAAAGGGTATCCAAAAGCAGCCTCTATTTTATCTGTTTTAGAAGTCTTTATTTACTTAATGGGTTTGACAATGGTGCTTGATAATTTAGATAATCCTTGGAATATGGCTGCATACTGTCTAGGTTGGGGATTAGGTGTTTACATTGGTAGTTTAATCGAAGGTAAACTAGCGCTAGGTTATATTTTGTTTGAGATTATTATCAATTTAGAAGATGCTGAAATTGTCCATGAATTACGCTCAAAAGGTTATGGGGTTACGTCTTGGTTAGCAGATGGAAAAGATGGTCAGAAAATTTGTATGACGGTTATTGCGAAACGTAAAAATGAAAAAAAATTACGAAATACCGTTTTAGAAATGTGGCCGAAAGCATTCATCATTTCTTACGAGCCAAGTAATTTAAGTGGTGGATTTTTAGTCAAACAGATGAAAGTTAGAAAAAAATAAAGACTTAAAATTCATTTTACTTTATGCATAATATGGAGAGAGAAGGGTAACCGTAGTGTATATGGTTACCCTTCTATTGTAAAAAATAGCAAAATACTTGTATTCATTTTGATAAAAATTTATGTTGTAAATAGTAGGGAATTAAATAGATAGTAATGAAAAACCCAAGGTATTCCACTCCAGAAAGACAAAATAAGCATTTCTTACAAAAAAGTGAATGTTGTTAACATTTTCATAACCTGCATAATCATTGATATAACAACTTTTATTAATATTTATCGAAAATGTGTCATAAATATTTTGAATTGAATAATAATTTTAAATTTTTTTGTACATTCAGTACACATTTTTTCCATTTTATTTTACAATGGAATTAAGGGGAAATAGATAACAGATTCACTAATACATTCGCACTTTATATTTAGAATTGTTTATACTAGTAAAAAGATATAAATTTTTTAATAATAAACGATTAGATTGTTTAAGTATGAAGGAGAGTATTATGTATCGCGTTGTAGGATTTTTAGTTCGATGGTTTTTAGGTATATTCAATAAGGTGAAGGTGTACGGTAGAAATAATTTACCAACTGATGGTGGTTATGTGCTTGCATGTACACATAGTGGCTGGATTGATATGTTGAATCTTGGAATTTCTATCTACCCAAAACCCATTCATTTTATGGCAAAAAAGCAACTGTTCGATCAAAAAGCATTAGGATGGTTCATTACAAAAATGCATGCTTTTCCTGTAGATCGTGATAATCCAGGGCCAAGTGTCGTAAAAGTCCCAATGAAACTAATTAAAGATGGTGAGATTGTTGGGATTTTTCCAAGTGGAACACGAAATGCAGAGGCTTCTAATTTGAAACAAGGTGCAATTACGATTGCACAGCTAAGCAAAGCGCCAATTATTCCAGCTGCATACATAGGACCGAACACACCAAAAGAAGTATTTTCTAAAAAGAAGGGTTACATCATTTATGGTGAACCTATTTATGTCAATGCAAAAGGAAAAGAAGGCAGAGAAGCATATACGCAACTGTTAGAGTAGCAACTTGGGGAGTTACTGACACAATTGCAAGACAACATTAGACAAGACAGCAAGTGATATTTGAATACAGGGGATTTCAAATGAGCCGAGCGAAACATATGGAATGGAGAAATGACAACAAATAAAACAAAATAGGGGTGTAGTGTAATGGTATCAGTAGAATTATATGAACAAGAAAATAATGTAGTGGTTGAAAAAACGGCATTAGAGAAAATGGCTGAGAAAAGAAGCCAAATTATTTTCAAACAACGTATGACAGTAGGGCTAACACAGTCACAGCTTGCTGAGTGTGCAAATGTTACACAAAAAACAGTAAGTCGAATTGAGCGTGGCGATACAAAGGTGCGTGAAACGACATTACAAAAGGTTTATGCAGTGCTTGGCATTACAGCACAACACTTAGAAGAATTAAAATAATAAACTCATGACTATTCAAGCGGAACAAATTCATCGTTTGAATAGTCTTTTTTATAGGAAATAGGGGTATATATTGATTATGAATGTGAGAAAATGTCATAATTAGAAGAACGAAATAACAGAATTAAGGTGATGAAATGGAACAGGAAAAGAAGAAGGCAAGTAAGGGTAAAGAGGTTATGTCATGGGTTTGGCCAATTCTAATTGCGATTTTAATTGCAGTGGGTGTACGTTATTTCTTATTTGCACCTGTAACGGTAAAAGGTGAATCAATGGAGAACACATATCATGATAATGATCGTGTGATTATTAGTAAGGTAAGTAAAATTAAGCGTTTTGATGTCATTGTATTTAAGTCGCCAGTGGAAGATGATTACTATATCAAGCGCGTAATCGGTTTACCAGGAGATAATATCGAATTTAAAAACGATGAATTATTTATTAACGGTAAAAAATACAAAGAAGACTATGAACAAGATCATGTAAAGGAATATCAAGCAGATGGATTAAACTTTACAGAAGATTTTACGATGAAGGATGTAACAGGTGATGAGAAAGTACCTGACAACTCTTACTTTGTAATGGGTGATAATCGTCAAAATAGTAGTGACAGTCGTGATTATGGCTTTATTAAAAAGTCAGCTGTTAGTGGCGTTGTACTATTCAAATTCTTCCCTTGGAATTAAGGAGTTTGTAGAATATGAAACATCGTATTTTATTTGTTTGTCTAGGGAATATTTGTCGCTCACCAATGGCTGAAGCTACTTTTCGAGCGATGGTTCAACAAAAAGGTGAGCTGGATGGATGGGTGGTTGATTCAGCAGGTACAAGTGGTTGGCATGAAGGAGAACCACCACATCGAGGGACGCGTCAAAAGTTAAAAGAACACGCTATTTCAACAGATGGAATGGTCAGCAGACCTCTTGTACAAGAAGATGGGCAAAAATTCGATTACATTGTTTGTATGGATCATGATAATATCGAACAGACGAAACGAATAATCGGTAAGACCCATGCAAAAATCATGCGCTACTTAGACGTTATAGACGAACCAAAAGATGTACCAGACCCTTATTACACGGGTGATTTTGAAGAAACTTATCAATTGTGTATGGAAGCAAATCAGCGTTTATATGATGAAATAATGAAGGCATAAAAAAGAGAGTTAATTGATTTCATGCGAATGAAGTGAATTAGCTCTTTATTTGTTAACAATGATAAATAGGCAATTGAATGAATTTGGTGTATAATACTACAGTAAATTAATGGCTCGTCCATGTCGGGCGACAGTATAACTGCCCACCCGTCGACAATTTAGGTATTCTAATTTTGAAAGAGAGTGAATTTTAATGGGACGTAAGTGGAATAACATTAAGGAAAAGAAAGCCGCAAAAGATAAAGATACTAGTCGAATTAATGCGAAATTTGGTCGTGAAATCTATGTAGCAGCTAAATCAGGCGAACCAGATCCAGTATCAAATGGCGCTTTAAAAATCGTTTTAGAGCGTGCAAAAACATATAGTGTACCAAAACATATTATTGATCGTGCGATTGATAAAGCAAAAGGAAATGTAGACGAAGTTTATGATGAACTACGCTACGAAGGTTTTGGTCCAAATGGTTCAATGGTAATTGTTGATGCCTTAACAAACAACGTAAACCGTACAGCCTCAGACGTTCGTGCAGCATTCGGTAAAAACGGTGGGAACATGGGTGTTAAAGGTTCTGTTGATTATATGTTCAACAAAACAGCTGTATTTGGTGTAGAAGGTAAAACAGCAGATGAATTACTTGAAGTATTCATCATGGCAGACATTGATGTACGCGATGTTTTTGAAGAAGGCGATGTAACGATTGTATATGCAGAACCAACTGATTTTGCACGTGTAGATGAAGCATTAAAAGCAGAAGGTATTGAAGAATTCACAGTTGCTGAAATTTCAATGCTTCCACAAACAGAGGTTCAATTAGATGAAGCGTCGATGGCTCAGTTTGAAAAAATGATTGATGCATTAGAAGAACTAGAAGATGTCCAACAAGTGTATCATAATGTAGAACAAGCCTAATATAGAATGAGGAATCACGATATTTGAAAGTGATTCCTCTTTTTTTATATTACGCAACATAGAGAAGAATGGAGCGTTCTATATTCTATAGAATAGGAGTGATTTTCATGGGTTGGAAAAAGATAACTTTAATAAGCTGTGTCGTGTCAGGTGCCATCTTTTGGCTTGGTACGGATTATATAATGAATAAAGGTACGAAACCAAAAGCAGATGGTAAAAGCAACTATGCTATCGTATTAGGTGCAAAAGTGAATCCAGGTGCAGTTCCGTCAAAGTCCTTAAAAAATCGTTTAGATGCAGCAGCAGAATATGCTAAACAATATCCACATGTACAACTCATTCTTTCGGGTGGTCAGGGTGATGATGAAGACGAGGCAGAGGCAGTTGTCATGCGTGACTATTTAATCGAGCAAGGGATTGAAGAGCATCGCTTAATTGTAGAAAAGAAATCAACTTCCACCTATGAAAATATTAAATTCTCATCTCAATTCATTCCACTTAATCAAGAAAAAATTACACTGATTACAAATGACTTCCACTTAGCACGTGCACAAATGATTGCAAAACATTTTGGTTTTAATGTAGATGTAGTAGCTGCTCCTACACCGAAAACAATTGAATTTACTGCACGCGCGAGAGAACGCGCAGGTCTTATCTTACAAAAAGTAAAATTATGGCGCTAAAAAAAGAGAGTCGATCCTTTACGGAACGAGCTCTCTTTTTTGATTAAGCTTCTAAAAACTCTGTAATTTGCTTACGGTATTTAGAAAGTGATGAAGCAGAAACACCATAATATTCAGCAACATCTTTTACTTTTGACAAGCCGCCCTCCGGAATCATGTTCGTTGCTTGTCCAGCTAAAATCGCACTTGCTGCAACTGTTTCTGGTTTCTTCGCCTTCACTGTTTCTGAATCTAAGAACTGTTGAAGTTTTTCTAAGAAAGCAGCTGCTTCTAAGTTATATTCAGCTAAGTATTTTTCAGCAAGTGTTTGAACAGATGATTCTTCGTCTGCTAAAGCCGCTTCTTTTTTCGGAGCTTCTTCTACAACAGTTTCTGTTTCTACAACTTCCGTTGCTTCTTCTTCTACCATTGGCGAATTGCTTTCACCGAATACTTTATACAGTTCGTATGAATCTGTAATACCTGCTTTTAGCTTTTCTAATAAAGCGTTCTTTGTTACTTCATCATTCTTAGGAATGAATAAAGCAGAACTCTTTACAAGTAAGCCATTTTCACCTAGACGAGGGTCTGGTAATGCGATACCGAATAACCATTCGCCTGGTGTGTTACCTTCAGAAGTTGCTGGGATTTGATATGTCTTGCCATCAACTTCATCTAAAAGTGTAATCACTTTTTCGTCATATGATTCAACGTGTGCCAAAATGAAACGAGGATTATGCCAGTTTTGGATAATCTCTTTTACTTGTTGACGCATTGTTGTTTCACTTTGGTTTGCAATGAATGCTTGCCATTGCGCTGGTTCTTCAATATATACAGATGTTTCAATGTTAATTGCATTGATTAAAAAATCAGGGAAAACAGAAGAAAGTTCTCCTAGCAATTGTTGATAACGTTGATTCATTTTGTAGTTTGAAGCAGGATTAACCTCTTGGATGAATGTACGCTCTAGACGATTCAATTCATCATTTACTAAGTTCATAAGATTGCCATCAGCATTCTTACCGTGACACTTCTTATATTTTTTACCACTGCCACATGGACATGGATCGTTACGACCTACCAATGTCTAGCACCTCACTTTAAAAATTGGGCATAGAAATAGATTAGCATAAATCTGAGGAAAATATAAGTTCTTAACCTTTATTTTTAAATATAGGAAGAATAAGCGCTACAATTCGTTGCAATTTTCCAAAATTTATTGAATAATATAATAAATATTTCGAAAATCGAAAAGAATAGAAAAGAGGGACATACATGACAATTACATTTGATGAGTATCAATATGCACGACCAGATATTGAAGAAATGAAAAAAGATTTAATGCAACTTGTAACAAAGTTTAAAGAAGCTTCAACAGTAGAAGAACAGGAACAAGTACTAGATGAAATCAATGTTATTCGCAATCACTACGGAACAATGGATAATATCGCATATATTCGTTCTTCAATCGACACGAATGATACATATTACCGTAAAGAGCGTGAATTTTTAGATGAAAACGGTCCAATTCTACAAGAAGTGCAAACAGCTTGTTATGAAGCGTTAGTCAATTCGAAATTCCGTAAAGAATTAGAAGAGAAGTATGGTTCACAGCTCTTTTCTTTAGCTGATTATGAATTAAAAGGTTTTTCAAAAGAAGTCATTGAACTGATGCAACAAGAAAATAAACTAAGTACGGAGTATTCAAACTTAATTGCTTCGGCTCAAATTGAGTTCCAAGGTGAGACATATACATTGGCACAACTTGCGCCATTCGCTGAATCAAAAGATCGTGCAACACGTAAAGCAGCACGCGATGCAAGTTCATCATTCTTCGCAAAACATGAAGCAGAGTTTGATCGCATCTATGATGAATTAGTAAAAAATCGTCATGCACAGGCAGTTAAGTTAGGCTATAAAAACTATGTGGAGTTAGGCTATGTCCGTATGAACCGCGTCGACTATAATGCAGAGATGATAAAAGGATATCGCGATCAAATTCGAGATGTTGTCGTACCATATGTGACGGAATTACGTGAACGTCAGCGTAAAAGAATTGGTGTTGATACATTAAAATTCTGTGATGAAGCATTCACATATGCGACAGGAAATCCAACACCAAAAGGTGATGCTGAATGGATTGTTGCACAAGGTGCACAAATGTATAAAGAACTGTCACCGCAAACGAATGAATTCTTCCGTTACATGCAAGAGCGTAACTTAATGGACCTAGTTGCGAAAAAAGGAAAGCAAGGTGGCGGTTACTGCACATTCATCGAAGATTATGAGTCACCATTTATTTTCTCTAACTTTAATGGAACATCAGGAGATATTGATGTTTTAACACATGAAGCAGGTCATGCATTCCAAGTATATTCAAGTCGTCATATTGGTATTCCAGAGTATTTATGGCCGACTTTTGAATCAGCAGAAATTCATTCGATGAGTATGGAATTCTTCACATGGCCTTGGATGGAGCTATTCTTCAAAGAAGACACAGAGAAATATAAATTCTCACATCTTGAAAGTGGATTAATGTTCTTGCCATATGGTGTATCTGTCGATGAATTCCAACATGTTGTGTATGAGAATCCAGAGATGACACCTGACGAGCGTAAAGCTGCATGGCGCGAAATCGAGAAGAAATATTTACCACATCGTGATTATGATGGCGATGCGTATTTAGAGAAGGGTGGCTTCTGGCAACGCCAAGGTCATATTTTTGCAAGTCCATTCTATTACATCGATTATACATTAGCGCAAGTATGTGCATTCCAATTCTGGAAACGTTCACGAGAGGATTATCAAGCAGCATGGAAAGATTATTTAGCACTGTGTCGCTTAGGCGGTTCAAAGTCTTTCACAAAGCTAGTTGAGGCAGCTCATTTAACGTCTCCATTTGAAGCAGGATGTTTAGAAGATGTTGTAGTAGCGATTAAAGCATATTTAGATAATGTTGATGATACGAAATTATAAATCAATGAGATGGGAAATCGTAAATAAAACGATTTCTCATTTTTTTGATGTTAGATTTTCCTATTCTGTGGAAATATTCTATAATATGTACAGGAAATGGAGTGATGTACGTTGACAAAAAAAGTGTGGTTCCAAGCAGGTATTGGACTCCTTTTAACATTATTAATTATTAAGTATTTTATGGAGATTAAACATATCTTCTATCCAATCGCTGTTATTCTAAGTGCGATTTTTACACCTTTATTAATTGGTGGGGTTTTGTTCTACATTACGGAACCGCTACAACGTTTTTTAGAGAAAAAGAAATTTCCGCGTTGGTCGAGTATTCTCAGTATCTTTTTACTACTGATTGGATTAGTGGCAATCTTTGTATCATATGTATGGCCATTAATTGCTACTCAGCTGAATAACTTCTTAGCTGCATTACCTGGATTTATCGACGAAGTAACAAAGTGGTCGAAATATGTCGTGAACCAACGTGAGCATTTACCAGAACAAGTTCAAAAATCGATTGATGGAGCGATTAATGGAATTAAGGT
>NZ_BJOB01000017.1 GCF_006539985.1 Kurthia gibsonii | reverse complement strand
TTATTCAGCAGCTAACCAAGAACGTGTAGCGGATAACTATGTGAAACAACGCTACGGTTCATGGGAAAAAGCAAAACAATTCTGGGTTTCAAACGGCTGGTACTAAGATTTTTTAAAACAGTAAACTAAAGAGGGGCTGCTACGCGCAGTTTCTCTTTTTTATTAGGTAAAAATCAGATTGAGACATGAGTGTAAAAATACCCTCCTATATGAGCATAAGAAAAACTGGAATCGCGCTGTGACGCGGTTCCAGTTTTTCTTTGTGAACGCTAAAAAAGAAAGTGACATATTTCATCCCAGTCTGATTTTCTATTTTGGCAGAATGATTTGCCAATCAGCTGCTTTTTGAATTTTTTTAGATTTTTCATCAAGAACATCTGTTGTCTTCACTTGGATTGTTCCTGCTGACTTTTCATGTAAAATAACGCCTAAATTACCACGCTTTATTTCACCAGGAAGATAAGTACCATTCAAATTATCTAAATAAACTTCTTGCTCATGTGTCCACATCTGTTTTCCTAAAGAAGCAACAGCAAATGGCGCAAACTGAATTTTTTTCTTTCCGGTATTTTCGATTGTCACAAATACTTTCGCAATCGGAAAAGTAGTACGGTCTGTTAATCCATGAAAATAATCAATCATACTGTGAGAAGGTGTCAGTTGTAAAATTTTTGTTTCGTGAACGGTCAATTTTATATCACCTAAATTATACGTATCTACTTTGAATGAAGCATTCTCTAATGTAGCAACACCAAGGCGAGAACGAACGGTATCTTCTTGTTCTTTTAAATTCGTATCATCGGGTACTTGAGGGTTGACCGTATAATCTGTCCGATAATCTTCTTGTTGTTTTTCTGGTTTTGTTTCAGCTTGTGACGTGCAACCTGCGAGTAATAAGCACAAAAATAAACTACCATACATCCATTTTTTCATATAAGCCTCCTATGTAAAACAGAGACAATTCATATAGAATTGCCCCCGTATTCCTTAGCGGTCTTTAATGACCGTTTGTTTTTTCGCACCTTTTTCAATAATCTTAAAGATTTTTTTCGCTTGGTCAGTATTATCAAGTAACCCGCGGAATTGGTCTGATCCTGGTCCATATGCATAAACGTTTACATCTTCACCTGTATGTCCACCTGTTGTCCAACCGGTATTTGAGCGCTGATTGACAATTTTTTCGATAGCGTTATCAATCGTTGTTACATCTTTTTCCTTTACAGTGACAACAGATTGAATTTCTTCTTCACTTAGAGGGAATTGAATGTATTTTTTTAATACTTTTTCAGGTGCGACACCGTCTGTAATTTGTTCTGCCATAAAGTCAGGCGTTCTTGTAATGGAACGAATCACTTCAGGATTCCAATTATAGTCGCCACCTTGCGCTACTGAGAATCCACCCGTTGAATGGTCAGCTGTTGCCACAACTAATGTATGTTTATCTTTTTTAGCGAACTCCACAGCTGCTTCGAAAGCATCTTCAAAATCTGCCATCTCACTCATAGCACCGACAATATCATTATCATGTCCAGCCCAGTCAATTTGACTGCCTTCTACCATTAAGAAGAAACCTTTTTTGTTTTTAGATAATTGTTTTAATGCTGCATTCGTCATATTACCGAGAGAAGGAGTCGAACTATTGCGGTCGATTTTTTTATCTAATCCACCATCTGCAAATAATCCAAGTAGTTTTTCATTTGTATTTTTTTGAAGTTGATCTTTTGATGTGACATAACGATAACCTGCTTTTTTAAATTCCTTTGTTAAGTCACGGTCTGTTCGTACAAAGTTCGCTTTACCACCACCAAGTAGAACGTCTATCTTATGTTTACCTTTAATTTTTTCATCAAAATAATCATCCGCAATCCCATTCATATTCTTACGCGTTTCATCATGAGCGCCAAAAGCAGCTGGTGTTGCATGTGTAATTTCAGATGTTGCAACAAGACCTGTTGATTTGCCTTGTTCTTTTGCGGCTTCTAAAACGGTTTTCACATTTGAACGGTCATTGTCAACAGCGATGGCTGCATTGTATGTTTTAACACCAGCAGACATGGCAGTAGCTGCACTTGCAGAATCTGTTACATTTTGCGCTGGATCTTCAGGATATGTCATCTGTTGCCCAACTAAATAGCGATCAAATACACTTTTATCGACGAACTTAGTCGATGAGCTATTTTGTAAGTAACGATAAGCAGATGTATAGGATGTTCCCATACCGTCACCTATTAAAAAAATGACATTTTTAATTTCGGGTGTAGCTGTTTTTTTCTTTGTTGCAGCAGAGACATCAGACGTTTGTCCAGCTGCAATGGTAGAGAATGCTATTGCAGATGCAGCAAAAGTAGAGAGTAATTTTTTTGATATGATTTTCAAGGGTAAATCCTCCTTTAGTTTTATAATTTTACTATACAGAATAATTGTAAAGGAGGATTGTTCTAAATGTAAAAGTATGTAAAAATAATAAAATGATTGTCTTTTCTATAAAAATACTTTTTTAATATTTTAGTAAAAACTAGCAACCATGTTTAAAGTATTTATTTTTAGGATAAGATAATAAAAGAGTCTTGCTGTAAGGAGGAAGCTATATGTCAAAAATATCGTTTATTCTACCGGCATACAATGAAGAAGAGAATGTGCCGCGAATTTACGAAGCGATTGATCGGGAGGTTCGAGAGTCCAAATACGACTACGAATTTATTTATGTCGATGATGGGAGTAAAGATCGAACGCTAGAACGTATCAGAGAACTACAGCAAAAAGATAATCACGTGAACTACGTATCTTTTTCAAGAAATTTTGGTAAGGAAGCGGCTATCTATGCAGGTTTACAACATGCTACGGGAGATGCAGTCATCTTAATGGATAGTGATTTACAACATCCGCCAAGTTTAATAATGGACATGATGAAAGGTTTCGAAGAAGGGTATCACCAAGTCATTGCTTGCCGCGATCGTCGTGGAGAGAGCATGGTTTATCGTGGTATTACAAACACTTTTTATCGAATGATGAATAAATTAAGTACAGTAGAATTACAAAATGGCGCAGGAGATTTCCGTCTATTAAGTCGCCAAGCAGTTGATGCACTTTTATCTTTAAGTGAAAATAATCGCTTTTCAAAAGGGCTTTTCGAATGGATTGGATTATCAAAAAAGAATATCTACTATGAAAATGTCGAGCGTCAATTTGGCGAAACGAAATGGTCCGTTAGTATGTTATTCTCGTACGCAGTAGATGGTATTTTATCCTTTAATACAAAACCGCTTCGCATCTGTCTATATTTAGGGTTATTGACGGTGCTTTCAGGGATTGCTTATATCGCAATTATGCTTGGAAGAATCTTTTTCAAAGGAATTGACGTACCTGGCTACTTTACAACGATTTCTGCCATTCTTGTGCTGGGAGGTTTACAGTTGATGAGTTTGGGTGTAATTGGCGAATATATCGGACGCATCTATTGTGAGGTAAAAAGAAGACCGCACTATATCGTAGGCGAAACGAATGTGAATCGTGCATTACGTGTTGTGAGTATGGAGAAGAGTAAGGTCAGTTCAAAATAGAAAATGAGTCGTGTGTATGAATACTAGAAAAGAATATATCAAATTTATCATTGTAGGTGTTCTCAATACGGGCCATTATTACTTATGGTATCTGCTACTCTATACAGTATGTGAATGGCCTTATCTCCTCAGTCATATTGTGGCGACATTTAACAGTATGATTGGTTCGTATTTTATGAATGTATACTTTACGTATGAGGAAAAACCATCATGGAAATCATTTTTACTCTTTCCATTAACACAAGTAACGAATATCGTCATTCAAACGATTGGTATGTTTGTATTTGTGGAATGGCTGTTTGTGTCACCTTATTTTGCACCGATTGCAACAGTATTAATTAGTATTCCGATTACTTTTGTTGTGACAAGGAGGATTATCCGTGTTTCAAAAGAAGCGTAGAAGGGTCAACGGAGTTGTGCTAATAAGCATGCTCATCATCTCTTTATTGGCACATCTTTTTTACATAATTACCTGGCAACAAGGTACTGTAATGAAGGGGATTAATGACGGCTTATCACAAATGCTGCCTTTTAAACAATTTATTTATAATCAATATGCAGAAGGACGTTTTTTCTATTCTGCTGATTTCGGACTAGGTGGCGATTTTTTTAGTTCGCTCGCTTATTACTTCACAACGAATCTCTTTTTCTTACCATGGGTTGCAATCACATGGGGGTTTGCAACTCTTTTTCAATTTACGCCAGATTTTGATTACTGGACGATGCTCGTCTTACCAATGAGCATATTTAAACAAACAGTCATCATGTTTGTTGCGTATATATTTTTAAAGCAAATCTTACAATCCATTCGCGGGGCATATGTTGGTGCAGTTTTTTATGCACTAAGTCCATTTTTCTTCCGGCATGAGATGTACTGGGATATTTTAACGGATGCGATGTTCTGGCTACCGCTTATTTTAATTGGTGTTGAGCGAATTATACGTAAACAGTCACTATTCGTATTTACACTATCAGCAGCACTCATGATGATTAGTAACTTTTATGTATCCTATGTTGTCTTATTAACCGCAGTAATCTACATGATCGTACGTCAATTTATACATCTAACAGATAATGAAAGAAGCGCTTTTGAGCAGTTAAAGCGATATATCGCAAGTGGCATCATCAGCTTTGCTCTTGCTTGTTTTGCGTTTATACCAGCTGCTTATGGATTTATAAATAATGTGAGACCGCCATTTCAAGACCCAATCAAAGGTTTTGAAATCAATGACGCCATCATCATGAATCCGCGTGTTTTATGGTTACCGATTTTTATCTTTATTTTATTCTTTATCAAACCGTTATATCGTCATCGTACATTCCGCTTCTTTGCAATTTTTGCAGGGGGAGGAATCATTGCGCACTTTATTCCATATATCGGCAGTATCTTTAATGGTTTTTCAGCACCACAACAGCGCTGGGAATCGATTGTTATCTTAAGTTTTGCAGGGATGCTTGGTGTAGCGATTAAGTATTTTGAAGAATGGCGTCGAGATCGTACGATTGTTTATGGAGTCATTGGCTTTATAGCACTATGGAGTCTCTTTATATGGCTCACACCACAATATGAATCATCTATGCCATTACTGATTACCACAGCTATATGGCTTGTTATTTTCGCTATTACACAGTGGTATCGTGCACCACTCATTTGGTTTTCAGCAAGTATTCTCGTGTTTAGTATAATTGAAGCCAATATTTTTTCAGAAGATTTAACAAAAACAGGTGTTGCAACGAAGTCCTTTATCACATCAGAAGCGTATCATTCGAATGAGCAACAACAAGCAGTCGAATGGATGCAACAACGTAAAGTTTCAAAAGATGCACGCATTGATTGGATGGTACCTTATCGTAATAATACACCGATGGTTCAAAACTTCCGAGGAACGAGTATTTATTCCAGTATTCTAAATGGCGATTTACTATTATGGTATTTACGTGACTTGCAAATTGATATGGCACGTGAAAGTGTTAGTCGTTATGGAACGCTTGGTAATCGCACAAACTTAATGGCGATGCAGCAAGTTCAATTTTATATGCGTGAAAAGTCGAATGAAGCAGTACCATATAATTACCGTCTCGTAAAGGTAAATGAAAATACGCAAATTTACGAAAATGACCAATATTTACCTGTATTTCGTATTGCGACAAAAACGTATCGTCAGTCTGATTTAGACGATGCACCGGTTCTTGCGAAAGAACATGCAATGCTAGATGGCGTTATTATGACAGATGGTAAGGAAAAAGCACCGAAAGTCAAAAAACGTAAGATTCTAAGCAATACGGTACAAGGTGGGCATTGGGATGGTGAGGAACTAATTATTGATCAAGATAAAGGTCGTGTAGCATTCAGTCTTGCACCAATTATGGGTGCTAAAACAATGTATGTACAGATGTATATAGAAGGTATTCGGAATTACACAGGCTTTACAATGGAAGCAAATGAATACCGTACAACACGTAAAAAATCGAATTCCATCTATCGTACGAATTATAATCATATCACGCTCGCAGTCGATGCTTCTGATCAATTACTCATAGAATTACCAAAGGGAACGTATCGTTTAAAAGATGTAGCGATTTATGATGAGGATTATACAACATTAAATGCAGCTTATAATAAAAAGAATGAAGCAGATGTCTCGTGGAACCACGGCGAGGCGAGTGGTGAAGTAAATGTGAAAAAAGACGATGTACTCGTATCGTCGATTCCTTACGAAAAAGGATGGCATGCTAAAGTAGACGGAAAAAAAGTAGCAGTCGAAAAAGTGAACTATGCTTTCGTTGGTGTTCCAATGGAGGAGACAGGGAAGCATGAAGTCGAACTATACTACCGTCCACCATACTGGCCATATGCCTTATGGGTTTCGGTTATAACATGGATAGGATTTTTACTCTATTGGTGGCGACAACGACAAAAAATACCGAAATGGCAACGTGTTTAAAAGAAAGCAAATTAAATAACCCCTATCAAATTTATATACGATTTGATAGGGGTTATTTTTATTTGTAGTTCTTACTTAAAAAAGCTTTTGTTCGTTCGTGTTGCGGATTGTCGAAAATTTCTTCAGGTGTTCCTGCTTCTACAATCTCACCATCTGCCATAAAGACAACACGATCGGCAACTTCACGCGCAAATGCCATCTCATGCGTTACGACAATCATCGTCATATCTTCACGCGCTAAATCTTTCATTACTTTTAACACTTCACCTGTTAATTCAGGGTCTAGTGCAGAAGTCGGTTCATCGAATAATAGTAGTTCAGGGTTCATCATTAATGCGCGCGCAATGGCGACACGCTGCTTTTGACCACCTGATAGACTATTTGGCATCGCCTCAGCCTTATCTGATAAGCCTACTTTTTGTAATAGTTCGCTACTCTTTTGACGAAGGGCTTGTTTCTCTTGTTTTTTCACAAGACGAGGTGCCATCTCTAAGTTTTCTTGAACCGTTAAGTGTGGGAAGAGGTTAAAATGTTGGAACACCATACCCGTCTTCGCTGTAATCGCACGAATATCCTTTGCTTTCGGATAGTGACCATCTTTTGCAAGATATTCGCCGTCAATGACAATCGAACCACCATCAATTTTCTCTAAATGTACAAGACTACGGAGCATTGTACTTTTACCTGAACCAGAAGGACCAATCACTGCTACAACTTCATTCTTTTCAACAGAGAACGTAATACTTTTTAATACTTCATTTTGACCAAATGATTTTTTTAAACGATCAATTTCAATAATAGCCATGAAAATCCCTCCTATTCAAATGAAAATTTCTTTTCGAGTAGTTTAAAGATGAATGTTAAGACTGCAGTTAATAATAGATAGATGACACCCGCAATAACGAATGGGAAGAAGTTTAAATCACGATTTACAGCTGTCTGTGCATAGTGTAATAGTTCAGGAACTGCCACTGCGTATAGAAGTGCTGTATCTTTCATTAATGTAATCGACTCATTTGCAAGTGCTGGTAGGGCAATACGGAACATTTGAGGAATGACAATACGTGTTAATGTTTGGAATTTATTAAATCCAAGTACCTGTGCTGCTTCGTATTGACCTTTATCAATTGATAATACGCCACCTCTAAAGATTTCTGCAAAGTAAGCTGCATAGTTTAAAACGAATGCAATTCCTGCCGCTGTGAAACGATCCAATACTAAATATTCGCCAATACCTGGAATGACAGGAAGACCAAAACACACAACAATCAGTTGTAATAATAGCGGTGTACCACGCATAACATAAACGAATGTATGCGCTAACCATGCAAGTGGCTTAAATGCACTTTTTTGTGCCAACATGACTAAGAAGCCAAGTGGAATCGACAAAACAATCGTAATAAAGAATAACAGCAGTGTCATTTGAGCGCCTGTCAACATAGGTTTTAGTACAGACATAAAATAATCAAAGCTCATAAATAAATTGTCCTCCTCATTTCTTGTAAAAAGCTCCTTTGTAAGTGTATCGTGTTCACAAAAAGTCGACAAGTGTCAATTTCTCACACTTGTCGATGTGTTACGACCTTTTTACTTTAATACTTTACTTTCACCGAACCATTCTTTTGAAATCTTTTCAGCTTCGCCATTTGTATTCATTGTATCAAGTGCTTTTTGTAACTTGTTTAATAATTCTTCATTACCTTTTTTCACACCAATACCGTATTGTTCAGGTGCTAAAGATTCCTCAAGTAATGTGTATGTGCCTTTTTCTTTTTTCATGTAGTAATCAATAACGACTTCATCAATAATGACTGCGTCTGTACGGCCTGATTTTAAATCGTTTAGTGCGAGCACATTATCTTTATATTCGCTCACGTTTTTCACGTCTTTTTTAATTGGGTTTGCATTCAATGCCTCAGAAGCTGAAGATTGTGCTTGTAAACCGATGTTTTTACCTTTTAAATCGGCTAATTTTTTAATTGGTGAATCCGCTTTTGTTACGATTACTTGTGCATTTTCTAAGTAAGATTTAGAGAATAATACTTTTTGTTTACGTTCATCTGTAATTGTATAACCGTTCCAAATTAAATCAATACGTCCACTTTGTAATTCAGCTTCTTTTGTTGACCAGTCGATTGGTTGGAATTTCGCTGTATAACCCATTTCTTTTGCTGCAGCTTTTGCATAGTCGATATCGAAACCAACTAGTTCATTCTTGTCATCTCGGAATCCCATTGGTGCAAATTGATCATCAACACCAATTACCAATTCTTTTTTATCTGAGCTATCTGCTTTTGATGTACCACAACCTGCTAAAACAACTGACAAAGCAAGTAGTAGCGTAAAAATAAGTCCCATCTTTTTCATATGTATTCGCTCCTTTTTTAAGTAAAACACTTTAGTGTGCTAATGTATTAGTAAGTGAATATAGTATAACATTAAAAGACGAAATTAGACAATAGCTTTTTACGAAAAATAATAAGAACTTTTGGATTTACATTTACAACCAACTACCATTTTGTTACTGTAAACGTACAGTCAAAAAAGAGGAGGATTGTATGAAAAAAATCGTTACAGCTAGTTTATTGTGCGGTACTTTACTATTAACTGGTTGTACAGAATCGGCAGACAACAAAGAGTATACACGTACAGAACAACAAGCCAAAAATTATACATTATCAAAAGATTTCATAATGAATGAGATGAAATATAAAAGTTACACCATATATATAGAAGAAAGTCAAAAACAAATAGAAAAGACCATCGCAAGTTATGTAAAAAAAGAAGGTTTTAATGAAGAAGGATATGACAAAGAAGGGTATGATCGGCGCGGTTATAACCGGAATGGTTTTGATCGAGAAGGTTATGATCCAGATGGTTTTAACCGTTTAGGTATAAATAAAGAAGGTACTACACATGAAGGTAAACCATCGCATTTTAGAGCGCCATACGACCGTTATGGTTATGATGCAGCAGGATATGATGCAGATGGTTATGACCGCTATGGTTATAATCGACAAGGCTTTAATGAAGATGGTTTTAATAAAGAGGGAGACTATAAAGATGCGAGTGAGGAATCAATTCAAGCCTATAACAAACGAGAGTGGAATGAGATTCCGAAAGAAGAGCAATTCCAGCATGCACTGTATTTTCCATTAGTTCAAAATTGGATGAAAAAACAGCCGAAGCTTCAAGAACAATATTACGAACAAGGCGCACATCCATTTAGTGAAGCAGCCTACCACTTGAATTTACTTTATAATACGCAACCAGCACTGTTTGATGATTTACTACCATTTGTTCGTATAAAAGCAGTTGCACAGTTTCAACCAAACCATTTAAATAAGCATGATCAAAAGATTCGACTAGAAGCAAAAGACGGAACGATGTTAACGCTAATACAAGAGGATGCACTATTACCGAAATATTTAGAGCGTAAATGGTCGACCCTTGAATCTGTGAAAGAGGGGCAAACCATCACATTAGATACTGAAGAAGGAGTAAGCGTAACTTACGAAGTAGTACAAGTGACAGATTTAGCACCAACTGAACAAATCTATATCGATGTAGCTCGTCAAGCCATTCAACAGTCAAAAGGCAAGTGGGCAGAAGCACAGTATCGTTTTGATGAAGCTTTTTATAAAGCAGTAGATGCAGAAGAAAAAGAGATTGCTTTGAATCAAGTTGTTTTAAATCAATTAAAAAAAGAGCGCAAAAAATCATGGCCTAAAAACTATCTACATGATTCTAATGAAGAAATTGAAGTATTTAATGAAGAAGCAAGAGAACAGCTGATTACACAACTCATGCATGATGTAAGTGGCTATGATTTGATGAAAAAAGAATTGAAGTAAATAAAAAATTGTGATAAAAAGTTTTTCATGATTCTATATAGGTTAGGATATACATGTAAAAGAGGACCTTATATGAGCAACAAAAAATCGGAACCGTGCTGTGGCGTGGTTCCGATTTTTTGTTGCTAAATGATATATTTTGTCCCAAAAGGTCATTTAAAAAATATGCAGTGCTTTGATGGTTTCATTGTTATTATTCAAATACAGGCTTATATGTAAAAGTTGTGTACCCACCAAGAATACCAACCCCTTCAATAAGAAAAAGCCTTCTTTTTTCATCTTCTAATTTAATACTCTTTTTATTGAAGAAAAAATAATCTTCCGACGTTCTACTTATTACTTTTTCACCTTCTGTATTCGACACACATGCTTTTTCTTGGCAATCGAATGGGTGTTGAACGGCTAACCAATCAGTGAAAGAAGCATTAGATGGTTTTGCCAGTGGTAATATAAAAAGAAATATAATAAAAAGTGACCAGATAATGAGACTACTATGTTCACGTTTAACAACTGCTATCGTACCTATTACGAATGCAGCTATTAATAGAACAATTCCTAAAAACATTACGATGAAAGATTGTTTGATACCAAGAAAAATAATTATAATACCTAACAAAGTAAATAATAATGACAAGCGAGAATAGTTTTTCTTCATCGTGAGCCTCCAATTTCGCTTGAATTCTGATTTATTAAGGTTAGAGAAGACTTCTTTACTCAACATAAGAATAAGAGGATGCCTTGATGTAAATAGAGCAAGTATATAAGTTTAGATAAACACCTTCTACCTTACAATCCATTAAATTCGGCATGCCACACACAAGTTGCTTGCTATTTTATAAAAAAGTCATACAAAAAAGAGACTGCATAGGCAATCTCCTTTTTGTATGACTGAGAACAGTTTATGTCCTCGTCTTTTTCTATAAAAAACAACGTGAGTAAAATGTGTTTCTACCTATTTGAACGAATTAAGCGTTTTTTGGTTCTGCTGCAACAGCGGCTTCTTTTGGAGCTTCTGTTGTAACAGCCACTTCTTCCCAAGCGCCTTGAGCAAGTAATTTTTTCTTGCCAACGAATGCCCAGATAATTAAGAAGATGTTAATTACTAATAAAGCAAGTACTACGAATAGTACAGAATTGTAAGAACCTGTTAATTGGAACATGAAACCGTATGCTGGTAACGCTAAGATCCCTGCTACTGCAAGACCAATTGCAGCTAGAGAGTAGATTTGAGCATAATCCTTCATACCAAATAATGAAGAAGTTAATAGCGGTCCTAATGTACCTAATGAAGATGTTATAAAGCCGAAGATTGTTACACCTACGATGAACATAGCAGGGCTTTGTGGAACTAATAAGAAAATGATAATTGGTACAACACCTAAAATCATTGCAAAAATTGCTGTGTTACGAGCGCCAATTTTGTCAGCTAAAATACCGAATGAAAGTGCGCCAACTACGATACCAAGTTGCATGATACCAAGAGCAGTACCAGCGAATTTGATTGAGTAGTCATTTGTCATAGCGAACGGTGCTAAATGCTGACTGAATGAAGCGATTGACGTAATAATGAAGAAGAATAAGAATAACGCGATGAACGCAGTTGATTTTTTCGCTTTTGCGAAAGATACGCCACTGATTACTTGTGGTTCACTGTTTCCTTGTGCATCTGTTACTTCTTCAGCACCTAATGGTTGTAAACCTTTATCTTTTGGTGCAAAACGAATTGTTAATAAGATAATTGGAATAACGATTGCTGCAACTCCACCAGCTAAGATGAAGTAAGTGTTACGCCATCCAGCGTCTGCGATTAAGTTACCAGCAGCAGGTTGTAAGATTGAACCGATAATACCACCAGTTGCTACCATGATCCCTAAAGCTAAGCCATTATGTTTTTTAAACCAGTTGTTTAATAGAACAGGACCTGCGATTTGTGTTAAAAATACAGAACCGATTGACATTGGGATACAGAAAATGTACCAACCCCATACAGAGTTCATTAAACCGAATGCTGCAAAACCACCAGCTTGTAATAGCATAGCTACTACTAATACAACGCGAACATTATATTTCGCAATAATTTTACCTGCTAAAGGTAAGAAGAACATCGTTACAATTGAAGCGATTGAGAAGTATAGCGTTAAGCTACCCATACCAATACCTAAATCAGTTGTAATCGGTGTTAGGAATAAACCACCAATTGTCGATAAACCAGCTTTAGTTAAACCGACCATTAGAGCTACACCAATTAAAATTACCCAAGCGTAATGAAGTTTTTTCTTTGTTTTCATTTGATGGACCTCTTTCTATAGTCTCTGCCTAAATTTGTGAAATGTTAAAAAAATGATATTTTGATTTTTAGTATGAAAGCTAAAATATGATGTATGAATGAATCATTTTTAAAACTGAGAGACCTTTTTTATTTTTTTAAGTGCCGTAACAGCTGTTTGCTGTACAAATATTAACGGAAGGTTAGAAATGTGTCAACACTGTGAATTGGCTGTAAATCGCTATTTATAAAGAAAAAAGTAGTTGGGAAATAGGTCAAAAAAGTATTGTCATAATTTAGAATAAAATATTTTAGTGCTAAAATATTCAACCTTAATACAATGGGTTTTTTAGAGATGTGTTAGTAGCGTGTCGAAAAAGCTCGATAAATAGATGAAAAAGAATTATTATTAATTAAAAAAAGAATGATTGAAAATGAATAAAAATTCTTTTTATTGAATAATAATAAAAGATTGATTTTTGAGACTTTCTGGGAAAGAAAATAATAACGTGTAAAACTTTTAAAAAATCAACCCCTAAATTCGTGAAAAATTTTTTTATTTTTAGCGTTTTTCGCTCGTTTTTTTCCAAAAATTACAAGGTTTTTTATAAATAAAAGGATATTTTTTGAAAAATATGCACAAAAAATTCATCTTAAAATTACTCTAATTTGAGTATTTTTTAAATAAATTCTCAATTAAATACGTTTAATTTATAAAATATTCCATATCAAAAATGTTATAAAACAGAAAAAAGGAATGTAACAGCTGTTACATTCCTTTTTGTAGTAAAGTAAGTTGTTTTCTAGTTCTCGATTTGGATATGAGTATTATTCAACGCCAAGTGTAACGCCCGTTTTTTTCAAGTATTGGCGATATGCAATACTTAATCTGTCGAATTTTAGCGATAATTCAGCTTGTAAATCAAGTGGTAGTTCTTCAGGTTTTTGATTTTCAACAATTGGCTTATCTTGTGCGAAGATCATATCTTGGAAAGCAACAATCTCCTCATCTGTTTGTCCTGTTTCATAATTGAACGACAAAATACCGTAAGCAACCGACTTTAATTCCTCAACTGGTTTGATTGTTAGAAGGATTGTCATCTTCGTCCCGTTATTTGGTTCTTCTTTTGTGAAACGAACGGTTAAAGGACGTAATACTTCATATGTATAGTACACGTTCTTCGATTGTCCAGAACCATCTGGATCAGGTTGGAAGACATCAATTGGTGTTGTGTAAATACGTTCGTCTTCTGTAATTACGCGATAATCACCAATAACAGGTTTGTCTTGTACACCTAAGTAGCCTTCATGTACGAACGCTAAGTGACCAACATCTAAGAAGTTCTCTACAATACGTGGTGGTTTTGCTTCCACAGATTGCGGTCCCCATAATACATTACGGAACTCGCCGCCTGTCACTTCTTCATATGGGAAAAAATCAGGATGATTATTATTTAAATTCACCCATACAAAACCATACGCCACTTTACAGCCATATTTGAATGCCTGTGCTTTTTGTGAAATTTGTTTGCCCTCAGGTAATTGTGGAATCTTCGTGCAATGACCTTCATCATCATATTGCCAACCATGATATGGACAAACTAATTGGTCGTCTTTTACACAACCAAGCGATAGTGCTGCCCCGCGATGAATGCATAAATCTTTGAATGCATGAATTCCTTTACGATTACGGAATAATACGATACGTTCCCCAAGTACGATTTGTTGTAATGGCTGTTCTTTTACATCTTCCTCTTTGCAAACGACAATCCAATCGTTACGCAAAACTTCATCTTTCATCAATGTACATCTACTCCTTAACTAGCTAAATGGTATAGCTTTATTCTATAGGATAGAGAAAGGAGTCGTCAATATAAAATACGAACATTTTAAGTTTGAAATTTTAATAATGTATGTATTTTGGTGTTTACAATTCAAAAAAACGTTTGTATAATGCAAATATAGTTTTGAAAGGGAACAATCGAATCCCTTTATTTTAAAAGATGTACATACAACTTGTTAAGACGTAAATTGAAATTAAAGGAGCAGTTCAAGTGGAGAATCCAAAGGAAAACACGAACAATTTTATTGGGGTGAATGAAAAGATTGGATGGGGGAGAGCTTTTTTACTTGGCACACAGCATGTATTAGCCATGGATTTATACATAGCACCGATCATCATCGCGAGCTTACTTGCATTAGGCAGTGATACATCTTTCTTCGTACAAATGTGCTTTTTAGCAGCAGGGATTGCAACACTGATTCAAACGGTTGGGGGACTAAAACTACCTGTTGTTCAAGGACCATCATATATTCCAGTTGGTGCCCTTGCAGCCATTGGTGGTAAATTAGGTTTAGGAGCTGTATTCGGTGCATTATTACCTGGTGCATTGTTAATTGCATTACTTGGTTATCCATTAAAAGTATTTGCGAAAACCGTTAAGAAAATCATTCCACCATTAGTGGGTGGGACAGTGATTGTTATTGTCGGTATCTCATTAATGCCGACAGCTTTTACAAGTCTTTATGACGGCGATGTAAAAACAAACTTAATCGTATCGGCAGTAACAGCAATTGTCTTAGTCGTTATGATGTTATTAGGTAGAAAAACGAGTGGTTCAGGTACATTCTTCCGTTTAACGTCTGTTGTTATTGCGATTATTGTCGGAACGATTGTTGCATCATTCTTCGGTTCAGTTAGTTTTGCGAAAGTAGCAGAGGCGAAATGGTTCTCTCTACCGACAGCATTCCCATTCGGTAAACCAGAGTTTAATTTACAAGCTGTTTTAACGATGGTATTCATTTATTTCATTATCTTAATTGAGACAACAGGTACATGGTTCGTTGTATCAACCGTAACAGGCGAAAAGTTGAATGAAAAACGCTTAAATAAAGGAGCAGTTGGTGAAGGTCTTGGCTGTTTCGTTGGTGGAATCGCTGGTGGTACACCAATGACAGGTTATTCATCAAATGCAGGGATTATCGCAATTACAAAAGTAGCGAGTAAACGCGCAATCATTGCAGCAGGGATTATTTTAGTCTTACTAGGCTTAATGCCAAAATTAGCGACAATTATTACATGTGTACCACTGACAGTTATTAATGCTATTTTCGGTATTGTTTGTGTGGCGATTATCATGAACGGTTTAAAAGTTATTCAAAAAGTAACAATTAATGACCGTAATATGATGGTCATCGGGATTCCAATCCTTTTAACAATTGGTACAATGGGGATTCCAGCAGAAGTGATGAGTAGTGTACCTGACTTCGTGAATTACATCTTATCATCAGGAACAGCTGTTGGTGCAATCGCAGTACTAATTTTAAACTTAATTATTCCAGCTTCAAAAGAAGATCAAGCAGAGGCAGCAAAACACGCTATTACAGAATAAAGTAACGGAAGGAATCGTATGAAGGATGGTACGGTTCCTTTCGTTTTGTTATAATGAAACACAAACAGTTTTAAGGAGAATGACAATGAAGAATCACGTAGATGAGGCGTATTTAACGCTTTGCCAACATATATTAGAAGAAGGTCATGCAAAAGGAGACCGTACAGGTACAGGTACATGGAGTACATTCGGTTATCAAATGCGCTTTGACTTACAAAAGGGTTTTCCACTTTTAACAACAAAACGTACTACTTTTCGCTTAATTGCGACAGAGTTATTATGGTTTTTAAAGGGCGATACGAATGTTCGTACATTAATCGCACAAAATAATCATATTTGGGATGAATGGGCATTTGAAAAATGGGTGACAAGCGAGGAATACACAGGACCTGATATGACAGATTTCGGACGTCGTGCTGTAACAGACGAAGATTTTGCGCCAGTTTATGAGGAACAGATGCGTATATTCCAAGAACGTATTGTAGAAGATGCGGCATTTGCTGAAAAATATGGTGATTTAGGACCTGTTTATGGTAAACAATGGCGCTCATGGCCATCAGCAGATGGGGGAACGATTGACCAAATTAAACAAGTCATTACGTCAATTAAAGAAAATCCGAACTCTCGTCGCCATATTGTGAGTGCATGGAATCCAGCCGAAGTAGATGACATGGCATTGCCACCTTGTCATACATTATTCCAGTTCTATGTAGCAGACGGAAAATTATCGTGCCAATTATATCAACGCTCAGCAGATGTTTTTTTAGGAGTACCATTCAACATCGCTTCATATGCACTATTAACGCATTTAATCGCAAAAGAATGTGGTTTAGAAGTAGGCGAGTTCATTCATACCTTAGGTGATGCACACATCTATAAAAACCACCTAGCACAAGTGGAAGAACAGATGTCACGTGAACACCGCGAATTGCCAACACTTGTATTAAATGAAGAGAAGTCATCTATTTTTGATTATGAAATGGAAGATTTAAAAATCGAGGGGTATAATCCGCACCCAAGTATTAAAGCACCAATTGCGGTGTAATACAAAAAGTCAGCTAGATGTTCTGCATACTAGCTGATTTTTTAGTTATGATTTGAAAATGAAAGTCCAGGGCATGCTTGTATAAGGGGGAATAGTTAGTTTAGGAATCGTAAAGATCCCCTCTAAATCACCAAAGCGGACAAAACGTTCTTGGAATGTAATGGTGTAGTCTGTTGTATTATGAACAAGTAATGTGACAAGTTGTTCATTCTTGTGGTTCATCGCTGTTCGAATATGTGTATAGCACACATCCTTATTACAATATTCGAAAATTTGTTCAATTAATGTGCGATCTTGATGTGAAATGGTTCTGTCCCAAGTTTGTTCAAATAGTAGTTTCATTTACTCACTCCCTTTTTTTAACAGTAGCAAAAAAGATCGAAAAACAAAAGTGAAGATTGTGTGAAAAGTTGCTATTTTTAGCATGTATTACTCATTATGGAGAAAAAGAGTGAAATCCAGTGTTTCTTCTATTAGAATAGAAAAGATAGAAAGAGAGGTGTAAAGAGATGATTTCTTTAATTGTAGCACATGATAATAATCGTGTAATTGGTCTGAATAATGAAATGCCGTGGCACTTACCAGGCGATTTAGCGTATTTCAAAGGAAAAACAATGGGAAAACCAATTATTATGGGACGCAATACATTTGAGTCAATTGGTCGTCCACTCCCGGGGCGTCGTAATATTATTATTACACGTAACAAGGCATACGAAGCAGCAGGAGCAGAAATTGTACATAGTTTAGAAGAAGCACTTGAGCTGACAAAAGATGCAGAAGAACAGATGGTGATTGGCGGCGAGCAAATCTTTAAAGAGGCATTGCCATTAGCAGACCGTCTATACATTACAAAAATCGACCATTCATTTGAAGGCGATACATTTTTCCCATCATATGAAGGTTGGGTAGAAAAGACTACAACGGAAAACCATGAAGCGAATGGTTTTACTTTCCGTTACACAATTTATGAAAAAAGGTAAACACTATACTACTATTGTAGTATAGTGTTTTTTAGTAGGAGGAAATAGGATGCGAAACACATTTAAGCAAGTTCTATATGTTGTACTATTTGCGATGTTGATGACATGTACAATTGGTACAGCTGCACAAGCGGCAACAAAGCCAGCAATTAAAGGGGCAACAACAAAAACAATTACACTTGGAAGTACATTTGATCCAAAAAAAAGTGTAACAGCTGTTGATGCAAAAGGTAAGAGCCTTACAAAGAAAATTAAAATAACAGGCAAAGCCAACACAAATAAAGTTGGGACATACACATATATGTATCCAGTTACTATTTCAAAAAAACAAACTTTGAAAGTAAAAAGAAAAGTAATCGTTAAAGCCAAAAGTTATAAACTAAAAGAAGATACAAGACCTTTCACGGTAAAAGGTGGTTATGGTCGCCATGCCCTGAAAAAAGCGGGTACGACTCTATCGTTGATTGAAAAATCAACAGGTGGCTGGTATAAAACATCAGCAAATCATTGGATTAAAACAGGTCTTGTCGGGGACTATGTATTTATTCATGAAACAAAGCCAGTCTATGCAACATCTTCTACCAAAACATCGAGTGGTAAAGCTACATATGGTATTTCAAAAGTAGAAGGTACGTCGATTAAAAATAAGCGTATTAAAATTGCGAGCGGTTGGATTACAGCACCACCGTATATCGATCCTTTTGTATCAAAAGGAATTCAAGCACAGCAAGACGAAATTTTAAAGATTATGAACGCAGAACGTGCTAAAGTTGGCGCACAACCATTAGTGAAAGATGAGACATTATCAAAAATCGCCGTACTTCGTGCATATGATATGATAACACATCGCTACTTCTCACATTATGCAACAAGCACATATGGTCCTTATTATACACTCGTAAATCAGTGGAATTACTGGTACTGGGCAAGTGGTGAAAATATTGCAGCAGGAGCGAGTTCAGCAGCGCAATATATGAATATGTGGATGAACTCACCAGGACATAAAGCCAATATCCTCAATAAAAATTACAATCGCGTAGGTGTGGGCGTAGTGAAGAGTCCGACAACTGGTTGGTATAGCTCTGTCGCAACGCAAGTCTTTGCACAGCAATAATATAAGTAGAAAAGAGAAATCTCATTTGTATGGGATTTCTCTTTTTGATATGGATAGGAGCAGTGACCCATTTTCGCCCTCGAATGTCCCGTTTGAACGAGCGAATGACCCGATTTCGTTCTCGAATGCCCCAACCACTTCAACGAATGTCCCGTTTCGCCGGTCGAATGTTCGAATTCACATGATTGTAGACAATTCAAGTCCCTTTCTATTACTCAAAAGCCTTGAAGAAAGTGCGGAAAGGAAGCAATTAAGGTTGTTTGGGCGAGTGCCCCATTTTCGCCCTCGAATAACCTGTTTGGACGGTCGAATGTCCCGAACCAAGGGGCGAGTGCTCTAATCCCTTCTCCGAATGCCCCGTTTCGCTGGTCGAATGTTCGATTTCACACGATTGTAGACAATTCAAGTCCCTTTCTATTACTCAAAAGCCTTGAAAAAAGTGCTGAGAGGGAGTAATGAAAGCTGTTCGGTCGAGTGACCCATTTTCGCCCTCGAATAACCTGTTTGGACGGGCGAATGTCCCGAACCAAGGGGCGAGTGCTCTAATCCCTTCTCCGAATGCCCCGTTTCGCAGGTCGAATGTCCGATTTCACACGATTGTAGACAATTCAAGTCCCTTTCTATTACTCAAAAGCCTTGAAGAAAGTGCGGAAAGGGAGCAATTAAGGTTGTTTGGGCGAGTGACCCATTTTCGCCCTCGAATGTCCTGTTTGAACGAGCGAATGTCCCGAATTGAAGGACGAGTGACCCAAACACTTCGGCGAATGGCCCGTTTCGCCGGTCGAATGTCTCGAATCGCCCTCGAGTGCCCCAAAATGCCGGTCGAGTGCCCCTCTACATCTCTCTATCCCAAAATAAAAAAGATTGGATATTACTCCAACCTTCTCAATTAAACATATCCAATAATACAAATGAACATCATTGCACTACCGCCTAAAACGAATAGGTGCCAAATCGCATGGTTATAAGGAATTTTTCTATTCGCATAGAAGTAAGCACCAACAGTATATAAAATACCGCCTGTTAATAGAATCCAAAACCCGTTCATCGTAATATGTGAGATGACGGGGTTGAATGCGAAAATAATGACCCAGCCCATCGCAATATAAAAGATGAGCGATAATGCTTCAAAGCGATGAATGAAGAATACTTTGAATACTATGCCAATGATTGTTAAACCCCATTCTAATGCGAAAATCGCCCAACCTAATTTCCCGCCGATTGCAAGTAGCGCAAATGGCGTATAAGTTCCTGCGATTAAAATATAAATGGACGAGTGATCAATAATCGAACAGATTTTTTTATAGCGCTCTGGTACGCTATGCAATAAAGTGGAGGCTAAAAAGAGAATCATCATTGAAATCCCGAAAATCGTGAAGCTCATCATGTAGAGGGGAGATTCCATCTTTTCTGCTTGCAAAATAAGAAGAATACAGGCAGGGATCGCGAGAATGAATCCAATACCGTGTGTAATAGCATTCCAAAATTCTTCTCTCTTTGTTTTGTAATCATCTAGTGCACCATTCATGATGCATCCCTCCTTAAATTTGAACAACTTGTGATAATTCCATTATGAAACAATTTAACTTTAAAAAGAATTGACATTTGTCACATGTATAACATGACAAAAGAAAGTAAAATAGAAAATAAGAAAGCTCATTGTGCAAAAACACAACAAGATGCACGAAGGCAAATTTTAAAGGATGTGCTAGAAATGGGACGTATTCATATCGTAACCGATTCAACAAGTGGAATTACAAAAGAAGATATAGCAAAGTATGATATTCATATTGTACCGTTATCAATTCAATTTAATGGACAAACATATATAGACGGTGTTGATATTACACCTGAACAGTTTTTAGAGCGTATGGGAGAGTCAAAAGAGTTACCAAAAAGCTCACAGCCAGCAGTAGGTGTATTCGAAGAATTATTTAATGAGCTTGGTAAAGATGGCGATGAAGTATTAGTCATTACGATGACAGGTGGTATGAGTGGTACTGTAAAATCTGCAGAGGCAGCCGCAGCTATTTCAGATGCGCATGTAACGGTTGTTGATTCACGCTTTACATCTGGAGCGCTAGGATTCCAAGTATTAGAAGCAGCGAAAATGGCGCAAGAAGGTCAACATTTAGATGACATCTTAGCTCGTATTGAACATGTAAGACAAAATACATACCTTTACGTAGTAATTGATACATTAGAAAACATGGTAAAAGGCGGACGAATCGGTAAAGCGACGAGTCTAATCGGTTCTTTACTCAATATTAAACCAATTGCGAACTTAGAAGGTGGCGAATATAATCTTGTAACAAAAGTACGTAGCTACAAAGCCGTTACAAAGTATTTGTTTAAGCAATTTGAAGAAGATACAGCAGGCAAAAAAGTACTTGGCGTGACAATCGAGCACGCAAATGGTATGAAGATGGCTGAACCTCTTGCCGAACAAATTCAAAAAAGTGGATTCAATGATTTAAAGTACAGTTTTACCTCGCCAATTATTAGTACACATACAGGTCCTGGTGCAATTGGTTTTTGTTACTATACTGAATAATATCCCTTTTAAATAAAAGAAAACATTGTTACAATAAAAGGAAGTTAAGACGTTTTGTATGTGTTTTCAATCGACGAATCGTTTATTGAGAAATGAAAGAGATGAGAATCGCACAACAGGGCGATTCTCTTTTTCGGTTCAGAAAGGTGGAACGTGTTTGAAAAAGTATCATATACTTCTACTCGCCTTCATGTTACTCGCGTTGACAGGCTGTAGCGCAACGGAAGCAATTCGTGATACAGGGGTATTTAGTCGAGAAAAAGTATTACCTAAAAAAGAGATTGAACTAGTTGCATTAGGTGACTCCTTAACTGTAGGTGTTGGAGATGAAAAAGATGCAGGTGGTTATGTGGGGCGTCTTGCAAAAGAGATGCCAGAAAAAATGGATGGCGTTGAGAAAGTAAACATTACGCAAACTGCTAAAAAGGGTAGACGTTCAGATCAATTACTCACGCAGTTAAAGAGTGGTGAAATCAATGATGCATTAAAAAAAGCAGACATCATTACGATGACGATAGGTGGAAATGATTTGATGAAAATTTTAAGAGAAAATTTCACCACTTTAGAAAGACAGCATTTTGATACAGAACGCCCGAATTATGAAAAACGTTACATAGAAATTTTTAAATTAATTCGTGCGCAAAATCAAACAGCACCGATTATTGCGGTGGGCGTATATAATCCTTTAACTGTATATGCAGAAGATACATCTGAGTTTGAAAAAATTCTAGATGAATGGAATCAAGATATGAAAAATATCGTAGAAAAAGATGCATATGCCATTTTTGTACCAACTGTAGATTTATTTCATACAAATAGAGCAGAAGTTTATAGTGATGACTATTTTCATCCGAATGCAAAAGGGTATACAAACATGAAGAATCGTATTTTTGAGACATTGGATACAGTAAGTGTCTATAAAAAATCAAACGGTCGCATGAAGATGAAGGGAGAAACAGTAAATGAATAAATGGAAAGTGGCATTCCTTACACTTTTAACATTAATTATACTTGGGTTTGCTGCACTTATTATTTTAATGTTAAGTGGTAAAGAAGACATGCCAAAACCAGAAGCGATTAATCGAACAGGTAGTAGTGTTAATATTTCAACAACACCAAAAGAATTCGAAGATTTGGCGAATACACTCATTCAGAATTCAAATGATACAAAGAATATTCAATTATGGTTAGAAGTAGAGAAGGAATTGATTTTAAAGAGTAATGTAGAAGTGTTAGGTGTTACAGTACCTGTTACGCTTGCTTTTGAACCAAAAGTAGACGATAAAGGGAATTTAGAGTTATATCAAACAAATGTAAAAGTCGGAATACTTGATTTACCATCTCGAACAGCTTTACAATTGGTGAGAGATAGTGGTGGCTTACCCGAATGGTTGACAATTCAGCCGAGCGAGAAAACAGCTTATATTGACCTATCTTCATTTAATTTACCAATTGATAGTGTAGGAACAGCGCATTTACGTGCGAAAACCTTTAACCTAGAGAAAAAAGAAATTACGCTACAAATCGTTATTCCTAAAAAATAATGAAAAGGAGTGAAATCGATGGCTACTGAAAAAGCAATTTTTGCAGGTGGATGTTTTTGGTGTTTAGTAAAGCCTTTTGATAAAGAAGAAGGGATTATTCGAGTCCTATCAGGTTATTCTGGAGGACATACAGAAAATCCAACATACGAAGAGGTATGCCTCGATTTAACAGGTCATTATGAAGTGGTGGAGATTGAATATGACCCAACAGTGTATCCCTATGAGAAATTAGTGGAAACATTTTGGACATTAATCGACCCAACGGATGAAGGCGGGCAATTCTATGATCGTGGCTCATCTTATCGAACAGCTATCTTCTATACAACAGAAGAACAAAAACGCATTGCAGAGAAGTCAAAAGCAAAGTTACAAGCCTCTGGGAAGTTCGGACATGAGATTGTCACACCAATTTTACCAGCGAAAAAATTCTATTTAGCAGAAGAATACCATCAATATTATTATCGTAAAAATCCAGAGCATTATGAACGCTATCATGTCGGTTCAGGACGCGCTGCTTTTCAAGAGAAACATTGGGGGACTCAACATGAAAAATAAAGAAGAACGTTTAAAAGAATTAACACCATTACAATATCACGTGACACAAGAAGAAGGAACAGAGCCACCTTATCAAAATGAATATGATAATCATTTTGAAGAGGGAATCTACGTGGATATCGTATCGGGTGAACCATTATTTTCTTCAACAGATAAGTACAATTCAGGTTGTGGTTGGCCTGCTTTTGCCAAACCAATTGATGAAACAGAATTGACAGAATTAGAAGATCGTCGCTTACTTAGTGTTCGTACAGAAGTGCGTAGTAAGGAAGCAGATTCCCATTTAGGACATGTCTTCCCAGACGGTCCGAAAGAATTAGGCGGCCTACGCTACTGCATCAATTCAGCGGCACTTCGCTTTATTCCAGTTGCTGACTTAGAAAAAGAAGGTTACGGTAGATATCTAGTACTATTTAATAAATAAAATAATGAAGAGGACCTCAGCTCACGCTGAAGTCCTCTTTTTCTATTTATACAGTTACTTTTGCTTTTTCAAGTGCTTGTGAAATATCCGCAATTAAATCGTCAACATGTTCAAGTCCAACAGATAGACGAAGTAAACCATCTGTAATGCCACGTTTTTCACGTTCTTCTTGTGGAATGGCGGCGTGACTCATCGTAACAGGATACGAGAGAATCGACTCGACACCACCTAAACTGACAGCGAAGATTGGGATTTGCATGCTTTCTACAAATACTTTTGTGAAGTCACGAGTTGGTAGTTTAAAGGATAGGACGGCACCTCCAGAAGTACTTTGACGCTTATGGATGTCATGACCAGGATGTGTCGGTAATCCTGGGTAGTAAACATCGACTACATCTTCATGTTGTTGTAAAAATTCTGCAATCGTTTGAGCGTTACGCGACGACATTTCAAGACGTGCGTGTAATGATTTAATTCCTTGAATGACAGAGAAGCAGTCATGTGGTCCAAGAATACCGCCCATCCCGTTTTGAATCGCGTAAATCGCTTGACCGAGTTCTTCGTCTTTTGTGACAGCGAGCCCTGCAATGACTTCACTATGACCACCTAAAAACTTCGTCGCACTATGCAGTACAACGTCTGCTCCTAAGTCGAGTGGTTTTTGATAAAGAGGTGTCATAAATGTATTATCAACGAATGTTTTTAATTGGCGCTTCTTCGCAATTTTAACGACACCTTCTAAATCCGTAATCCCAAGCAGTGGATTTGCAGGTGTTTCAGCATAGAGTACAACTGTATTCGGCTGAATCGCTGTTTCAATCGCTTCTAAATCCGTGAAGTCAGCGAAGGTATGCGTAATCCCGTACTTCGGTAAAAGCGTTGTTACAAAGCGATAAGTACCACCATATACTTCGTTCGTTACAACAATATGGTCACCAGCATTTAATGTAAGTAAAGCTGCTGAAATGGCACCGATTCCTGAAGCAAAAGCAAAGCCACGTGTACCATTTTCAAGCTGTGCAATTGTTCGCTCAAGTGCATCGCGCGTTGGGTTACCAGAACGACTATAATCATATGGACCAAAAGCATCGAAATGCTCTTGGTCAAAGGTAGAAGAAGCGTAAATCGGTACATTAACAGCCCCAGATTTTGCTTCGTAATCATGTTTTGTAGCACCTGTAATTAACGTTGTTTCAATTTGTTCTTTAGTCATGTACAACAGCCTCGCTTTCTAATACGTTAAATACGTTTTGTAAATCCGCAATTAAATCTTCTGCTTCCTCAATGCCAACCGAGAAACGAAGAAGTGAATCATCTACGCCACGCGCATTGCGAATTTCTTCCGGAATGTCTGCATGTGTTTGCGTTGTTGGGTACGTAATAAATGATTCAACACCGCCTAAACTTTCAGCGAAAGCAATCAGTTTTAAATTACGTAAGAATGGATCAATCTGTTTTCCAGATTGCAGGCGGAAGGATACCATGCCACCGCGTCCAGCATATAAAACGTCACGTACATGTGGCGACTTCTGTAAAAATTCTACAATTACTTGAGCATTTGCTGTATGTTGTTTCATACGAAGGTGTAGTGTTTTTAAACCGCGAAGTAGTAACCAGCTATCAAAAGGTGAGAGTGTCATACCAATCGCATTATGTTGTAAGAAAAGACGTTCACTTAGTTCAGCACCTTTTGACACAACCAGTCCTGCTAATACATCATTATGTCCACCAATATATTTTGTGCCACTATGCATAACAATATCTGCACCTAACGCAATTGGGCGTTGATAGTAAGGTGTTAAAAATGTATTGTCGACAATCAATAAAATGCCATGTTTTTTCGCAATTTTCACACATTCTTCGATAGAAATTTCCTGCATTAAAGGATTTGTCGGCGTCTCTAAGAAAATCGCCTTAACAGGATGTTCAATGACAAGTTGTTCCACCTCCTCAAGAGATGAAAAGTCGTTAAAGATTGCTTGAATACCATATTGTGCTTCATATTGTGTTGCCAGTCGGTATGTGCCGCCATATAAATCTTCCGGGTAAATCACTGCATCACCTGTTTTTAATAGCGAGAGGATTAAATGAATTGCAGCCATACCGCTACTACAGGCGAAACAAGCATCTCCGCCTTCTAAACGTGCAAATTCCTCCTCTAATACCGATCGCGTTGGATTTTTTGTACGCGTGTAATCAAAGCCTGTTGATTCTCCAAGACCTACATGGCGGTAAGCAGTTGAAAGGTAGATTGGGGCGTTGATTGCACCTGTTTTTTCATCTGTATGTGTTCCCACCTGAGTTAAAAGTGTTTCGATTTTTGTCATTGTCCTCATCCTTTTTTGTGTAATAAAAAAAGTTTTCTTCTAATAGTAAGAAGAAAACTCTAAGTAAGAGTGATTCTTCTTATCTTCAAGAACTGCGTCTTACTGGATTTAGCACCTGTCCCTTTAAAGAGGGGGTTGCTGAGATTTCGTCGGGCCATGTCCCTCCATCTCTCTCGATAAGAAAACCTATTTAATTAATCGATTATTAGTCAATTAATGGAATCTTACCATGCAAACCACGAAATTTCAAGCTAAATTAAATAATTATTCAGAATTTAGAGAAGATAAAAAAAGAACCGTAGTCTAAACTACGATTCCCATTTGATTATTTTTTTGTCATTGTTACAAAGTCTTTGTAGACGTAATTCTTTTGACCATTGAAGTCGAACTCAACCCAACCGAATTTACTTGTAGAATTCACATGAATTTTCGTACCTTTTTTCAAAATACCAAGTGATTTTCCTTTTGTTGAAGCTGTTTTATAGTAATATACATTCGATTTAATTGTCGCATTTGCAGCTTTTTTTGAAGGAACTTTTGATACAAGTGTGTCAGTTGCTGGTTTTTTAGTTGTTGTCGGTTTCTTTGTTGTTGGTTTTTTCTTTGTATTCAACTTCACGTGATCTTTTGAAATATAAGCCAATTTATTATTGAACTTCACTTGGTACCAATATGTTGTTTCTTTATAAATCGTAACATTTGTTCCTTTTGTTAATGTACCAAGATTTTTTGATTTTGGTGTAGATGCCGCACGTACGATTACGTCTTTTGACACAACACCTTCTTTTTTTGTGGTAGCAAAAGCTTCCGTAGCAGGTAAGGTATAAGGTAGAGTAGCACCTGTTAACATCCCAAATGCTAATACGTATTTTGTTAGTTTCATTTTGAATCACTCCTCGATTGCTTATACTAGCACTTTTTATCAAAAAAGAATAGGGAATATCCGTTTATGTTGCTGGAAAAATGTTATTTTATGAAAAATAGGGCATTTGATATGGAAATAAAAAACAAAGACTAGGACAGAAGCAAAGTAAATACTTAGCTAGCCTAGTCTTTGGTCAGATTAAATTTTAAATTGTTGAACTAAATCACGTAATGAATCTGCTTGACGTGACAATTCTTCAGAAGATGCATAAATTTCTTGAATAGATGCAGAGCCTTGTTCAGCCGCCGCTGCCGATTGATCTGCTTGATGTGCTGTATGTTCAGCCATCGAGTTGACTGCGATGAACGACTGCATAACATCTTGACTGACATTCTTCGTCTCAGCGATTCGCGTTACCATGTTTTCAATAATACGAATCGTTTTCTCTGTCTCGCGTGTAATGGCGTCGAATGTTTGAATCGTTTCATTCGTAATTTCGACCCCTTGAATGACTTTCGACACGCCAGCCTCATTTTGCTTGACCATGACCGAAATCTCGTCTTGAATCGTGTGTACAATCGTTGCTACTTCACTTGCAGCGCGTTGTGATTGTTCTGCAAGCTTTCGGACTTCATCTGCTACAACCGCAAAACCTTTACCATGTTCACCTGCACGTGCCGCTTCAATCGCCGCATTTAAGGCAAGTAAGTTCGTCTGTTCAGCAATACTCGTAATCGTTCCGATAATCGATGTGATCTCTTCAGAACTTTCACCAAGACCTGTGACAGTTTGGTTCGTATTCGCAATAACTTCTTCAATCTCCATCATTGATTTTGCAGACTGTTGGATTTTATTTTGTCCTTCTTTTGCTGCTTCACGCATTGTCGCTGAAGTTTGACGTAAATCCTGTGCATCATCATTCAGTTGCAGTGTTGTTTCTTCTAGATGTGACATTTTGTTAGATGATTGCTCCATTGAACGAATCGTCTGTTCACTGCTCTCTGCGATTTCCGCAGTTGAGTTCGCAATCTGTTGAATTGTTGTCGCGTTTTCCTGTGCAGAAGCAGTCAGTTGTTGACCATTTGCAGATACATTCTCTGTTAAAGCACTGACTTTTCGCACTAAATTCGCAATCGACTCAATTAATGTGTTTGTACTAGCAGAGATTTGACCAAATTCATCGTCATTTTTAATTTCAAGACGTTTTGTTAAGTCACCACCTGCACTTGCCATATCCAATAATGAACGATTAATTTTGTGCGTATTCACTTTAATTGTACGGAAGATCGCTGTACCTGACATAAATACGAGAATAATCGATAATAGTGTTAAAACGAAGAAAATAATCATCGAAACTTCCGTGCTTTTTTCTACTTTTTTAATTTGCGCTTTTGTATTTTTAGCTAATACCTTATTCATCATGTCTATGTGGATATTTACATAGGACATAGCTTTAGCGCCTGTTCCAATCTGAACAATTCGTTGTGCCGCATCTAAACCACTCTCTTTACGAACATCAATGACGCGTTTAGAATAGGTTAAATAGTTATTATAAAATTGATCAATCGAATCAATTCGGTCACGCGCATCACCTTTTTTATTAAAGACTTTATGTAAATCTTGAAGTGTTTTATCAATTGTTTCTTTTTGTTCTTCATATTGTCCAAGATATACATCGCTACCTGTTATAATAAAGCTCTGTTCTAAGTTGGATAGTTGTGCAATTTCACCAGCGAGTAAATTGACGCGCATTTGCTGATTTACATTTTTACCCGTCAGTGTTTGGAGTTCATCTTTCAAGCGTTCTGTATTATTGTAAGATACAATAAGCATCGCTACTAAAATAATGGAGAGGACTGCGAAAACAAGTACTACACGCCCACGAATTAATTTAAGAACCTTGAACGATTTTAAAAATTTTTTGGGAGTGGCATTGTTTTTAGAACTTTTCTTACTCCGTTTCGTAGCTTTTTTAGAAGTGGGTACTTTCTTTTTTGTCATAACCATCGTGTCACCTACTTTACGTAATTTGAAATTTTCTATCTATTCTATATATTACGGAAACAGAAGTAAAAAAGCCATACAAAAATTTCAAAAAACCAATTCTAATTTACTAGTTAAGGAGAATATATATGCGACATAGTTTCTATCAATTTGCATTAACTTACAGAGGAGGAGGTAAAAATGATGTTTTTGCACGATTTGCAGAAGCGATGTTTTTAGATCATACCTTTCCAAAACAATCGGAGGACTTTGATGAACTTTCTCGTTACATTGAGGAAGCCGCAGACCCTGATATGACAGCGATTACGTTCGATGATTTTTGGGTATTATACGTAGAGCGTGAAAAATAAGTTTTTAGATTGTCAGATGTCAGACATTAAGTTACAATAGCATAGAATGAAGACTTCCAAGCGAGTTAAAAAGAGCATTTGTTTTCAAAAATATACAGGAATGGTGAGGGAAAAACATGAGCATTCACATTAACGCTGCACAAGGCGAAATCGCAGAAATCGTATTATTACCAGGAGACCCACTACGCGCTAAATTTATCGCAGAGACATTTTTAGAAGACGTAAAACAATATAACGACGTACGTAACATGTTCGGTTACACAGGTACATATAAAGGTAAACGTGTATCTGTACAAGGAACAGGCATGGGCGTTCCATCTATCTCAATCTACGCAACAGAATTAATGAAAGATTACGGCTGTAAAAAATTAATTCGTGTAGGTACAGCAGGCGCATTAAAACGCGACGTAAAAGTACGTGACGTTGTCATCGCACAAGGTGCTACAACAGACTCAAAAATGAACGAAATCCAATTCGGTGGCTTAGACTTCGCACCAATCGCAGACTTCGATCTATTATTAAAAGCTTACAATGCAGGTAAAGAAGCAGGCTTAAACCTACGTGTAGGTAACGTGTATACAGCGGACCTATTCTATGGTGACAAAAATCCAAACGAACTACTAGCAGACTACGGTGTACTAGCAGTTGAGATGGAAACAGCAGCACTTTACACACTAGCAGCAAAATACGACGTACAAGCATTATCAATCCTAACAATCTCTGACCACCTAATCACAGGTGAAGCAACATCATCAGAAGAACGCCAAACAACGTTCAAAGACATGATGGTTGTTGCGCTTGAAGCAGCGATTCAAGACTAATAGGATTTATATGAATAAACCACACACGACTAAGGGTTGTGTGTGGTTTTTTGTGTATACTAATCATTAGGCTCATGTTTCTTTAGTGAATTTGAGCTATTTTTAGTTAAATTTTAATAAAGGGGTTACAAAAATGAATCAAATTGAATCTTTTTGGCAGCGTTATTGTGAGTTGGAGGGGCTAGAGGGTGTTCGTTATATGGAAGCTTTTCAGTTCGGAGAAAAAGCAGAGTGGCTTGCAAGTTTAGTTGTAAATGGAACGAAAACAGCAACTTGTTCGAGCTATCTACTATATGAAATTGAAGGAGATTCACTTCCGAAAGTGGGCGATCATCAAATTGTATTAGATAGTCAAAATCAGCCAGTTGCAATTATTAAATCATACGCTATTGATATTTATCCATTTAATAAAGTACCTGTAGATTTTGCATTAGCTGAAGGAGAGGGGACTTATGATGAGTGGAAGAAGGCACATATTGCTTTCTTTGGTCGTACGTTACCTCAGTATGGTTTAGTATTTACAGAAGATATGTTGACGGTTTGTGACCGTTTTGAGAAGGTATATCCTAAAAAATAGAGAGATACAAATGAATAACCCCTATGATTTCGAGAAATCATAGGGGCTTTTTTTATTCCTCACACTAAATACGCTCTAAAAACTCTAGGCGATTTCCACAAGGGTCATTCACATAAAAGCGAATCGCGTTTTCAAGTGGTTCATCTTCAATTGTCTCGATGTTGTGTGCGTGTAATGTTTCTTTGAGCATTGCTAGGTCTTTCACGATAAAGGCTGGATGTGCTTTCGTTGCGGGGGTAAAGGGTTCTTGAATACCGATATGTACTTCATGCTGTCCGCACTTGAACCATACGCCGCCTCGTTTTTTTAGATTGTCTGGTTTTTCTATTTCAGGCATACCTAAGATATCATGAAAGAAATGTCTATAAGCAGCTTCACTATTTTTCGGAGCAGCTAATTGGATATGATCGATGTCGATGAACATGGTTGGTTCCTCCTTATATACGTTTTCCACGTAAATTAATGAACATTGCAAAGAAAATAAGACTAAGAATTAAGAAAATAATAATGAAGAAATTCGATAAGAACGGGTTATGATCGGGTTCGGTTGGGTAACTGCCTGTGAATACTTGGGCGAACCAATAAATCATCGTAGCAATATGCTCTAAACTGAAGACAATACCACTGGCGATTAAAAAGCTTGCGCTTAATACGATACTACTTTTTTCTGTCATAGCGTCACCACCTTCCTAAATATTAGTATAAAGTAAAAAAATGGAATTAAAATAGTTTTTGTGTAAGTTTTCGAAACAAGTGGTAAAGAGAAGGGAGTTGAAGGGAGAGAATGATGTGAAAGGAACGGTCTTTGCGATTATTTATGTCATACTAGGAATTTTAATCATTTTAGCGCCGTCGATTATTTCTGGACGTGGTTATGATGAAGCGAATACGTTGTCGTCCTTTTTGACAGCCGATTATATCGTGCGAATCATCTCGTTTATTGTAGGGATTTTAATTATTGTATTTGCGGTGCGCGCGTTCCAAAAGAAATAATAGTGTAACAAACATTGAAATAGAGAAAACCCCTAAAGTTCTTATTCTACACGAACAAATGTGATTTATGAACATTGAATATATTCTGACAAAAGAAATTCATCTTTTTGTCAAATACTATAAGAGGTATTGTGCCTATCTCGTGAACATTTAAAAAGTAGGATTGATTTTACATGTCCATATGATAGGATAAAAGCGTAATCAATATTCATTACAAATTAACTAGAACTTATTATATAGGAGATGTTTTCATTATGTCATGGGCATTACTTATTACGCTTGTACTTGGAACAGTAGTCAAATTACTTACAGCACCACCAAATATCGTGGTTGTTTGGTTGACAGAACGTTATGCGATGCATCAAAAGTTGAAGTCAGAAGAAGTAACAATTACATTTGATCAAAAAGAGTTAACAGGACAAGAGAAAGAAGATTTCATCCAATCATTTAATGAAGCCGCATTTTTAGTACGTAATCCAATTTTTAAAGGTTTTGAAGATGAGGTATTAAATCCGGATACAGACATCGTACCGTACGTAATCGATGTGAATAAAAAAGGTAAGCATTCAAGACTATCTGTTTATTATGCGGAAGACCGCGTAAATGTAGTAAAACAACGCAATAAAAAAGTAATCTCTTACAGCTTAAACTCAGAAGAACTATCGAATACAACATTAAAAGGTCAAGCAGCTTGCAGTAAACAGATGCAACTTGTTTAATGTGATCAAACGAATGATTGAGCGAATCAATCATTCGTTTTTTTTTATTACTTTTCGTTACGCTAAGAACCTGTTAAAATAGAAATAGTGTATGTACACGTGACGAGAGTGAAAGTGGTGAAAGATATTGGACGAACAGAAAAAGCAAGAGGAACAGCCAGAAGTAGAACCGAAAGCCTCGGAAGAAACGAAGCCTGCTGGTAAATACATTCGCCTGAAGCCCTTTACACTAATTATGATGATTATTGTATTAATTCTTGCGACATCAGGTATCACAATTTTTGCTTTAACGGTTGGGGAGAAGAAGGTAGTCGAAGTACGCACACCAAACCATGAAGAATTTCAAAAAGTATTTGATACATATGATGAATTAAACAAATCGTACTATGAAAAAATAGATGAAGATGCGCTTGTGAATGGTGCGTTAAAAGGGATGATTGAGTCATTAGGGGATCCTTATTCAGACTATTTAGGCAAGGAAGAAGCAACACAATTTAATGATAGTATCTCATCTAGTTTTGATGGGATTGGTGCAGAGATTCAAGAAAAAGATGGTCAGGTTATGATTGTCTCGCCAATTAAAAACTCACCTGCAGAAAAGGCTGGCTTACGTCCAAATGATATTATTAAATCAGTTGATGGTAAATCAGTTGTAGGAAAAACAGCGACAGAGACCGTACAAAAAATTCGCGGTAAAAAAGGTACGAAAGTGACGTTAGAATATCAGCGTGGAAAAGATTCGAAACTGCATAAGGTGACAATCACACGCGATGCGATTCCAATTGAAACAGTCTATGCGAAAATGACAAAAGATAAAATTGCACATATTCAAATCACAACATTTGCGGACCAAACGTATCAAGAATTACTGAAGAAGCTGGATGAGATGGAGAAGAAGGGTATGAAAGGTCTTGTACTCGATGTGCGTCAAAATCCAGGTGGCATTTTAACAACGGCGGTTAATATTGCGAGTCTATTCGTAGATGCGGGTGAACCAATTATGCAAATTGAGCCGAAAGATGGTCAAAAAGAGATTATTCGCGCTCAAAATGGTCGTAAAGTAGATGTGCCAACTGCGTTACTAATTGATGGTGGTAGTGCTTCTGCTTCTGAAATTCTAGCAGCAGCGATGAATGAAGATGCACATATTCCGTTAGTTGGTGAAAAAACATTCGGTAAAGGTACGATGCAAACAGCGAAAAGTTTAGAAGATGGTTCTACGTTAAAATATACAACAGGTAAATGGTTAACACCTGAAGGTAAATGGATTCATAAAAAAGGAATTCAACCAACTGTCAAAGTAGATTATCCAAGTTATGCTTCGTTACCATATTTAGATCCTTCTAAAACAATGAAATTAGGGGATGTATCAGAACAAGTGAAGGCAGCAGAAAAAATGCTGAAAGCACTTGGTTATAATCCAGGCAAAATTGATGGATTATATGATGAGTACACATCTTATGCGGTCAGTCGTTTCCAAACGAATAATAAACTAACAGTAGATGGTATATTAAAAGGCAAAACGACAAATAAATTAATGGATGAATTACGTGAGAAAATCCGTAAAGATGATCCACAATTATTAAAAGCACGCAAAATGGTTTTAAAAGAATTGAATCAATAAGTAAGAAGGGGGCAGCTGATGAGTTGTCCCTTTTTTCATAAAGGAGTGTTATATATGAAAGATGTATATTTATTAAGTGGATTTTTAGGTAGTGGTAAAACAACATTACTCGCGAATATGATTGAATCATTAAAAGAACAGGGGTTAAAGCCTGCAGTTATTATGAATGAATTAGGGGAACTAAATTTTGATTCACAAGCAGTTGAAGAAGGCATTCCATTAAAAGAAATGTTGAATGGTTGTATTTGCTGTACAGGTTCTGAAAATACAGAAGCGCAAATTCAAGGATTACTCGCAGAGAATGATTTTGATGTCTTATTAATTGAAACAACGGGTGCTGCTCATCCTGTGGAAGCATTAGACGCAGTATATTCACCGCTTTTTGCAGATCAATTGAATATTAAAGGCATCGTAACCGTAGCAGATAGTAAGCGTTGGTTGATGCGTCATGAGATGACACCACAAACACGTTCTTTATTTTTAGAGCAAATTCGTCATGCGCATTTATTATTAGTAAATAAAGCAGATTTATTAACAGAACAAGAGTTAGGGCAAGTAACATACGAATTACAAGCACTAAATCCGAATGCTTTAATTGTTCAAACAACGAATGCAAAAGTACCATATTCATTTTTAAATAAAATTCAAGCGACAGCGCGTCCAACGGATATTGAAAAAGCAGATATTGGACATCATTTGCACCTTAGTTCTCGCTTAGTTGATTTTACAGACCAAGCATTTACGCAAGAGGAGATTGAGGATTGGGTGCGCTCATTACCAGAGACAGTGTATCGTATGAAAGGGTATTTGCCGATTAAAGGAAATAGTAAGCCGATGTTATTCCAATACGCATACGGTTTAACGCAGTGGATGCCTGAATTCATAAAAATGTCGCCGAAGTTAGTGATCATCGGCGACGGAGTAGATGCGATTCCTTTACCCACTACTACTTTGTGATTTAGCACGCTTAAATTGAATATAGTAGATGAGGAATGTTACGACTAGAATGACAACAAAAGCGACGAATTCCCATATACCTAGATGAATCGTAGTGATATCGAGTGCAAGAAGTACATTTTTCAACATGAGCCATGTGAGGAAGAGTAAGAGTTCATTTTTTAAAAGGCTAGTCATACGAGAGAGAATCATATGCTGTTCTTCTGATGCGAGCCGTTGATCGGGTTTTGGAAGGTGCATGAATTGTGGTTTTTGTTCCATATAACGTAGGAAACTCCAAAGAGCGATACCGAGTGCTGGAATGAAGAAAACAAACCAACGATTTGCATAGCGATCAGGTTCTCCTAAAATATTATAGTGACTTGGAACTTCTGCAGGTAGGCGATTGAAGAAAATGATGAGTAGCATAGTTGTGGCGAACCAGAGCTAAAATAATGGATACGATGATTCCTTGTTGGACGGTAAATGTTGCCTCTTTCATTTTTTTTGCGCCAACTGATTGTGCTACAATAGGAGTAACAGATAGTAAAATACCAGAAATCCCTACATAGATTGGCATCCAGATGGACGAACCGATGGAGACACCAGCTAAATCAGTTGTTCCGTATTTGCTTGAGAATAATACATCAAAAAAGGTAACTAAATATAGTGCAATTTGTGTAACTAAGATGGGTGAAACAATGACTAAAAGCAACTTCCACTTTTGTCCGTTCGTAGTCGTTTCGTACACAGAATCGCCTCCTTTCATAAAATTAAGTCCATTGTGCCTTTTCATGGATGGGTTGGTATAGTACAATAAGATATTATTTTTATACATGTAAAAATCGTATAAATAGAATGGAGTTTATTATACAAATGAATCAGAAAACAGTTGTATTAACTGGTGGCGGAACAGCAGGGCATGTCTCGCTCAATCAAGCTATAATACCATCATTTTTAGATAAAGGCTATGACGTTCATTATATCGGTTCTAAGGACGGTATTGAACAAGAAATTATTTCAGAAGCGTTTCCCAATTTACCGTTTCACTCGATTTCAAGCGGGAAGTTACGCCGCTACTTTTCGGTGAAGAATTTTACAGATCCGTTCAAAGTATTAGCAGGTGTATTCCAAGCAGTCGGTCTACTACGTAAATTAAAGCCAACGATTGTCTTTTCAAAAGGTGGATTCGTATCGGTACCGGTCGTTATTGCAGCGAAAGTTTTAGGTATTCCTGTTGTTTCACATGAATCTGATGTTACACCAGGCCTTGCGAATAAGATTTCATTACCATTCGCATCACATATTTTCACGATTTTTAAACAAACATTAAAATACTTACCATCTGAAAAATCAAGTTGTACAGGTTCAATTATTCGTCCAGAATTATTTGAAGGTGACCGCACAAGAGGATTAGCAATGTGTCAATTTACAAATGGTAAGCCGACCATCTTAATTATGGGTGGCTCACTTGGCTCGAAGTTCATTAACCAAGCGGTACGCAACAACTTAACAGAATTACTTGTACAATACAATATCATTCATCTTTGTGGTAAAGGAAATATCGACGAGGCATTAAATGAAATGCCAGGTTATCAGCAGTATGAATATGTGACGACTGAATTACCTGACTTACTTCATGCGAGTGATTACATCGTATCACGTGCTGGTTCCAATTCGATTTTCGAATTTTTAGCGCTAGAAAAGCCCATGTTATTAATTCCATTATCAATGGCACAGTCGCGCGGTGATCAAATTGTCAATGCGAAAATTTTCAAACAACAAGGTTTAGCAGAAGTTCTGCAAGAAGAAGAATTGACCCCTGAAAGCTTCATGCAGGCATTACGTATATTAAAAGAGAACGAAACAGCTCTACGTCAAAATATGACAGAAGCAGAATCACCAAAAACACCAGATGAGATGGTGGCACTGATTATGCAATATGCGAAAAAATAATTAGTTAATCGAGAGAGTCTTAGGATTCTCTCGATTTTTTATACACAAAACCCCTCCATCTAAAATGGAGGGGTTGGTTTTATTACATCGCTTGTTCTGTCTCCTGTGCTTGGCGAGCAGTGTACAAGTAGAAGTTATCTCGTTCGATTTTGAACAATTCGAATTTTTGTTCACCTGCATTGATTTCTTCGTATAGTGCTGGGTGACTTTCTTTCGCATCACACGCATACTCTAATTTCGCAGCAGCACGTTGAGATTTAATGTTCTCTTTTTTAATTTTCATAAATACAGTTTGAAAGTCTAGTTCAAAAAACAGTTCATTGAAGAAGTCTAGTTTTGCCTGTTGGTTATAACCCTTACCTTGATAAGGTAAACCAATCCAAGTGCCTAAAAAGCCAGCCTTATCTTCAATGTCGTATAGTGTAATCGTCCCGATTGGGTGGCCCCACTCGTCAAGTATTGTACGAGAAACAACAAGTCCTTGCTCTTCTTCCTCCATAAGCTGGCGAGTCATAAACCATAATTCATCTGCTGTCTTAGCCTTTTGACGGACAAAAGGGAAGACAGATGGGTGGCTTAACAATTCAAATAATTCATTACTCTCGTAAAGATCACGTTGTTTAAGCATACCTAACGCCTCCTTTTGGGTGGACCTTCAAACATACATACCATGTTCGCTCCACCTTCGAAATTTTTCATAAGTGTTGCATAAAAAATTTCGGGGTGGGAATCGAACCCACTAGAACCAGAAAACTGGTGACGCACCATTTGCCTTCCCTAAAATCTACTATTACGAATAGAGATTCATTTATGAAATTATTTTGCAATTTAAATATACAAGGAATTACATCATTTGAAAAGATAAAAATGCGAAATTTTTATCTTTTTTAAAAAATCCCTTACCTAATGACAAAAAATCTTAAAAATTGTCTAAATCGTGTCTATTCGTCTTAGTAAATTTTAAATAAGGTTTTACTATATACCCTCTTTTAAATAAAAATATGCCGTTTTAAAGCAAAAAAATATTTCAAATAAGAAAAAAATATCAGAACAAATGTATGATATTTGATATAATTTATACAATTTTTCGTTAAAAAAGTATAAAATTCTCAAAAAAAATAAATTATGACTTCAAGTGCACAGGGTTGTAACCATAAAAAATAAGAATTATGATAGAATAGACAGGAAATGTAGGGGGATTTAACGATGAAATACGATGTATTAAAAGTTCAAGGTTCAGGCAATACATTCTTTTTAATAGAAGGTAAAAATGACGAGTTGAATTGGTCAGAAGTCGGTAAATGGTTATGCGACCCAGTACAGTATGGTGGAGCAGATGGTCTACTTGTTGTGTTACCATCAGTACATGCAGATGCAAAAATGCGTGTCATTAATGCGGATGGTTCTGAAGCGTCTATGTGTGGTAATGGATTACGCTGTGTTGCACGTTATGTATTAAGTAAGATTGGTAAAGATCAAGGAATCATCGAAACGATGAAGGCAGATTTACATGTTGCACGTCATGGTGAATTAATAGAAGATATTCCTGCTTTTTCGGTAGAGATTGCACCTGTGTCATTCGATTTAGCTTCTTTACCAATGGTCTATAATGCACAGCACACATTAATTGATGAACAGATTGCTGATTTTTCAACAGAATTACGTTATACAGCAGTATCTGTACCAAATCCACATTTAATCTCAATTGTACCTAAAGCATATATTGAAGATTTTAAACATCAGGAGCAATTAGCGAAGCGCTTAAATGACGAAAATAATTATATGCCAGATGGTGTGAATGTTAGCTATGTATATCCAATCTCATCATCAGAAGTTTTTGTCCGTACATATGAACGAGGTGTTGGATTTACCAATGCATGTGGTACAGCGATGACAGCCTCATCGTTAGTTGCTTCACTTTTACACATTGTGGACGAAAATATGATTACAGTCTATAATCCAGGTGGTTTCGTTAAGTGTCACGTGCAGCAAAGCGGAACAGAAACAAAATTATCTTTAATCGGAAATGCAACATATATCGCATTATATGAATTGAACATTGATGACGAAAATCATCTTTATATAAAGGAAGAATTAACGGAGCAAAGTGAATATCTACAAAAAATAAAAGAAGTGTGTATTGCTTTTTGAAACGTGAGAAAAACAAACTCGGGGGAGTGGAAGAAATTTGAGAAACGAAATAGAAGCATCAGTGAACCAATTGCATAATTTATTTGAACATTGTGCGGATTTCGTTTTTTACATGGAAAACGTAGATGGACAATTCATTTATCGTTATGTTAATCCCGTGGCACTTGAAAAAGTATTTCAACAACAATCGCCAATCAATCAAACATTACAACAACATGTTCTAGTTTTAGAAACGCTACATGTCATTGAACGCCACTATAGACAAGCGCTTGAGACAAAAGAACAGGTTGTATTCCGAGAGTTTTACTTGTTTTCAAATACACCCACAACAAGCGAAACAACTGTTATCCCATTCGGGAATGGAGAAGCGGTCTTAGTTATTACAAAAGAAGTTAATATCTTAAAAACAATAGAAGAAGAAAATCACTTTTTAAGAACATTATTTCAAGAACAGATGGATTCTATTCTGGTGTTAAATACAGAATATGAAGTGATTAAAGCGAATAAGCGTTTTTACGAAACATTTGGTTTCCAATCAAATATTCTTAGCAGAAACTTTTTTGATATAGCAAATTTAGATGAAGAAAAAAGAGTAGTATTCTTTAATGCTCTGGCGAATGTACGCCGAGGTCGCCGTACAATTATTCGGCAAAAATTGATTAAGGTGCGACAAGAGACAGCAGAATTTATTTTGAGTTTCACACCTGTTTTACTGCATGAACGTGTTGTCGCAATTTGCATTCAAGCACAGGAATATACACGTAATATTGCGCTTCAGGAATCTTTAGATGAAGCAAGTACGATTTTGAAAGCGTATCAATTCGCTCTAAATGAAGCTACTAATCTATGTATGACGGATGCGGAAGGCGTTATTGAATATGTTAGTCCAGGATATGAAAAGATATCACAATATAAAAAAGAGGATTTAATTGGACAGACGAATGGTTTACTTAATTCAAGACAGCACCCGAAAAGCTTTTATAAAGAGATGTGGGATACGATTAAAGCGGGTCGGACTTGGCGTGGTGAGATTTGTAATCGAACACGTCTCGGAACGCATTTTTGGGTGGATACAACAATTGTACCCATGTACGGATCAGATGGCGAAATCGAACACTTCTTGTCGATTTGTTTAGACATTACAGATAAACGTGTGATGATGACAAATTTACGCAATATCGAACGCACCTTCCGTTTAATTACAGAAAATACAAATGACTTTATTGTCATTACGAATGAAGATGGTATTGTACTATATGTTTCGCCTAATCATGAATCTCGTTTAGGTTATGAAAAAGAGGAGTTACTTGGACAATTCTATTTAAGTGTTTTAACAGAAGAGAGTAAGATGGTATTAAGTACAGAACTCGATGCACTTTTAGAAAATGAAGGCGAATCACAGTTAGAATTACAATTATGTACGAAGTCAGGCGAACGTGTCTGGATTGAAGCCCATATTACAGCTGTAGAAGATACAGAACGTTCTGAAGTGTATCAATTTGTTATTATTGCCAGGGAAATAACGAAGCGTAAACAAAAAGAAGATGAGCTTCGATTCCTTGCGTATCACGATAGTTTAACGCTCTTACCGAATCGTCGTTACGTGACACTAGAGTTTCCGAATTTAGTGAAGCAGGCGATTACATCGGGGACTGCACTGACGCTACTCTATTTAGACGGCGATAATTTTAAACGTATTAATGACTTATATGGACATGACATGGGGGATGACTTCATTCGAAACTTTGGACAAGCTTTACTACAAAGTGTACGCGATCATGATATTGTTGCGCGTATTGGTGGTGATGAGTTTATCGTCATTTTATCGAATATGTCATTAGATGATGACAAGCGAAATCGTCAAACGCTACAAGCAATTGAACGTATTCAAAATACACTGCGCCGTGGTTGGATGATTGGAAGTACACACTTCTCACCAACATCTTCAATCGGTGTAGCGAGCTATCCGAAAAATGGAGAATCTATTAATGAATTAATGGGGCATGCGGATGAAGCGTTATATGTGGCAAAACGTATTAACGGAAAAGACTCATATCATATTTCAGAAAAGTATTTTCAGGAGGATGTGTAATGAAAAAAATCTTATTAGTAGAGGATGAAAAAAGCATTGCACGTTTTGTTGAATTAGAGCTACGTCACGAACAGTTCGATGTAATCGTTGCATATGATGGTCGCAGTGGACTGGACTATGCTCTTAACGAGTCATTTGATTTAATATTACTCGATGTCATGCTACCTGAATTGAACGGTATAGAGGTGTGTAGACGCATTCGAAAGGAATCGGATATACCCATCTTACTCATTACAGCGAGAGATGCTGTTATGGACCGCGTAGCGGGATTAGATGCAGGAGCGGATGACTACATTGTAAAGCCTTTTGCGATTGAAGAATTATTAGCACGTATTCGAGCAGCACTTCGACGCACAACGACAATGAAAGATGTGGAATCGACGATCCTTCGTTTCCGTGATTTATTCATTGATGAACAAGCTTACACAGTCACAGTTGAAGGACAGGTGCTTCAATTAACAAAAACTGAATATGATTTACTCGTGTTACTTGTTCAAAATCAAAATCGTGTCTGTACAAGAGAACAGATTCTTGTAGCAGTATGGGGGTATGACAGCAAGGTAGAGACGAATGTAATTGATGTATACATTCGTCATTTACGTGCGAAGTTGCCACCAGACTACAGTCATGCAATTGAAACAGTAAGAGGAGTGGGGTATGTGATGCGCACATGAAAATCAAACAACAATTGATGCAGAAGTGGATGCACCAATCGTTAAAAACAAAGTGGGCGTTCATATCTGCTTTTGTCATTTTTATTAGTTATTTATTTATTTGTGTCGTGATGTATGTATCATTACAATCATGGCTACTCTCAGACGAAAAACAGTCTGTCACACGTTCGATGAATGACCTCACATCCTTTTTTGAAAGTCGTGGTCCTTACTTAACGCTTGAAGAAGTCCAGCGCAACGGAAATTTAATCAATGGCATTGTCGATAAGAATCAAACAGCACGTATTTTAAATGCAGATGGCGTCGAAATTCTTCGCATTAATAATACGACAAAAGAGATTCCAGCCATACCATCTGATGTACCGAGCCGAGGCTATGCACTTGAAACATTAAAAGTGGATGGAGAAAAAAGTTTTGTAGCAACTGCAAAACTACGTCTAGGCGCGTTTGAAGGATATATTCAATTAACGCATCCTTTGAGTTCCTATGTATCACTCATGCGCTATTTATTAACAGCGATGATTTTAATGGGTGTGATAGCGCTTGTGTTATCATCAGCTGTTGGTTACACGTTGGCAACGAGGCTGTTGCGACCACTTGACCGTTTACGCTTTGAGATGAACCGTGTATCGAAAGAAGGGTTTGAAGCAAAAATCGAATTGCACGAACAAAGGCAGGATGAGATTGGTGACTTACTTGATGTGTACCGTAAGATGATGGTGGAGCTTGAAACTTCTTTTTTACAACAGCAACGGTTTATTTCTGATGCTTCCCATGAATTACGTACGCCGATTCAAATTTTAGAAGGTCATTTAAACTTAATTAAACGATGGGGAAAAGATGATCCAGAAGTATTGGCAGAATCACTCGATACGTCTTTACAAGAGATTCATAGAATGCGCTCTTTAATCGAAGAATTATTAGACCTTGCAAGACGTGAGAAAAAAGATATTCAAAATGGAGTAAATTTAATAGAAGAAACTAAAAAACTAATAAATGAAACAAAACAATTACATCCAGAAGCGGAAATCATACTTGTGAGTAATGAAAAGGATACCTTGAATGCAGCAATATCAAGGGATGCTTATAACCAAATTGTACGAAACCTATTACAAAATGCTATTCGTTATACCGAAAAAATTCCAAATATACGAATAAGCTTGACAAATGCGGCTGAGTGTCACAAAATCGAAGTCGAAGACAATGGTATCGGCATTCAATCAGATGCCATTCCACGTATATTTGATCGTTTCTTCCGAGTGGATGAAGCACGTTCGAGAGAGTATGGAGGAAACGGTTTAGGCCTGGCAATCGTCAAGATGCTTGTTGAAAAGTATGATGGACAAATTTCAGTATCAAGTAAGGTAGGAAAAGGCACGAAATTCACTGTTGAGATTCCTAATTTTAACAATAAAGATGGAATAAATTAAGTAATTACGTGTTTCAAGTCCAAATTTGCTGAATTTGATAAAAAATATTGTATTTTTTGTGAAGAGTAGTAAGATTGAAGGGGAAAAAAATATTATATCTAATTGCTAAAAGAATTCGCTTACATGCAAGGAGATATAATTGGTAAAATATACAGTGGATTTTCATATTATTATTATAACTATTGGAAAGATGCCACTAGGCAAAAAACTTGGAGGTTATTCTCATGTCAAACAACGTTTCACCATGGGCTGCTTTTTCAGGACCTAACCTTGGCTATGTGATGGATATGTATGACCTATACTTAACATCACCAGAGGAAGTAGATGCAGAATTAGTAGCATTATTTGAACAATACGGTGCGCCAGTTGCTCCAGCAGCACAAGACGGATCAGAAGTAGCAGCAGTTGCTTCATCAGGTAATATTACAACAATTCTTACAGCGGTTAAATACGCTGATGCAATTCGTAACTTTGGTCACTTAGCAGCAGACATTTACCCACTTCACAATCAAGCAAGAGATACGAAGCGTATTGAAGCAGCAACTTACGGTCTTACAGATCAAGATCTAATCGAAGTTCCAGCTTCTGCACTTATCAAAGAAGTACCTGCAGGTGTACGCAACGGTTTAGATGCAATCAACTACTTGAAAGAAATTTACACAGGTAAAATTGCATTTGAATACAACCAAGTTGTTGGACAAGAAGAAAAAGAGTGGATTCAAACTAAGATTGAAAGCGGTTCACTCAATGGCGCATTAACTGCGGATGAGAAAAAAGCTGTATTAAACATGTTAAACAATGTTGAAGGCTTTGAACAATTCATGCACAAAACTTTTGTCGGCGTAAAACGCTTCTCAATCGAGGGTGTTGACTCTTTAGTTGTATTAATTGATGAATTAATCAAACGTTTTGAAACAAAAGGTACAAAAGATGTTCAAATCGGTATGGCACACCGTGGTCGTCTAAATGTGTTAACACATAACGTTCACAAACCATACAAAATGATGTTGGCAGACTTTGCACACGTACCAAGCGATTTATTCGTACCAGAAGACGGCTCACTTGTTGTAACAAAAGGCTGGTCTGGCGATGCGAAATATCACTTAGGTGCAACATATAAAGCAGACAATGGTAGTCGCGTATCATTAGCTTACAACCCATCACACTTAGAAGTTGTATCACCTGTTGTAAACGGTGCAACACGCGCTGTTCAAGAAGATACATCAAAACCAGGTTTACCTGTACAAGATACTTCTAAATCAGTATCAATCTTAGTGCATGGTGACGCAGCGTTCGCTGGTCAAGGCGTTGTAACAGAAGGCTTCAACTATGCAGGAACAAAAGGATTCACAACAGGCGGTTCTGTACACATCATCGCTAATAACATGATTGGTTTCACAACAGAACGCTATGATTCTCGTTCAACTGTTTACTCTTCAGACTCTGCAAAAGGTTACGAAATCCCAGTATTACACGTAAACGCTGATGCACCTGAAGCTGTAATTCAAGTTGCACGTTTCGCAGTTGAATACCGCGCGAAATTTGGTAAAGACATCGTTGTTGACTTAATCGGTTACCGCCGTTATGGTCATAATGAAATGGATGAACCAATGATTACAAACCCAGAAATGTACAATATTGTTCATAATCACGATACAGTGCGTGCATTATACGGTAAACAATTAGTATCTGAAGGTGTTGTAACAGATTCAGATGTACAACAACTACAAGCAGATATTAAAGCAAAATTACAAGCAGAATTAGACGTTGTAAAATCAGCTGGACAAGGTGCAGAACCAGATCATTCAGTACCACAAGTTGTACTTGATGGATTCCCAGAAGTTGATACATCCGTTGAAAAAGAACGCTTAACAAAAATGAATGCTGAATTACTTCAGTTCCCTGAAGACTTCAACGTATTCAAAAAGTTAGGTAAAATCTTAAGCCGTCGTCAAGATCCATTCGAAGGCAAAGGTAAAATCGATTGGGGTCATGCAGAAACACTTGCATTCGGTACCATCATCCAAGACGGTCACCCAGTACGTATTTCAGGTCAAGATGTACAACGTGGTACATTCGCACATCGTCACTTAGTATTACACGATGAGAAGAATGGTAACGAGTTAACAATGTTACACCACATCTCAGGTGCGAAAGCTTCATTCGATGCAATTAATAGCCCATTATCAGAAGGGTCAATTCTTTCATACGAATTTGGTTACAACATTCAAAATCCAAACGCCCTAGCAATTTGGGAAGCGCAATATGGTGATTTCGCCAACATGGCACAAGTTATTTTCGATAACTTCATTTCAGCTTCACGTTCGAAATGGGGCGTTAAATCAGGTTTAGTTATCTTATTACCACACGCAGCTGAAGGACAAGGTTCTGAGCATACATCTGCTCGTTTAGAACGTTTCTTACAATTATCAGCAGAGAATAACTGGACAGTCGCAAACCTTTCAAGCGCAGCGAACTACTTCCACTTATTACGTCGCCAAGCAGCAATGTTAAATACAGAAGCAATTCGTCCACTTGTATTAGTATCACCAAAATCACTACTACGTAACCAAATCGTAGCAGCTGATGTAGATGAACTAGCGAATGGTAAATTCGAAACGGTCATTGAGCATCCTGTAACAGGTAAAGATGCGAAAAAAGTAGAGAAACTTGTCTTTGCATCTGGTAAAATGGCAATTGATATTGCAGAAAAAGTAGGAGAAGGAAAAGGATATGAGCACTTACACTTAGTACGTGTTGAACAGTTATACCCATTCCCATCTGAAAAAATTCAAGCAATCATTGAAAAATATCCAAATGTAAAAACACTTGCATGGGCGCAAGAAGAACCGAAAAACATGGGTTCTTGGTCATTCGCTGATCCTTACTTACGCGAGTTAGAAGGCGATCACGAAATTCGCTATGTAGGTCGTGGGGAACATTCTTCACCAGCTGAGGGAGATCCAGATTCATTCAAAGTAGCACAAACAAAAGTGATTGAAGAAGCAGTATCTAAATAATCGTTCATCATATTGAAGGAGGAAATTTAAAATGGCTGACATTATCGTACCAGAATTAGCAGAATCTATTACAGAAGGTGAGATCGTACGCTGGGTAAAACAAGTGGGCGACTCTGTAGAAAAAGGCGAATTCATCGTTGAACTTGAAACAGATAAAGTAAACGCTGAAATCATCTCAGAAGAAGCAGGTGTTTTAACTGAAATCCTTGCACAAGAAGGCGATGTTGTAGAAGTAGGCGCTGTTATCGCACGCGTTGACGCAAATGCAACAGGTTCTGCTCCAGCACCAAAAGAAGAAGCGCCAAAAGAAGAAGCAAAACCAGAAGCACCAAAAGAAGAAGCTCCTAAAGCTGCTCCAGCACCAGCTGCACCAGTAGTAGAAGAAACATCTTCAAACGAACGCATTATCGCTTCACCAGCTGCTCGTAAATTAGCACGTGAAAAAGGAATCGATCTTGCTGCTGTATCACCAGTAGATCCACAAGGTCGCGTACGTGTACAAGACGTAGCTGCGCACGGTACAGCTCCAGCGGCTCCTGCAGCACAAGCTACATCAGCAGCTCCAGCTCCTAAAGCTGTAGATGATTCTCGTGTAGAAGCAGTGAAAATGACACGTCGTCAACAAACTGCTGCTCGTAAATTATTAGAAGTATCACAAAACACTGCGATGCTTACAACATTCAACGAAATCGACATGACAGCAGTTATGGCACTTCGTAGCCGCAAGAAAGATGCTTTCATGGAAAACCATGACGGTACAAAACTGGGCTTCATGTCATTCTTCACAAAAGCTGTAACAGCAGCACTTAAAAAGTACCCAGCTGTTAACGCTAAAATCGTTGGTGACGAAATCCACTACAACAAATTCTATGATGTAGGTGTAGCGGTATCAACTCCAGACGGTCTTGTAGTACCAAACGTACGTGACACAGATCGCAAAAACTTTGCTGAAATCGAAGCAGACATTGCTGAGTTAGCAGTAAAAGCACGTAACAAAAAATTAGCATTATCTGACCTTGAAGGTGGTTCATTCACAATCACAAACGGTGGTATCTTCGGTTCATTAATGTCTACACCAATCATCAATGGTGACCAAGCTGCAATCCTTGGTATGCACAACATCGTAAAACGCCCAATCGCTGTAGGCGACGAAATCGAATTACGCCCAATGATGTACGTAGCATTATCTTACGATCACCGTATCATCAACGGTAAAGAGTCTGTTGGTTTCTTAAAAATGGTTAAAGATTTAATCGAAAACCCAGAAGATTTATTATTAGAAGGTTAATCACTGCCGACGGATGAAGGTTGGTCAAGCCTTGCAAACAGGACGTTTGCGCACTTGGCTTGACTACCATTCCAAGGCTTTGAGTGACTTCTTGAAATAGAGAAAAAGAGAAAGCCTCCGAGAAATCGGGGGCTTTTTTTGTGTTGTTTTTCTAATTTGATCACATTTTTGACCACAAGAGCTATAAATAAAATTCAGATAATTAGTATGTTATAAAAGAGGAATTTGGTTTTTCAATCTAGTCTAATTGAGATACTTGATTCATATTCTAAGAATGATGAGTCTGTTTTTTTATATTATTGAACAGTAAAAAAGAACTGATTTTCTTAATTCGCTTACAATTTGATAACTAATTGTTTAATATAGTAAAAAATACTATATAATAGATAATGAATTTTATGTAAACATATCATTTATTAAGTATGCTATATGGAAAAGAGTGAAGTGTATGCGAATGAGATTCGAAATTGAACCTTATGAAGATATGTTAGATGAACCATTTGAAGTACGTAGTTATTTTTTGGACCGAATCAATATGTACATAGAAAAAAATAATCGTATGGAAGAGTTTTGTACATCGACGTTTCATGCATCTATTTTATTAGATCTTGCGGAGGGCTTAGTTAACATGTATGAGCAGAAACAACAACCATTTGTGATTGAAATGTATGAAAGTACGCTTGAATATACGTTTACCTATTTCCAAAAGCTTTTGACGATTACTCGTTATGAGGGATATAACGGAGAGACGATTGAGATGATGAAGTGTCGCTTTGACGATTTTGTGGCAGCCTTTGTGACGGAATATGAGAGATACCATAAGGCAATTTTGAAGCAAGATTGTCATGCCTTTGACAATGAGCATTACTGTATGATGCGTGACCAGATTAATATTTTGAAAAATCATGTGAACGGTGTGATTTAGGAGGTGGAAATTCATGCGAATGAAATTTGAAATCGAATTATATGAGGATATGATGGGTAAACCATTTTGTTTGGATACGTATTTTAATTGTCGAATGAATATATTGATTTCTCAAAGTGGTGTAGAGAAAGAGTTTTGCACATCGACTTTTCATGCTGCAACCTTAGTCGGAATCGCTAAAGGTTTAATCGAAATATATGACGATGAAAAATCGAAATTTACAGTTGAAATGTATGAAAGTACACTTGAATATACGTTTACTTATTTCCAAAAGCTTTTGACGATTACTCGATACGAAGGATATAACGGAGAAACAGTTGAGATCATGAAGTGTCGCTTTGACGATTTTGTGGAAGCCTTTGTGACGGAATATGAGAGATACCATAAGGCGATTTTGAAGCAGGATTGTCATGCCTTTGACAATGAGCATTACTGTATGATGCGTGACCAGATTAATATTTTGAAAAATCATGTGAACGGTGTTATTTAGAGGGCGATAAGCATTAAATCATAAAAAAATTCATTTCCTTTTATATTTATACGTTTCTGTAGTACAATAGAAGTGGAGGGGATTAAATGCTTACTAAAATTAGAAAAGTGAAATTCGAACCCGCAACAAAAAAAACCGTTTACCAAGTCATTATGGAATGTCCAGAAGGGCAGCAGTTATATATCAAATTTGATTATACACAAGCAACAGGAAACTTTTGGCCGCTACAAGTAATCTACAACAAAAAAGGCTATGGCTCTAAGTTAGCATGGTACACGCAAAAAGTTGAAAAAATGCCTGTTCAAGAATTTTTAGGCAACATCTCGGCAAAGATTAATCGCAAGTACGATTTTACATTTAAAGAACCTTTAACAAAATAACGAATTACCTATTATTCTAGGAAGGCGGGGCTTCATTCATCACGAGGCGACTTCGCTTGCCTTTTTAGTTTAGAGGGATTTTGAAACAGATGTAAACAATGGAGGAGACTTCGTTGTTTTTTTATTTCTAATTTTATTTGTGCGAACCTTAGGTGAACATGAAAACCCAGGGAGGTTCGCACCAAAAAAACGAGATTTATTGAACAAATAACACCATTAAAAATAATATATGGTAAAATAAAGAGGCGATTTGATAAAAAAAGATGAATTATATTCTTTTTTAACATAAAATCGCAGTCTCACTCTATATGAGTGAGTGGATTGAAATTTTGATACGATGTGTTTCCGTGCGAACGGTCCGAGTCTCACTCTATATGAGTGAGTGGATTGAAATAGTGTGTGTGCATGGAATGTTATTAATTACAGACGTCTCACTCTATATGAGTGAGTGGATTGAAATCCCATATCATTCTGTACAACTAGTACAGGACGTATGTCTCACTCTATATGAGTGAGTGGATTGAAATAAGAAACTGTAAATGCGAATTTAACTACAAATAATGTCTCACTCTATATGAGTGAGTGGATTGAAATAAAATGATATGGGGAATAAATTCAGTCCTTGTTTGTCTCACTCTATATGAGTGAGTGGATTGAAATGCAAACTCTATTATTGTATAGTAGAGGTACCCTTCGTCTCACTCTATATGAGTGAGTGGATTGAAATTAATTTTCGCGTCCGTTTCAGCGTCCACTTGCCGTCTCACTCTATATGAGTGAGTGGATTGAAATAAAAAATTAAGCACATTTGTTAAAAAAGTAAAATGTCTCACTCTATATGAGTGAGTGGATTGAAATCTGAAAAAACTCAAGATTTTAACGGAATGGTGTTCCAGTCTCACTCTATATGAGTGAGTGGATTGAAATACTGTAACATCGAGTCGTGCATCGTTTACAAGCGCGTCTCACTCTATATGAGTGAGTGGATTGAAATAATTAATACATAATCCTTTTCTTTCAACTCATCGTCTCACTCTATATGAGTGAGTGGATTGAAATTCGTAATTAGATAGAGAATTCTTTTTAACCCCGATGTCTCACTCTATATGAGTGAGTGGATTGAAATAAAGGGAAGATTAGTATTAAATTTTATGAGGAATGTCTCACTCTATATGAGTGAGTGGATTGAAATTTGGACATCGTGTTGATATGCAATACCAAAGCACGGTCTCACTCTATATGAGTGAGTGGATTGAAATTTCTAGCTGGTTAACTAACTTGATTAGCTGTTCTTGTCTCACTCTATATGAGTGAGTGGATTGAAATGTAATTTTCAACCACTCGAAACGTCGGTTTTTGTCTCACTCTATATGAGTGAGTGGATTGAAATGTGCGCAGTGGCGGAAAAAAATCTTCCACGATAATGTCTCACTCTATATGAGTGAGTGGATTGAAATGTTTATCTAAGTCGGTCAACTTCGGTGACGGTAGTCTCACTCTATATGAGTGAGTGGATTGAAATAATCGCTTGATGACTTACGAGCAGCACAAAAAATGTCTCACTCTATATGAGTGAGTGGATTGAAATATACATATCACTCCAAAAACTTTTATTTTTTCCGTCTCACTCTATATGAGTGAGTGGATTGAAATGTACTAGCAAAATCTGAATTAAATGTTTATTTTGGTCTCACTCTATATGAGTGAGTGGATTGAAATTGGACAACTTTTATCATTAACTTCACCATTATCGTCTCACTCTATATGAGTGAGTGGATTGAAATTAATGGTTTGTAACCTAAATCATCTACATCTACATGTCTCACTCTATATGAGTGAGTGGATTGAAATTAAATCAGTAAACGGTTTAATTGCAGCTGGATTATGTCTCACTCTATATGAGTGAGTGGATTGAAATTAAATTAGCCGCAATAAAAATATTCGCCTCATTTGTCTCACTCTATATGAGTGAGTGGATTGAAATATTATCAGTAAAGTATTCATGTAAATCAATATGACGTCTCACTCTATATGAGTGAGTGGATTGAAATTAAATCTCTTTTAACTGTAAGTGCGTTATAACCACGTCTCACTCTATATGAGTGAGTGGATTGAAATTAAAATCTCCGTCAAGATGTCTTTAATCCACTGTTGTCTCACTCTATATGAGTGAGTGGATTGAAATGTGTTGAGAAAAACAAAAACTACGTCACTATGAGTCTCACTCTATATGAGTGAGTGGATTGAAATTCCAAACTGTGATGTTTATAAAATCCGCTTTTTGTCTCACTCTATATGAGTGAGTGGATTGAAATATGATTATTGTCTTTCTTAACTCTATGCTTGAAAACGTCTCACTCTATATGAGTGAGTGGATTGAAATTGGAACTGCTGTGTACCACTTGTTATAAATTTCGTCTCACTCTATATGAGTGAGTGGATTGAAATGCATTGGATTTTTCTTAGCATTACACACCCTAAGTCTCACTCTATATGAGTGAGTGGATTGAAATAAAAACAGCAACTTTGAATATACTGATGACAAAGTCTCACTCTATATGAGTGAGTGGATTGAAATACAAAGGAAGCATTGGTGTTTGTGTAGTAGATGGTCTCACTCTATATGAGTGAGTGGATTGAAATGCTTTTTGTGCTGCTCTTAGATCCTCGATTGACTGTCTCACTCTTTATGAGTGAGTGGATTGAAATTTAATTAAAGATTGGATAAAGTTAAAACTATTTGTCTCACTCTTTATGAGTGAATGGATTGAAATTGCGACACGTAATGTCACGTCAAAGCCTGCTGTACGTCTCACTCTTTATGAGTGAGTGGATTGAAATACCAGGTGCTGGTGTCGTTTTTACATACGTTGCTGTCTCACTCTTTACCAGTGAGTGGGTTGAAATTCCATCGCGTGTATTTAAATTTTCGATATTAAAGTCTTACTCTATATGAGTGAGCATATTGAATACTGTCGAAGATTTTAAAACAGTCACTGATAAAAAATTACTTATTTTGCTCTTTTATAGGCATACTATTGTGGTAAGTTTTTATTACTAGATTTTTAAATTCAAAACAATAAAATAAAAAGTTATCAATTACCCAATTCATTTATATAATCGTAACTATCGTTGTCCTTATAGTGTTTTTTTATAATTTATTTAACATTAATGTTTAAAAAAGTAACTAAATAGGTATTGTTTAACTGTCATGTTCTACATGTGGATTGAAATTAATTTTTATATTTTTAAGCTTTTGTTTGG
>NZ_BJOB01000016.1 GCF_006539985.1 Kurthia gibsonii | reverse complement strand
GTTCTAAAAAGGGGGAAACCCTGAAAAGATTTAAAGAGGAAATGCTGTGGTATTTAGCAGCGCAGAATATCGATTTTGAGCATAATTTTACTTTTTGCAAGACTTTTAATTAGTAAAAGAGACTTGAGCTGACTATTCTAATGTGAAATCGAACATTGAATCTTCGAAACGAGCCACTTGCACTGTAGTTTAGAACATTCATCTGAGTAAACGGGACATTGGAAATCGAAAATGGATCACTCGTTCTAATTATCTAATACAATTCTTTTTTTCATTTTATAAATATAATAAAGTGAAGGTTAAAAAATAATTAAGTTTTTTTAGAAAAAAACTATTGCAAACAACTCATACTTATATTAGAATAAAGAAGTCGAGAAGAGAGAAAACGACACAAAGTGAGCTTTAAAAAGATTTTTAAAAAGCTTGCAATGACATAGAAGATATGTTAGAATAATATCATAGAAGAAATGGTCCGGTAGTTCAGCTGGTTAGAATGCCTGCCTGTCACGCAGGAGGTCGCGGGTTCGAGTCCCGTCCGGACCGCCATTTATATTTATGTAAACACAGCAGATGGTGCTGTGTTATTTTTTTTGTTTAAAAACGAATACATTCACTTTGAAGAAATATAGAATTTTCGATAGAATAGATAGATAAGTATGTTGTGAGAGGACGAAATACATGACAATTGAAATACCGATTCAATCACTTGAAGAAACGCAGCAATTAGCAGAAAAAATAGCGACACGATTACAGCCTCAAGATGTTTTAACGCTTGAAGGAGATCTAGGGGCTGGAAAAACAACTTTTACACAATTTTTGGCTAAAGGATTAGGTGTGAAACGCCACGTTAATAGTCCGACATTTACAATTATGAAGCAATATGAAGGACGTATCCCTTTCAACCATTTAGATGTATATCGCTTAGCAGATAGCGATGAAGACTTAGGTTGGGATGAGATTTTTTATGGTGATGCGGCGACAGTTGTAGAATGGGCACAATTAATCGAGCCAGACTTACCAGCAGAGCGTTTAGACATTACGATTAAGCGAATCGATGAGAATCAACGTTTATTTATATTAACGCCAATTGGCGAGCGTTATACGCTATTATGTAAGGAGATTATGAGATGATCTGGTTAGGAATTGATACAGCAAATACACCGCTTGCGATTGCACTTGTAAAAGACGGTCAAGTAATTGCGGAAGAAGTCGCAAATATAAAATTGAATCATTCTGGTGGTGCGATGCCAGCAATTGATCGTTTATTTGCACATACAAAAATGAAACCTGCTGATTTAGATGCCATTGCAGTGAGTGAGGGGCCAGGCTCTTATACAGGTGTACGAATTGGCGTTACGATTGCCAAAACATTGGCGTGGACATTAAATATCCCAATCGTAGGTGTATCGAGTTTAAAGATATTGGCTGCAAATGTACCATACTTCCCGCATGTGATTTGCTCGCTTGTAGATGCTAGAAGACAAAATGTGTATGCAGGTGCATATAGTAGTAAGGATTCATTGGAAGTTATTATTGAAGATGGACATTATGAATTAGAACAATTATTAAATCAATTAGACGCATTAAATCAGCCCATCTTATTTGTTGGTCATGATGTTGAAGTCTTTTATGAAAAAATAGCTGAACGCTTAGGAGAACGTGCTTTACGTGCACCATATCCGTTTAATTTACCGAGTGCTAGTCAATTAATCTATTTAGCAGAACAACAGCCATTACCAGCTGCTGAAACTGTACATGCATTTGTACCAACATATAAACGAATTGCAGAAGCTGAAGCTAACTGGATTAAAGAACAGAAGGCCAAACAGCATGATTAAATATCGTTTAATGACCGTAGAAGATGTACCGGCTGTTCATCATATTGAACAAATTGCATTTCCGACTCCGTGGACATTAGATTCATTTTATTATGAGATGGAGAAGAATCCACAAGCACATTATTTTGTTGCTGTAAATGAGGAAGAAAAGGTTATTGGTTTTTGTGGCATGTGGGTCGTATTAGATGAGAGCCAGATTACAAATGTCGCTGTATTACCAGAAGGACGAGGAAAAGGCATTGGGGAAGCATTGATGCGTGAAGCCATTGCCTATGCAAAATCTTTAAATGTTGTTGTCATGAGTTTAGAAGTACGTGTGACAAACGAAGTCGCGCAAAATTTATATCGTAAATTAGGTTTTCAAGAAGGTGGTATTCGTAAAGGATACTATACAGATAATCAAGAGGATGCTCTTGTCATGTGGGTGAATTTATAATGGAAAAAGATCTTTATGTATTAGGTATTGAAAGTAGTTGTGATGAAACAGCCGCAGCCATTATTAAGAACGGAACAGAGATTGTTTCGAATGTTGTGGCATCTCAAATTGAAAGTCATAAACGTTTTGGCGGTGTCGTACCAGAGATTGCTTCACGTCATCACGTCGAAAATGTGACGCTCGTTATTGAAGAAGCTTTAACTAAAGCGGGTGTACAGCCATCAGACTTAGATGCAGTATGTGTAACAGAAGGTCCAGGACTTGTAGGCGCATTACTAATTGGCATTAATGCAGCGAAAGCCTTTGCATTTGCACATCAGTTGCCATTAATCGGTACGCATCATATCGCAGGTCACATCTATGCGAACCATCTTGTACAGCCGATGGAGTTCCCATTGCTTGCTTTAGTTGTATCAGGTGGTCATACGGAGCTTGTATTGATGAAAGAACATGGCTCATTCGAATTAATCGGTGAAACACGTGATGATGCAGCAGGTGAAGCATATGATAAGGTAGCGCGTGTATTGAATATTTCATATCCAGGTGGACCGAAAATTGATCAGATGGCGCATGAAAGTGACGGCGCAGTCAACTTCCCGCGTGTCTGGTTAGAAGCAGACTCATATGATTTTAGTTTTAGTGGTTTAAAATCAGCAGTGATTAATTATCAACACAATGCAATTCAGCGTGGTGAAGAAGTTAATCGATATCATGTAGCGAAAGGCTTCCAAGATAGTGTTGTAGAGGTATTAACAGCTAAAACGTTGCGTGCTGCAAAAGAATATCAAGTAAAACAAGTCATTGCAGCAGGTGGTGTTGCAGCGAATAAAGGATTACGTGCTTCTTTAGAAAAAGTATTTAAAGAAGAAGGAATTCCATTCTATGTACCGCCATTACCATTATGTACAGATAACGCCGCAATGATTGCAGCAGCGGGTACAGAAATGTTTAAAATGGGTGTCCGTAGTGACTGGAGTCTAAATGGCCGTCCAGGTATGGAATTAGTATCGTGGAATCGTAAATAATGATGAAATAGTAGCGGTTTTCTCATGAGAAATGGGAAAATCGCTTTTTTAATGGTGTGTAAATGTGAGAAGAAGAATTTGTAAATTGCTTGAGTTTTACACAGTTATTTGTGGATAAATTCAGAAAATTCTGTGGGTAGTGTGGACAAGTTCTGTGGATTCAGATTATATAAGCATCTTACCTGTGCATAACTTTGTGGAGATTTTTACAAGTTATACACAATTTCAGTGGATAGATGGAAATTGTAGGTAGTATGTAGTTGCTTTGTTAGAAAAGCAATTAGTGCAAAAATCTAGATTCGTCACAAGATATTATTGTAATAAAAAATAAAGAAGGTATCAAGTTTCCATTTGGAAAAGACACCTTCTTTTTTATATTTATAATTGCTCTAATTCTTCTTGTAAAGCGAGCCACTGTAACTCGTGTTCTTCATGTTTCACTTTTTCTTCATCTAATTGTGTTTGAATGATTAATGCTTTTTCATGATTTGAAAATACATCGGGATCACATAGCTCTTCTTCTAGTTTTGCAATGGCTATTTCAAGGTCGCTCATAATCTGTTCAATATCTTCAATTTGACGTTGAATTTTACGTTCTTTTTTCTTCGTTTCTTTGTCGATGGCTTGATTCGATGTAGGTATTTCTTTTTGAACGATTGGCTTTGTTTTTACAAGAGCAGCTTCTTTTTCAGCTGCGATTTCAGCTAGCTCTTCTTTTTTCTCTACATAGTAATCATAATCACCTAAGTATTCAAAAGAACCTTCATTCGATAACTCGACAACTTTTGTTGCAATGCGATTGATGAAGTAACGGTCATGTGATACGAAGATGAGCGTACCCGGGAAATCAATTAGTGCATTTTCCAATACTTCTTTACTATCTAAATCAAGATGGTTGGTCGGCTCATCTAAAATCAGTACATTATTTTTCTCAAGCATGAGTTTTGCGAGCGTTAAACGTGCTTTTTCGCCACCTGATAAATCGTGTACAATTTTATTTACGTCTTCTCCTGAAAAAAGGAAACGTCCAAGAACAGTACGAACATCTTTTTCATTCATTAGTGGCCATTCATCCCAAATCTCACGTAGTACTGTACGATTCGTAGAGAGTTTTGCTAAATCCTGATCGTAATAGCCTAGTTGTACATTCGTACCATAACGAATATCACCGGATAGAGCAGGTAAATCTTTTATAATCGTTTTTAATAACGTAGATTTTCCGACACCGTTTGGACCAACAAGGGCGATACGGTCTTTTCGATAGGCACGCATGTTAATATGTTCAGAAACTGGCGTTTGTCCATAACCGATTGTAAGATCATCAACGGATAACACATCATTACCACTTTGCTTTTCGATATCGAATGTAAAAGTAGCTGATTTTTCATCGCCATCAGGAGAATCCATCCACTCGGTTTTCTCTAAAACTTTACGACGAGATTGTGCCATCTTCGTAGTTGATGCACGCGCTAAGTTCTTTTGAACAAATGTTTCGAGTTTTGACTTTTCGTCCATTTGTTTTTCATAGAGTTTCAGGTCACGTTCATAGTTCTTTGCTTTTTGATCTAAGTAACTTGAATAGTTACCTGTGAACTTTGTGACATGATGACGAGAAACTTCATAAACAATAGACACAACTTGGTCCAAGAAATAGCGGTCATGTGATACGATAAGGATAGCGCCGTCATAGTTTTTTAGATAATTTTCAAGCCAGTTTAATGTTTCGATATCCAGGTGGTTGGTCGGCTCATCCAGAATAAGTAATTCGGGCTTTGTTAAAAGTAATTTTGCTAGAGCCAGTCTTGTACGTTGACCACCAGATAATGAAGATATAGACTGTTCATAGGAATCAGGATAAAACTGCATACCATGTAGAACAGAGCGTGTATCCGCTTCATATTGGAAGCCGCCACGTTCTTTAAATTCATGTTGTAGCTGGTCATATTCAGCTGTGATTTTTTGATAACGTTCTGCATTTTCATAAATCGTAGGTTCAGCCATCTGCAACTCAAGTGAACGAATTTGTTGTTCGAGTTGTTTTAATGGTTCAAATACGGTCATCATCTCATCCCAAATGGATAAATCAGATTCTAGACCAGCATGTTGGTCTAAGTAGCCAAGTTTAATTCCTTTTGGCATAATAATCTCGCCAGAGTCATAGGAGAGTTGACCTGCTATAATTTTTAAAAGAGTAGATTTACCTGCGCCGTTTCGGCCAACAAGTGCGACGCGATCCCGATGTTGAACTTCGAGTTTAACGCCACTTAAAATTTCATCTGCAATATATGATTTATATAATTGATTGACTTGTAATACAATCATTTTCGACACCTCAGTTCAATCTTAAGTGTAACGAAATGCTGTCATTGGTGCAATAGTCATCTATCTAAATCGTATAACCAGATTCGTAGGAGGAAACATGTTTGAAAGAGAATTATAGGATACCGCAGGCCACAACGAAAAGACTTCCGCTGTATTATCGCTTCATCCAAAATTTTGCGGATGCAGGAAAGAATAGAATTTCATCAAAAGAGTTAAGTGAGGCCATGCAAATTGATTCAGCGACGATTCGTCGTGACTTTTCATATTTCGGACCACTTGGTAAAAAAGGCTACGGATATGATGTACAAAAATTACTTGTGTTCTTTAGAGGCGTCCTTGATCAAGATCAACGTATGAATGTAGCAGTAATCGGTATTGGTAACTTAGGTCATGCCTTACTGAAGTATAATTTTCAAAAGAACCATAATATGAAAATTGTTGTAGCATTCGATACAAATTATCCAATGGAAGGGCAGCTTGTAAATGGTGTTCCTGTTTTCCATCCAGATGTGATGGAAGAGAAGTTTGAAGAATTCAAAGCAGAACTACCTATTTTAACTGTACCAGCACGTTCAGCACAGTTTATGACAGATCGATTAATTCAGATGGGTGCGAAAGGTGTGTTGAATTTTACACCGGTTCGTCTGCAAGTACCTGAGACATTCCGCGTTCATACAATTGATTTATCGATTGAATTGCAAACGCTTAGTTATTTTATTCGAAATGTGGAAGAATAGTCTTAAATATTCAGTTTTGTAGACCGAAAGAATAATATACAAATGACGAAGTGTGGAGTAGAATGTAGTTATCAAATTGAGGAGGTGTGTGTAATGGTAGGTCCAGCTAGTATTGCGATTATTGCAGGTGTTGCTGTCATTATTTTTGGTCCCAAAAAACTTCCTGAACTAGGAAGAGCGATGGGTTCTACACTCCGTGAGTTTAAATCTGCAACAAAAGGTTTAACAGACGAAGATTTTGAAAGTACAAAACAAAAAACAGTTGAAACAAACAGCGCAAATGAAGTAAAAGCTGTCGAAAAAATCGAAGAGACGAAGTAGGGTGTTCATCTGATGGAACAAGAAGAACTAACAGTCGTTGAACATATAGAGGAACTTCGAAAGAGGCTATTAATTGTTGCAGGATTCTTTGTTTTAGCGATTATTGGAAGTTTCTTTTTAGCACAACCACTCATACAATTTTTACAACATACTGAAGAAGCAAAATCGCTTCAATTGCATGCTTTTCGTGTTACCGATCCAGTGAAGGTTTACATACAAGTTATCTTTATTTTATCGCTTGTTATGACATCACCGATTATTCTATTTCAGTTATGGGGTTTTGTGAGCCCAGGACTTTATGAAAAAGAACGCAAAGTGACATTACGCTATATTCCATATGCATTCCTATTGTTCATTGTAGGGATTGTATTTTCGTATTTAGTGTTACGTCCGTATTTGTTGAAATGGATGATGGGTTTAGCAGGAGAAATGGATGTTGAACAGACCATTGGAATCTATGAATACTTCCAATTTTTAATGCAAATTACATTACCATTTGGATTGATTTTTCAGTTGCCAATCATTATGTTATTTTTGACGCGTCTCGGAATTATTACGCCAATGGGCATGTCAAAAGTAAGGAAGTACGCATACTTTGCACTACTCTGTGTAGCAGCAGTCATCGCACCTCCAGATATCGTGTCACACATGATTGTCACATTACCACTATGTATTTTATACGAAATCAGTATCATGATTTCGCGTATAGGTTATAGAAGTTATTTGAAAGCAGAGCAGCAGCGAGAAATGGAGCTAGCTGCATAATATAAAAGAAAAACTGGAATCGTAATGTTGTGCGATTCCAGTTTTTTGTTGCGAACACTAAAAAAAAGAGACTCTTTTTATTGCATGGATTTTAGTGTTTCGAGGTATTTTTCTATTTTGTCTAAATTGAGATTCATGATAATAACAAAACCATTCAACATCGTATGTGCAATAATCGTGGTGAGCAGTCGCTTTGTTTTGTTATAGAGAAAAGCAGTGATAAACCCAACAGTTGCGTAAATGATGATATGAGAAAAATCCATATGCACGATTGCAAATACAATGGCGCTGACACTCGCTGCGATGAAAAAGTTCGTTGTTTGGTTTAACGATGCGAAAATGACGCGACGGAATACGACTTCTTCAAGGAATGGTCCGAAAAATACAATACTGATGATGGCAATAGGGGCTGCTTTAGCCATTGCAGAAAGTTGTGCTGTATTTTCAGAACCAGGTGTAATGCCAAGTGATGTTTCGATTAAACCAGCAAGAGACTGGCCAATTAAAATCATGAAGAATCCTAAAACGCCCCATCCAATCGCCCCCATAGTAGAAAAACGCTTACCACCAACAAAAGCATTTTTGAAAAAGTTTTTGTCACGTAAGATGAAGAAAATCGTTACAAGTGTACCGAGAAAGAACGTAAAGAAGATGGTCCAACTGCGTGCTTGTGCGGATAGTTCATCATTGGTGATACTTGGTTCCAACCATTGAATAATAGAAGCAATCGGCTTTAAAAAGATGATAGGTGATAGTTGCATGAGTATATATGTAATTAATATATAGAGCGGTGTTTTTTTAGTTTTCATAAGCAAATCCTTTCCGGAAATATTCGTATCTCTATTCTACCAATAAGTTGAAGTAAAAAGAAAATGTAAATCAGTCATTTTTTTATAAAAAAATAAATGTTATGACTTGCAAAAAAAATCGAGAGTGCTTATTATTAAGAATGTAAGTTAGCACTCGTTATATAAGAGTGCTAACAAAAAAATATTGATGCATAGAAATTAGGAGGTTATTAGAACATGTTAAAGCCATTAGGTGACCGTATTATTATTGAGGTAGTAGAGGTAGAAGAAAAAACAGCATTCGGTATCGTACTACCCGACTCTGCAAAAGAAAAACCACAACAAGGTAAAGTTGTTGCAGTGGGTTCTGGAATCGTAACAAATAGTGGTACAGTGGTTCCGTTAAGCGTAAAAGCAGGCGACCAAGTAATTTATGCTCAATACGCAGGTACGGAAGTAAAATATGAAGGTAAAGACTATTTAATACTACGCGAGAGCGACGTTTTAGCAATTGTAGAGTAATCTAATATATACAAATAAACGAATGGATTGATTTTCTAGGAGGGAATTATACAATGGCAAAAGAAATTAAATTTAGCGAAGATGCACGTAGTTTAATGTTAGCAGGTGTGGATAAATTAGCGAATACAGTAAAAGTAACATTAGGACCAAAAGGACGTAATGTTGTATTACAAAAAGCATTCGGTGCACCACTTATTACAAATGACGGTGTCACAATTGCAAAAGAAATTGAACTAGAAGATCCATATGAAAACATGGGCGCAAAATTAGTTTCTGAAGTAGCTTCAAAAACAAATGAAATCGCTGGTGACGGTACAACAACTGCAACAGTACTCGCACAATCAATGATTACAGAAGGTTTAAAAAACGTAACAGCTGGTGCAAACCCTGTCGGTATCCGTAAAGGGATTGACTTAGCAGTTGAAGCAGCAATTAAAGAATTAAAAAACATTTCAAAACCAGTTGAAAACAAAGAAGCAATTGCACAAGTAGCTTCGATCTCAGCTGCAGATGATGAAGTAGGTTCATTAATCGCAGAAGCAATGGAACGTGTAGGTAATGATGGTGTTATTACATTAGAAGAATCAAAAGGTTTCAATACAGAATTAGAAGTTGTAGAAGGTATGCAATTCGACCGCGGTTACTTATCACACTACATGGTAACAGATACAGATAAAATGGAAGCAGTATTAGACAATCCATATATCTTAATTACAGATAAAAAAATCTCAAACATTCAAGAAATCTTACCTGTACTTGAACAAGTAGTACAACAAGGTCGTCCAATGTTAATTATTGCAGAAGATGTTGAAGGTGAGGCACTTGCGACACTCGTATTAAATAAATTACGTGGTACATTTAACGTAGTGGCTGTCAAAGCACCAGGCTTCGGTGATCGTCGTAAAGCGATGTTAGAAGATATTGCGATTCTAACAGGTGCACAAGTGATCACAGAAGAAATCGGTTTAGATTTAAAAGAAACAACTGTAGACCAACTTGGACGCACAGCAAAAGTAGTTGTAACAAAAGACAACACAACAATTGTTGAAGGTGCTGGTCAACAAGAAGCAATCGAATATCGAATTGCCAACATTCGTAACCAATACGAAGATGCAACGTCTGAATTCGATAAAGAAAAATTACAAGAACGTTTAGCAAAATTAGCTGGCGGTGTTGCCGTAATTCGTGTCGGTGCAGCAACTGAAATCGAACTAAAAGAACGCAAACTACGTATTGAAGATGCTCTTAACTCTACACGCGCAGCAGTAGAAGAGGGTATTGTAGCTGGTGGTGGTGTTGCATTAGTAAGTATCCATGCAGCAGTAGAAGCTGTAGCGAATAGTACAGAAGGCGACGTAGCAACAGGCGCACGCATCGTATTACGTGCATTAGAAGAACCAGTACGTCAAATTGCAAATAATGCAGGTTTAGAAGGCTCTGTCATCGTAGATCGTCTAAAACGTGAAGAAGTTGGAACAGGCTTCAACGCAGCGAACGGTGAATGGGTGAACATGATTGAAGCAGGTATCGTAGACCCAGCAAAAGTTACACGTTCAGCACTTCAAAATGCTGCATCTGTAGCTTCACTATTCCTAACAACAGAAGCAGTAGTAGCAGACCTTCCAGATAACTCATCAGCACCAGCAATGCCAGATATGGGTGGCATGCCAGGAATGATGTAATCGAAATTTAATCGATTACTACACAAATAAAAGGAATCGCCTAAATATGTGCGATTCCTTTTTTTGTATTTGAAAACAATTAAAGTCTTTTTAACTATTAATACTTTTTAAAGTAGTTAATTAGACCAGTTGAAATACCTTGTGCCATTGCTTTACGATAACTATCTGTATTAATCTTTTTTAGTTCAGATTTTCGGTTCATATAACCGTATTCTAACAGTGTACCGATGTATGGGTTTTCGCGTAGAACGTGTAAGTTTTGATAGCGATATTCTTCTGCAGGTACGTCTGAAACAGCTGAAACTGGTCGATCTAATGCGTTAAATAAGTATTTCGTAAATGTCTTTTCAGCTTTTTTTGTATAAAGAGCTAGATAGCCTTCCTCACTTTTTTTGTTATATACATTGTGATGAACACTAATAAAGGCATCTGGTTTAGCAGATTTTGAAATTTGTACGCGTTTTTCGAGTGATAATGTTTTATCCGTTGTGCGTGTCATAATGACTTTCGCACCATCTTTTTTAAGTTGTTGTTGCAAAGTTTTAGCAGCTTTTAAGTTTAAATCTTTTTCAGCAATATCATAATAATAAGCACCTTTTTGCGCGCCACCATGTCCTGCATCTACGACGAATGTTCGACCACTTAATGGACCAAAAATCGTGCCTTCTGGATATGCGTTCTCTTTGGAAGTAGAAATAATACCGTACTTATGTGAGACATAACCTGTTTTCTCTTTTGCGTACTCGATTTTAAACCAACCGTTTTTAGCCTGGGCTTTAATTTTAAATTGATCGCCAAAGCGAACAGTAGCCAATTTTTTTGACGTAACACTACTTGTCTTTCTAACGTTAAGTGTAGCGGCAGTGATGGAGTAGTACTTGCCAACCTTTGTGCTACTAGTAGAGAGTATAATTTTTGTTAAGTATTTGGAAGATACATAACCAGTTGTCTTACCTACTTTTACTTTCGACCATGTACCTTTTTTTGCAGTTTGTGTGACAACTGTATTTTTTTTTAGTCTTTTTATAACCTTATATTTTGTACTAGGACCTATACGAAGATTTAATGAATTTGTATTTGCGACTTTTAGTTGGATAGATGTTGCTGAAGCTTGTTCAGTAGGTAAGAAGAACATCGTAAAAACTAAACAAATACTGAGCAAGAATGACATGATGTTTTTCTTTTTAAATTGCATAATTTCCCTCCTATTTCCTTAATCATAATATTAATGATGTATAAAATAGTATAAAAAAGGGAATTGTGATAAAGTTGTATTATTTGTAACATATCTGAAATAGTCGGATGATGCATAATTGATTTTAATTTTTGAAAAAACGTATCTTATAGCTAATTCAAAGAATGAAAAAACTTAACGCATGTATAAATTTAAGCTATTATTAGAATAGAAATTACAATAAAAATATGAAAAAGAAAACTTAATGTAGAAATAAAACGTCTTATTAAATAGAGAGATGAAACAATTATTTAGGAGGTATTTCAATGCCGCGTCCTGGAAAGCAAAAGCGCAGATATATTAGCGGATTGGACGGATTACGAGCTATTTCAGTATTAGCTGTTATTTTATATCATCTACATATTGATGGAATTGATGGTGGATTTCTCGGTGTAACCGTATTTTTCGTATTGTCAGGTTATCTTATTACAGATTTATTAATTAATGAATTCGAAAAGAATGGAAGAATAGATTTTAAGAGTTTCTGGATTAAGCGATTTAGAAGGCTCATTCCAGCACTTGTATTAATGTTAGTTGCATTAGTGACGTGGATTACATTATTCCAGCGTTCTTTCTTAGAAGGATTACGTGAAGAAGTTGCTGCGGCTTTTTTCTATGTGAGTAACTGGTATTACATACTTCAAGATCACTCATATTTTACAAAGTTTGCGCCGCCTTCACCACTGCAACATATGTGGTCACTTGCAGTAGAAGAACAATTCTATATTATATGGCCGATTTTAATGTTACTAGCGTTAACATTTATTCGTTCAAAAGGAAAGCTTGCGATATTTATTGTCTTACTGTCGTTTATTTCAGCAGAGGCAATGGCATTCATGTATAGTCCAGATGCTGATCCAAGTCGTGTTTATTTCGGGACGGATACACGTGCCTTTTCAATTTTACTAGGCGCGGCATTAGCATTCGTATGGCCAAGTGCAAAATTGAGTCCGAATGTAACACCTGATTTGAAAAAAGTATTGAATATCGCAGGTTTGGTCAGTTTAGGGATTTTAATCATTTTAATGATTTTCACACAAGAAGACGGTAGCTTCTTATATTATGGTGGTATGTACTTGGCTTCGGCAGTAACGGCAGTATTAATCGCTGTTATTGTACATCCAGCTAATTCCATTGCGAAGATTTTTAGTATTAAGCCGTTACTATGGATTGGTGAACGCTCTTATGGTATTTATATTTGGCACTTCCCAATCATTGTATTATTAGGAATTGCAGTTAAAACAGATGAGATTAGCGGTATGAAAATTCTATTAGCATTGGTTTTAACATTTATTTTATCAGCATTATCGTATCGTTTTGTGGAAAATCCAATTCGTCGTGGGGAATGGCGTAATTGGTTGACTGTCTTTAGAAACGGCACATGGTCGTGGAAGTGGAAACAGCAAAACATGAAACAGCGCTTTACAATGCTCGCTATTTCAGCAATTGCGATTGTTTTCACGTACGGTATGATTGTCGAACCTGCTCCACAAGCTTCTAAAGAGAATGAACTGGAGCAACATCTAAAAGAAGAGCAGAAGTTAAAAGAAGAACAGCAAAAAGCGAAAAAAGAGCAAACCGCTGAAGAACGTAAAAAAGCAAAAGAAGAAGCCATTGCAAAAGCCAAAAAAGAAGCAAAAGAAGCAGCTGCAGCTGAGAAAAAAGCAAAAGCTGATGAAAAGGCGAAAAAAGAAGCGCAATATAAAAAGGATGTCGCCAATGGTAAGATTGCATTAGCTAATACACCGATTACCGCATTGGGTGACTCTGTTATGCTGAGTGCTGCTAGTGCTTTACAAGCAGATTTACCGCGTATTGATGTCGATGCGACAGTGGCATTACAAGTTGATGCAGCGATTGATAAATTGCGTACAAAGGTGAATCAAGGACAGGTATCGGATACGGTACTAATTGGTTTGGGCTCGAATGGTACATTTACAAAAGCGCAGTGGGAAGAGATTTATGAATTACTTGGATCAAAACGTCAAATATTCTTAATGAATGTGCGCGTGAGTCGTAGTTGGCAAGATAGTGTGAATAAGACGATTCGAAATGCAGCGAAAGAATATGAGAATGTACATGAGATTGATTGGTATGAAGCATCTAAAAATAAACCACAAATCTTTTATAATGACCATATCCACCCGAACCCTGAAGGTGGTAAATTCTATTCGAATTTAGTAGTTCATGAAATTGCAAAGTACAAAAAGAAAAAATAATACAAGAGACTAGAACAAAATCCTAGCTAAAAGCAAAAGAGCTTCAGCATATGAAAATGCCGAAGCTCTTTTGCTATTTATTCCACATGTTCGTATAATGCGATATTTTCCATGTAGTTTACAAGGCGACGTAAGTCTTTTTCTTGATCGCGTGTAATTTTGCCTTCTTCATATAATAAGTGAATTTCTTGACGTTCTGTTTCGAGCATCACTAAATTTAATTCTTCTTTTAGTTCTTCTTCGCGTACAGAGTCCATTGTGACTTTTTTTCGTAGGCGTTCGTATGCTTTTTGATATTCAAAAAGAATAACGGTGTATAGCTCAGGGTGATCTGATTTTTTTCGTTTTTCTTTTAAATAATCGATTGCTTTTTTATAAGCGTGTCGACGAACATCTTGACGCATGAGAACATACGATAGATATTTTTCTTTTTCGTTATTATAATGCTTTTTAGCAATCGATAACTCGCGTAAAACTTTTCCTAATGTAAACAATCCACGTTTCCAAGTGCTAATCGACAGCATTTTTTCGCGATCAGATATAGAATGTAGTAATGACTGGTACATATGTTCATCAAGTTTATGATCTTTATACAATCCATTGATATAGTCACGTTCAACTTGTAATGCATTCAAGCGAATACGTTCTAATTTTGGTGCATGTTTTGAACTACCTGAATCATCTGCATTGGCTTCTAATTGTGTTTGTCTGAATAGCTGTTGTAAATTATCAATTAAATCATAAATAATATAACGATTTTCCTCGTTAATTTTTGATTGCATCTTTTTTACAGTTTGCACTAAAACAAAACTTTTCGCCTCATGGAATGACAGCTGACCTTCTTTTACAACTGTCATTTCTTCTTTATCCGTTAGTAACGGTAAGAAGGCTGTAGCAATAATCAGTGTGAAAAGAATAACACCAGAAGCTAAAAATAAGATTAAAGATCGTTCTGGAAATGGTTCTCCTGTATCGAGGAAGAAAGGTAATGATAAAATCCCCGCCATTGTGACAGCACCACGTACACCAACCAAACTACTAATTAGACTCATTTTCAGCGTTGGTTTTTCATCTCTTTTTCGCTTGAATTGCCACAGTGCAAATAAATGTGACCAAACGAAGCGTATAAGAAGAATGATTGCACCAATTGCAGATGCATAAAGAATTAAAATCCAATTATCGATTTGTGTATCTAAAATCGATTGCTTCATAGATAATGGAATATTTAAACCAAGTAATAAGAAAACAACGCCATTTAAAACGAATAAAACGATTTCCCAAGCACTCTCTGTTAGCACTTGTTCTTCTGCAAGGACAGTTTCGGTTTGTTCTTTGAAAATAGCTTGAATAATCCCCGCAATGACAACGGCGATAACGCCAGAAGCATGAAAAATATTTTCCACAATGAGATAAATGATAAAGGGCGTTAAAATTTGATAAAGTGTGTGGAAAACAGCATCTCGTATGCCAGCACGTCTAAAAGCAAATCGTAATTCAATTAGAACAAATCCAAGAACTAAACCTAAAATCCCTCCTGCTAAAAACGTATAAGAGAAATTTAAAATGGCACTTTGGAATGAAAAATACCCTGATACAGCTGCAGCAACTGCATATTTAAAAGCTACTAACCCTGAAGCGTCATTGATAAGTGATTCCCCGCGTACAACACTTAAAATCTTTTCAGGTATTCGAATACGTTTTGCAATGCCATTTACTGCCACAGGATCAGTAGGAGATAGGATGGCAGCAAGTGCAAAGGCAGCAGGGAGTGGAATTGTTGGCACAAGCCAGTGAATAAAATATCCACCGCCGATCGTTGTGATGAGTACCAGTACGATGGCATTCCCTAAAATAGGTAGTCTCATACTCCATAATTCTTTGCGTGGAAAATAGCGTCCATCATTGTATAATAACGGCGCAACAAAAAGTAATAAAAACCATTCGGTATCGAGTTCTAAGTCTAAGCTCGGAACGAAAAGTGCTAAAATAACACCGAGACCAATTTGAATTAAAGCAGTCGGTAAAAATTTTACATAGTGGCTAATAATATTAGACGCTAGTAAACCGATTAATAAAAAGAGTGTAATCATTAATAAATTCATAGCAAGACCCTTTCAAAATAGGATTAATTTAAGGTTACCGTAAATGGAACAAAAAGCTAAATTAAACGCTTGCGTATTTGAAAAGTGTTCAAGAGTTTGTAAGATAAAACAATGTGGTTCCGAGTCAATTTGATTTATACTAAGGAAGAACATGAATGAACGGAGATGACAGACGTTGAGAAAAGTAGTCGTAATTGGTGGCGGTATTACCGGAATGAGTACGATGCATTACTTGCAAAAACAAGCCAAAGAACAAGGGTTGGATCTCGCTTTGACATTGATTGAAAAAGACGCACAAATCGGTGGTAAGATGGTCACAAAACAACGTGATGGTTACTTAATGGAAGTTGGTGCAGATTCCATCGTGTCGCGCCATGCGAGTGTTCGAAAATTAATCGAAGAATTACAATTAGAAGATCGCGTTGTTTATAATGACACAGGCGTTTCATATATTTTAACTGAAAATCAGTTACATGCAATTCCAGAAGATAGCGTGTTTGGAATTCCTATGAATGAACAAGCATTAAATAAAAGTACGCTTATTTCAGAAGAAGGAAAAAAAGCTGTTTTACAAGACTTAGAAAAAACCGAACTTCCTTTTACAACAAATCATTCGGTCGGAGAATTTTTAACATATTATTTAGGTGAAGAAATTGTTCAAAAACAAGTCGCACCTGTTTTATCTGGTGTCTATTCAGGTGATTTGAATAAATTAACAATTGCTTCTACTTTACCCTACTTATTTGAATATAAAAATGAATTTGGCAGTATTATGCGTGGATTTGAAGCGAATAAAGCTTTCTATCAAAAGAATGCCAAAAAGAAATTCATTTCGTTTAAAAATGGTCTAGTAGAATTATTTGAACGAATCGAAGAAACGCTAGAGAACGCGACGATTTTAAAAAATACATCGGCGGAATTGTTAAAACAAGACACGAATGGGTATAAGATTCAAATAGATACGGGTGAATGGTTAGATGCAGATGAGGTCGTATTAGCTGTACCGCACCAAGTCGCACAAAAACTATTGAAGGAAGAGCCTTTCCAACGTGATTTTGAAGAACTACAAACGGGTTCTATTATTACAGTTTACTTGGCTTATGATTTACCGAATGATGTGCTACCAGCAGATGGTACAGGATATATTGTATCATCAGGTAATGATGTAAATTGTAATGCATGTACATGGACAAGTCGCAAATGGCGTCATACTTCTAAAGACGATAAGTTACTTATCCGTATGTTTTATAAAAAGAATAACCCTCGTTTTAAAGAATTTTGTCAGATGACAAATGATGAATTAGCACAAATTGCACGTCAAGACATCGAAAAAAGCTTGAAAATAACAGATGAACCAACATGGATTGATGTAAGAAAATGGTTTGATGCGATGCCAATTTATAATTTACAACATAAACAAGCAGTTGAACGTATTGAAAAACAAATGGTGAAATATCATCCACATGTACATTTAGCTGGTTGTTCGTATTATGGTGTGGGGATTGGTTTATGTATTCAAAATGGTGAAGAAGTTGCTACACGAGTTATGAATCAATTTATTCAAAGACAATGAGAATTCGTATAAAGTGTGAAAGAAGGATTCCATAATGAACAGGAAATTAAGTTTAACGATTGGCATTGTTTTGTTTGTTTTAGGTGTTGCACTAATTTTCAATAAACAAATTATGGGGTTCATCGTGTCACATATGAGTAATCAAGCAATTGAGCAGTTTGATGAACGAAAAGCACAAAATGCGGATGACGTAAGTTTTGATTTTGGTAATGTGGAAAATATTAGCTTACAAGATGTATTAAAGGCACAAATGAATCAAGGTGATGTACATTCAATTGGTGCATTAAGTGTTCCCGATGTATCTTTACAATTGCCTATTTTATACGGAATTTCAAATACAAATCTAGCAATTGGCGCAGGTACATTAAAGAAGGATATGAAGATGGGGCAAGGTAATTATGCATTAGCAGGTCATAATATGAATAATGATAAAACATTATTTAGCCCTTTAACGAAAGCAAAAAAAGGAATGCTTATGTACACAACGGACTATAAGCGTGTGTATACGTATAAAATTACAAAAATCTTTATTACAGAAGCAACTGACGTTCAAGTTATCGAAAATCAAGCTAAAAAAAGACTACTGACGCTCGTTACATGTAATTATGATGGTTCGAAACGATTAATTGTACAAGGTGAGTATGTCAATGCGCGTGACTTTGATTCAAATGCTGGCGATGCATTTACGATAAAAAAATAAAATATGAAGCGTATGAGATGTGAAAAAACCTCATACGCTTTTTTAATTTCTATTACTAAATTTGCGAAATATTGTGATAAAGTAAGCGCTTTTTCGTACAATATTTAGCTGAAAGTGGTAGAAGCTATTGACGGTACTCTATTTAAGAGGTATGATTCTTTTAATATTTTAAAAATTCAATAATTTCTTATCAAGAGAAGCCGAGGGACTGGCCCGACGACGCTTCAGCAACCAGCCATTTAGATGGTCAGGTGCTAATTCCAGAAGGACGTATGGTTCTTAAAAGATAAGAAGGCTTATTTTCAAGTGTCAGTTCAAACCTTCTTATGCAATGTAAGAAGGTTTTTTTATAGCTTTTTTGAAATGAAGGAAGGATGGGGAGTGTATGGGGTTACTAGAAGATTTAAAGACAAAGGTATTAACAGCAGATGGCGCAATGGGGACACTGCTCTATTCATATGGGATTGATTTTTGTTATGAAGAACTGAATGTTCGAAAGCCGGAAGTAATCGAGAACATTCATAAACTATATATTGAAGCGGGCGCAGATGTCATTCAGACGAATACGTACACAGCGAATACGATTAAGTTAGCTCGCTACGGTATTCAAGATGAATATGAAGCACTGAATCGTGCAGGTGTAGAAGTAGCGAAAAGAGCTGCAAAGAATGGCGAGTACGTACTTGGAACAATTGGTGGAATTCGAGGTATTCGTAAGGATGAACATTCACTAGATGAGATTATTGAATCACTTGTTTTACAAGCAAAAGTATTACTTGATGCAGGTGTAGATGGTTTACTACTCGAAACATTTTACGACTTAGAAGAGCTTGAAACATTAGTGAAAACAATTCGCATATTCTCAGATGGACCGATTGTAGCGCAAGTTTCGATGCATGACCCAGGGGTTTTATTAAATGGAATGAAGTTGAATGATGCACTGCAACATTTAGAAAGAGCTGGAGCTGATGTTGTCGGTGTGAACTGTCGGTTAGGCCCGTACCATACAGTGAAGGCGCTTGAAAATGTTGAGCTACCAAAGAATTCGTTCTTATCTGCGTATCCGAATGCAAGTCTACTCGATGTAGAAGAAGGAAAAGTAGTATATGAATCAGAAGCAGAATATTTTGGGCGCGCTGCAGTTGAATTACGTGATGAAGGGGTTCGCTTAATTGGTGGATGTTGTGGAACAACACCTGAACATATTCACGAAGTGAAGAAACATTTATCAGATGTTTTACCAATGGAAAATAAAGAAGTTATCACAACTAAAGAAGAAGTGATTCGTGAAGCTAATGTGTCTAAATTTGAACCACTTCACGAAAAAGTAAAAAAAGGGCGTTCCATTATCGTTGAACTTGATACACCACGCCATTTAGAAACAGAAAAGTTTTTAGAAGGAGCAGCGATTTTACAAGAAGCGGGCGCTGATATTGTCACAATGGCAGATAATTCACTTGCTTCACCACGTGTATCGAATGTGGCGATGGGATCGATTTTAAAATATGAAAAGAATGTACGAGGATTAGCACATATTACATGTCGCGACCGTAACCTAATCGGGCTACAATCTCATTTGATGGGGCTAGATGCATTAGGTATTCACGATATTTTAGCTGTAACAGGTGACCCAACAAAAGTAGGAGATTTTCCAGGTGCTACAAGCGTCTATGATGTCTCAAGTATTGAACTACTACAATTAATTAAAAAATTAAACGAAGGTATTTCTTTCTCGGGAAAACCACTGCGTAAAAAGGCAAACTTCTCTGTAGCGGCAGCATTCAATCCGAATGTACGTGTCGTCGAACGTGCCATTCCACGTTTAGAGAAAAAGATTGAAGCAGGTGCAGACTATTTCATTACACAACCTGTCTACTCAAAAGAGAAAATCATTGAAATATATGAAGCAACAAAACATTTAGATACACCGATTTACATCGGAATCATGCCACTAACAAGTTTACGAAATTCTGAGTTTTTACACCATGAAGTGCCAGGCATTAAGTTGTCAGATGAAGTACTTGAACGCATGAAAGCAGCAGATGGCGATAAAGAACGCGCACAAGCAGAGGGGGTCCAAATAGCAAAAGAATTAATTGACACAGCTGCATCACTCTTTAACGGTATTTATCTGATTACACCGTTCATGCGCTACGACATGTCTGTTGAATTAATTCACTACATTAAGGAATTAGATGAAAAGGTTAAGGGAGGAAGTCACGTTGTCGAAATATCTCATTGAAGAAAGAATTAAAGATCATATTCTTGTATTAGATGGTGCGATGGGTACTATGTTACAAAATGCGAATTTAACGCCAGATGACTTCGGAGGCGATGAATATGATGGTTGTAACGAGAACTTGAATTTAACACGACCGGATGTTATTGCAGGAATTCATCGTGCTTATTTTGAAGCAGGAGCGGATATCGTCTCAACGAATACATTTGGTGGTACACCACTCGTATTAAATGAATATGATTTAGGTCATCAAGCAGTTGAAATTAACAAACGTGCTGTCGAAATTGCCAAAGAAGTAGCGGAGGAATTATCGACACCTGAATGGCCACGTTTTGTTGCAGGTGCGATGGGCCCAACAACAAAAACGCTATCTGTAACAGGTGGTATTACATTTGATGCGTTAAAACACGACTTCTATGTACAGGCAAAAGCTTTGATTGAAGGTGGCGCAGATGTACTACTCCTTGAAACATCGCAAGATATGTTGAATGTAAAAGCCGGTACACTTGGTGTTAAGCAAGCATTTGAAGAACTCGGTAAAGAAATTCCAATCATGATATCAGGTACGATTGAACCGATGGGAACAACACTTGCAGGTCAAAGTATTGAAGCCTTCTATATTTCAATTGAACATATTAAACCACTATCAGTTGGTTTAAACTGTGCGACGGGTCCAGAGTTTATGACCGACTACTTACGTTCATTATCTGAACTAGCAACAAGTTATGTTAGTTGTTATCCGAATGCGGGTTTACCAGATGAAGAAGGGCATTACCATGAAACACCTGATAGTTTATCGAAAAAGCTTGCTGGTTTCGTTGAAAAAGGTTGGTTAAATGTCGTAGGTGGTTGTTGTGGAACGACACCGGACCATATTCGTGCGATTCGTAAAGTGGTAGAAAATGCACCGCCACGACCACTGGAAGAAAAAGAACCGCATCATACAGTTTCAGGTATTGAAGCACTTATATATGATGACTCTATGCGACCACTATTTGTAGGGGAACGTACAAACGTAATCGGTTCACGTAAATTTAAGCGTCTAATTATCGAAGGGAAGTTTGAAGAAGCTGCTGAAATTGCACGTGCTCAAGTGAAAAACGGTGCGCATGTTATTGATATCTGTTTAGCGAATCCTGACCGAGAAGAATTAGAAGATATGGTTAACTTCATGAAAGAAGTTGGACAAAAAGTAAAAGTACCATTCGTTATTGACTCAACAGATGAAAAAGTAATTGAGGAAGCTTTAAAGTATTCACAAGGTAAAGCGATTATTAACTCCATTAACTTAGAAGACGGTGAAGAACGCTTTGATGCTGTTATTCCAATCGTGAAAAAGTATGGTGCGTCGATTGTTGTTGGAACAATTGATGAGAAGGGGATGGCTGTTGACCGTCACCGTAAACTCGAAATTGCGAAGCGCGAGTACGACTTACTTGTGAATAAGTGGGGTATTGAACCAGAAGATATTATTTTTGATCCACTTGTATTCCCTGTTGGAACAGGTGATGAACAATATATCGGTTCAGCTGTTGAAACAATCGAAGGAATTCGCTTAATTAAGCAGGAGCTACCGCGCGCTTTAACGATTCTAGGTGTATCGAATGTATCGTTCGGTTTACCACCTGTAGGACGTGAAGTGTTAAATGCAGTCTATCTATATAACTGTACACAAGCTGGTCTTGATTATGCGATTGTGAATACTGAAAAATTAGAGCGTTATGCGTCGATTCCAGAAGAAGAAATCAATTTAGCGAACGATTTATTATTCAACACAACAGACGAAACATTAGCTGTATTTACTGATTTTTACCGAGATAAGAAAAAAGAAAAATCAGAAGATGATATTCCAAAAACTGTACCAGAACGTTTAGCTTACTATATTTTAGAAGGTACAAAAGAGGGGTTAATTGAAGATTTAGAATTAGCGCGTGAGATGTACGATACACCACTTGATATTATTAATGGACCGTTAATGGAAGGGATGGCGAAAGTCGGCAAGCTATTCAACGAAAATCAATTGATTGTAGCAGAAGTATTACAATCAGCCGGCGTAATGAAAGCAGCTGTTGCCCATCTAGAACAGTTCATGGAGAAACACGTAGATGATGTCGGTAAGGGTAAGATGTTACTTGCAACTGTAAAAGGTGATGTACATGATATCGGTAAAAATTTAGTAGAGATTATTATGAGTAATAATGGTTATACAGTTGTGGATTTAGGTATTAAAGTCGCACCGCAAACATTAATTGAAGCAGTTCGTAAAGAGAAACCGGATATTGTTGGATTATCAGGACTACTTGTGAAATCAGCACAACAAATGGTGATAACAGCGCAGGACTTCAAAGAAGCCGGAATCGATACACCGATTATCGTTGGAGGAGCAGCACTATCGCGTCGCTTCACTGATACGAAAATTGCGGCGAACTATGATGGACCTGTGATGTATGCAAAAGATGCGATGGCAGGGCTTGAAATTATCAACCGATTACAAGGTGAGGAACGAGAAGAATTACTCGCTGAAATCGCTACAGCACAACAAAAACGTGCTGAAAAGGAAGCGAATAAACCAGCAGGAGGTAGAGCGGTAGCAGTAGCGACACGTCCTGTTAAAACAGTAAGCAGTGACTTTAAAGTGTATAAACCACATGATACAGAACGTCATGTTATTCGTGACTATTCTGTAAAGCACTTATATCCATATGTGAATATGCGTACACTAATCGGTCATCATTTAGGGCTGAGAGGTTATAGTGAGGACTTACGTCTTAACGGCGACAAACGCGCGAATGAGTTATATGATTTAGTGACAGAATACTTACAGTCAGATTTATTATCGGCTTCAGGTATGTATCAATTCTTCCCAGCGCAATCTGATGGAGATGATGTTGTCATTTATGATCCAAAAGATGAGAAAACAGAGATTGAGCGTTTTACATTCCCACGTCAAGAAAAAGCACCATTCCTATGTTTAGCAGACTTCTTAAAGTCTAAAGATAGTGGAGAGATGGATTATGTAGGCTTTATGCAAGTGACAGCAGGGCATGGTGTAAGAGAATATGCACAACGACTAAAAGAGCAAGGAAAGTTTTTAGAAAGTCATGCGTTCCAAGCAACAGCACTTGAACTTGCAGAAGGATTTGCAGAGCGTATTCACCAAGAAATGCGTGACCATGCAGGTTATCCAGATGCGACAGACTTTACAATGCGCGACCGTTTTGCAGCGAAGTATCAAGGGCAGCGCTTCTCATTCGGCTATCCAGCATGTCCGAATTTAGAAGATCAAGAAAAGTTATTTAAATTATTACGACCAGAGGATATTGGGGTAGAGTTAACAGAAGGCTTTATGATGCAACCAGAAGCATCTGTTTCTGCGATGGTATTTAACCACCCAGATGCTCGTTACTTTAACGTATAAAATGAAAAGCGTTCGATATGAGATATTGAACGCTTTTTCCAATGGGTCATTTTAAGTGACATTTGTCACATGACATCTATGACAATCACACCTATGTGAATAATCCATCTCCCTTTAAGATTAAGGAAATAGGGATGGGGGCAAAAGAATGGAACGTGAAAGAACAAAAGAGTTACACAAAGCGGTTCAACCGTTTGCAAAATCAAATCGCACCAAAAGTATTTTCCAATTGATGAACACTATTATTCCACTAGTAGCTATGTGGGTAATTGCATATATGATTATTGACCAAACAATTGTAGGAGCGATTGCACTGAGTATTGGTGCAGCATTCTTCGCAATTCGTACCTTTATTATTTTTCATGATTGTACACATGGGTCGTTCTTTAAAAACAAAAAAGCAAACGCAGTGTGGGGAACAATTACAGGGATTTTAACGATGTTCGGCTATTCACAATGGCGTCATGAACATCTTTTACACCACGCATCAAGCTCAAATTTAGATGCACGTGGTGTAGGCGATATTTGGATGATGACGGTAGAAGAATATCAACAAGCATCAAAAGTGAAGAAAATTGGCTATCGTTTATACCGAAATCCACTAGTTATGTTTGGGCTAGGGCCACTATTTTTACTATTAGTAGTGAATCGTAAAAATCGTCGTGGTGCGCGTATGCCAGAACGTATGAATACGTATTTTACAAATATCGTATTAGTCGTGCTATATGGTGCAGTCGTTTATTTCTTAGGTCTTGTACCATTCTTGCTTGTAACTGGATTATCAATGTATATCGCAGCGATGCTAGGTGTATGGTTGTTCTACATTCAACATACATTTGAAGATTCATACTTTGAAGAGAAGAGTGAATGGAGTTATGTGAAAGCAGCAGTAGAAGGTAGTTCATATTATAAATTACCAGTTGTTTTACAATGGTTAACAGGAAATATCGGTTTCCACCATGTACATCATTTAGCGCCACGTATTCCAAACTACGCACTAGAAGAAGCGCATGAAAAAACACCACCATTACAATATGCAACGACGATTACATTAAAATTAAGTTTGGCATCACTTAAGTTCAAATTATATGATCCAGAGACATATCAATTTATTACGTTTAAGCAGTTGCCACAACATATCCGTAAAACATCCGTAAAACCAATTTTACCAATAAAAAAAATTGTATAGTACAGGGGCGAGGATGAATGCTTTTATATTCCTCGCTTTTTGTTATAATATGGAGAATGAGACGAGAGGTGTGAGCAGCATGATTAAAATTGTCATTGCAGAAGATCAAGGCATGTTACTAGGCGCTATGAAGGCATTAATTAATATGGAAGATGATATGGAAGTTGTGGCAATCGCTCAAAACGGTGAAGAAGCACTTGAGAAAATTGCAGAACATCAACCAGACATCATCATCATGGATATTGAAATGCCGGGTAAAACAGGGCTAGATGTAGCAGAGCAATTAAAAGATCAAGAATATAAAATTATTATTTTAACGACATTTGCACGCCCAGGATACTTTGAACGAGCGAAAAAAGCAGGAGTACGTGGGTATTTATTAAAAGACAGTCCAATTGAGGAACTTGTCAACTCAATTCGCGTGATTGTGGATGGTCGTCGTATTTACGCGCCTGAATTAATTGATATCGTATATGAAGATGACTCGAATCCTTTAACAGAGCGTGAATCTGAAGTACTTGGTCTTGTTGCCGAAGGAAAAACAACGAAAGAAATTGCAAAAGAATTGTTTTTATCGCCAGGAACAGTAAGAAATTATATTTCAACAATTCTGGATAAGTTAGATGTGAGTAATCGCATTGAAGCCATTGCGCGTTTTAAAGAAAAAGGATGGAACAAATAGTAAAGAGAGGATGGGATGAAGAATCCGACCTCTCTTTTTTGTATCGATTATTTTTTTGGTGAGGCGTCCTAATAAAAATGCGACTGCACCAATACCAATCAATGTATTTGTTTTTTTATTGAACACTTGTTTAACAACAAGATTTATATTTTGCGGACGTTCTGCTAAACGACGCATAAAGTATCCATACCAATCTTCACCGTATGGGATATAAGTACAGAATGGATAACCTTCATTTGCAAGTGATTCCTGTAAATCTGTTCGGAAACCATAGAGCATTTGGAATTCATATTTTTCTTTTGCAATCGCTTGTTCTCGAATAAAAGTTTGAAGATGCGCGATGATACGATGATCATGTGTTGCAATCGATGTGAATTTTCCATTTAATAGATGGTATTCAGCTAAACGGATAAAGTTGGCATCAATTTCACCTTTTGTTTGAAAAGCAACCGTTTCAGGCTCTTTATAAGCACCTTTTACAATTCTGACACGCGTGTTCTTCAATGTTTCTAAATCATCCATAGCGCAATGAAGATAGGCTTGAATAACAGTTCCCACATTATCATACGTTTTTGAAAGCTGTAAAACGAAATCAAGTGTCGTTTGTAAACGTTCATAGTTCTCCATATCGAAATTCACGAATATTTTGGATTGTTGCGCACAACTTACGATTTCCTCAATGTTTTGATAGCAAAAATCAACATTTAAATTGAGACCAAGCTGTGAAGGTTTAAGCGAGATATGTGCATCGAGTTGATGCTCATGTATCACTTCAATCAAGTGTAGAATTTCTTCTTTTACAGTGATGGCTTCTGCTTCATTTTGAACAAACTCCCCTAAATGGTCGACTGTACAAGAAATCCCCTGTGCGTTTAGTTTCTGAATACTTATAATGACTTCATCTAAATTTATTCCTGCAACAACAGTTTGTGCGCCAAGCTTTAAACCATATTTTTTTGCGTTGTCATTTAAAAATTGATTTTCAGATAATGCGATGAAAAAATCTTTTAGTGCCATATAGCAGACCCCTTCGCTAATGAATTTAAAAGCTTTCTGTTCTTTTATTAATTTTATTAAAACATAAAATTCTATGAAAAACATAAATTTTATGCTAGATGTAGAGAATCTTTTGAATAAAAAGAATATGTATTTTATATAAAATGAAAGTGTAGGCATAAAAATTGAGAACAAATTCTATCCATTATAAGATAGACTTGTAGCTGAAAACTAATGGTTTTAGACCTTTTTCGACTATTTTGTTACAGAATTTACACTGTTTTATGACAAACGAGTTGCAATTGAGTCTCAAAATCTGTAACTTGTTACTAGGTACAAAATTAATATTATGACAAAAAAGTCGTCTTCTCACATGGAATGGGAAGACGATTTTTTCATTCACCAGAAAATTTCTCATGAATCATTTGCATTTGTTTATTGAACAGTGTTGGATATGATAAAAATCCTAAAATAACACTCGATAATGCAGCTGTAGATAGTAGCATGAAAAGAACGAGTAATTGGAATTGCACCGCTTGAATAGGGTCAGCTCCTGCAATAATTTGACCACTCATCATACCAGGGAGTTGAACCAATCCGATTGTTTTTTGACTTTCAATCGTTGGAATCATACTCGCTTTAATCGAAGAGATTAACTGTCTATGAATCGCTTGTTTTGGTGTACCACCTAATGACAAGATTAATTCAATCTGGTCTTCATAGGCTTCAATTTCAGAAGAGAAGCGATTTAAAAATAGAATAGAGAGAACCATCGCATTTCCAATTGCCATACCACTTAGAGGAATCATATATTGAGGTATAGCTGGTACTACGTTTAGACCAATTAAAATAGACATTGTAATCACTTCAACTGTTAAAAATGTGACGACAAGTTTCCACGTAATCCCATCAATATGTGAGCCTTTTTTTCGCGCATTTAATGTAGCGGCTAAAACCATTAAACCAATCATCAGTCCTGTATAAAGATAACCATCACTTGTAAAAACAAATTTTAGAATATACCCGACAATGAGTAATTGAACAATCGAACGAATCGTTGCGATGATTGTGTCTTTTTCTAATTGTAAATGTAGTGTTTTTGAAAGAATTAAAGGAATTAAAACGAATAATAAAGTAATCGCAAGTGCTGTATAACTCATGCATCTACCCCCTCAATAAATTGTTTAATTCGCTCATTCTTCGGTGACTTTAGAATGGAACTCTCGCCTGCTTCAATCAATTGGCCATCCATCAATACCCATACATAATCCCCTAAATGAATCGCTTGCTCTAAATTATGTGTAATCCAAATAATCGTTACATGGTATTTTTTGTTAATTTTTTGAATAAGCTCCTCAACTTCACGTACAGAAATACGATCGAGTGCGGAAGTAATCTCGTCTAATAATAAAATTTTATTGCGATTGACGAGTGTACGTGCAATGGATACACGCTGTTTTTGTCCGCCAGATAAGTCCAATGCATCCTTTTTAAGAAACGTTTCGTCTAGTCCGACGTCCTGTAAGATAGAGATTGCATCTTCTCGTGATAATTGTTGGTTTTGAAGTGTACGTGGAAGATTCAAGTTATCATAGACCGTTCCTTTAATCATAGGAGCAGATTGAAGGGCAATTCCGACTTCTCTGCGTAAATCAACAGGGTTATAATCCTGTGCATTTTTATTATAGATTTGAATCTCTCCGCTTGTTGGGGAGATGAGACGATTACACATCTTGAGTAAAGTTGTTTTACCAGCACCAGAAGGACCAACAAATGTGGTGATTTTCCCATCTGGAATAGATCCTGTAATGCCATTTAAAATCGTTTGTCCATCAATTGTTAGATGAATATCTTGAAAATGTATAGAAGGTTGATAAATTGAATTCAAAAAACCACTCCTTTAAAATCAGTTCGATAAAATAGATGTTTAATTAGAAAGAAAAAAGAAATTAGGTGATGATTATATGTTAGGACGTACGCCAACAGAATTTGAATGGCAAGCAATTCAAATGAGAACTTCAAGTGTAGACCGTGAATTTGTTTACGCAATTACGACAACAAAGACTTTTTGTAAGCCGTCATGTCCATCTTGTAAGCCCGATGTAGAACATGTACGCATCTATAAAAATAGTGACTTAGCAATGGAATCAGGTTATTATCCATGTAAACGTTGTAAACCAGGTGGCTTAAAACTGAGCAATCAAGACTGGACGAATCAGATGAATGCTTATATGGATCAATATTATCAAGAGCATATTACATTACGTGTCTTAGCAGATGAATTTCATAGTAGCCCCTATCATTTACAACGTATATATAAAAGTGTAAAGGGTTATACACCAACAGAGTACTTACAAAAAGTACGCATTCAGCGTGCAGTGGAGTTATTAAAACACACGTATTTATCAGTTGAAGAAATTGGACATCAAGTGGGGTTACATAACACGTCTTATTTTATAACATTATTTAAAAATTTGGTTGGTACAACACCTAAACAATATAAAAAAACGTTAGAAAGTTGAGTGTGATGTTATGTACTATACGGAATGGCAAGCGCTAGAAACGAAATTTTATGTTGCTTGTACAGAAGAAGGGCTGTCTTTTGTAACGAATGATTGGGATGAATTGAATGAATACGCAGATCATCTAATTCGAGATGATTTGAAGTTAGCACCATTCATAAATCATTTTGAAGCATATGCAAAAGATCAAGCATTCAAATTGGATCAGATAACAATTGATTTACAGGGAACAGATTTTCAAAAAAAAGTTTGGCAAGAGCTCGTAAACATTCCGTATGGGGAGACTCGTTATTATGCACAAATAGCAGAAGCGATTGGTAAGCCAACTGCGACACGTGCTGTAGCATCTGCAATTGGAAAAAATCCGTTACTCATTGTCATTCCATGTCATCGTGTTATTGGAAAGAATGGTAAATTAACAGGATTTCGTAGCGGTTTACCACTGAAAGAGCGTTTACTACAACATGAAAAAATTCAAATATAATGGTGAAGGAGGACAGATGATTATAAAATTATTCTGTCCTCCTTTTATTATGTATGTGATAGATTTGGTATGTGATTAGTGAAAAGTGGTAGCTTGTCTAAATAGATCACATCGCAACGACCACTGGAGTCGCCTTCTACTAAGATACAGGCTTTTGCAACAATTTCACCGCCAGATTTTTGTACAAGAGCTTCTAATGCTTCAAGAGAAGAACCTGAGCTAATAACATCATCAACAATGGCAACACGTTTATAATTTAAAAAAGCAGCATCCTCATAGCCAATTGCTAAAATCTGAGGTGTCGACGTTGTCATCGAGTTTACTTCATGAATTATGGGTTGGTTCATATAACTTTTTATTTGTTTGCGTGCGACAACATAGCGTGGTAATTGTAACTTCTTTGATAGTTCATAAACAAGTGGTATACCTTTTGCTTCTGCTGTGATGAGCACATCAACATGCGGTAGTTTTTCAGCCAGTTTTTGTGCAGCTACTTCAACAAGTTCTACATCCCCAAGTAAATCAAAACTTGCAATTGATAAGTTTTCTTCGATTTGAACGATGGGTAAATGACGTGTAAATCCAGCAATTTGAACCGTATAGGTCTTCATGTGAACTTTTTCCTCTCCTCTTTTAAATTCCAAACATAACTTCAAAAAGCATATGTAAGGAATAGGAAAATATGGTGCCTATTTAGTTTAATCGCTATAGTCGAATACTTCAAATGATTTTTGTAAGTGGTTTACTTTTTACATGGTATAATAGCACTTACAAAATGTGTATGTGTCAAAGTTATGACAAGATAGACGACTTACCTCTTATTTTTTGCTATGATAATAGACATACATATTTATTTTAGCGTTGAAATATATGAGAGATGACTTGAAATGGAGCCATTCGGGTAATATACGGAGTAATTCGCTAAATGAAGTATTAAATGACTAAATGAAACAGGGGAAGAAGGAGTGTAAAGATGAAAGCAACTTATCCTGACGACAGCTTAGCGTTACACACAGACTTATATCAAATTAATATGGCAGAATCTTATTGGGCGGATGGGATTCATAATCGAAAATCAGTGTTTGAACTTTATTTTAGAAAACTTCCGTTTGGCAATGGATACGCTATATTTGCCGGTTTGGAACGCATGCTTGAGTATTTACGAGATTTTAAATTCAGTGAATCTGATATTGCCTATTTACGTGATGAAGTAGGTTATCAAGAAGATTTTATTGAGTATTTGAAAGATCTACGTTTTACAGGTGATGTTTATTCAATGGTAGAAGGTGAGATTGTCTTTGGCAATGAACCGATTGTACGCATTGAAGCGCCTCTTGTAGAAGCGCAATTAATCGAAACAGCTCTCTTAAATATTGTGAACTACCAAACATTAATCGCAACAAAAGCAAGTCGTATTAAACATGTAGCAGAAAATGAGATTGTAATGGAGTTTGGTACACGTCGCGCGCAAGAGATGGATGCAGCGATTTGGGGTACACGTGCTGCCATTATTGGTGGATTTGAATCCACAAGTAATGTGCGCGCAGGAAAATTATTTGACCTCCCTGTCGCTGGAACACATGCACATTCACTTGTTCAATCTTACCGCAGTGATTATGAAGCGTTCCATGCATACGCACGTCGTCACCGAGACTGCGTATTCTTAGTTGATACATTCGATACATTAAAATCCGGTGTTCCTTCAGCGATTCAAGTTGCAAAAGAATTAGGTGACAAAATTAACTTTATCGGTATTCGTTTAGATAGCGGTGATATCGCTTTTCTATCAAAAGCTGCTCGAAAAATGTTAGACGAAGCAGGATTCAAAGACGCAAAAATCGTTGTTTCAAATGATTTAGATGAATACACGATGTTGAACTTAAAAGCACAAGATGCAAAAGTGGATATGTGGGGAATCGGTACAAAGATTATTACAGCCTATGACCAACCAGCATTAGGTGCAGTCTATAAAATTGTATCAATTGAGGATGAACATGGTGAGATGGTCGATACAATTAAGATTTCAGCAAACGCAGAAAAAGTGACGACACCAGGACGCAAAAAGCTATACCGTATTATCGATCGTGAAAATGGTAAGGCTGAGGGGGATTACATTACGATGTATGATGAAGACCCACAATCAGAAGAAAAAATTAAGATGTTCCATCCTGTTCATACATTCATCTCAAAATTTGTCACAAACTTTGAAGCGAAGAACTTACACACAAAAGTGATTGAGCAAGGTGAAGTCATCTACACAAATCCAACAGTGTATGAGATGAAGCAATATGCAAAAGACAACTTACAATTACTATGGGATGAATATAAGCGTTCACTAAATCCAGAAGAATATCCTGTTGATTTAAGCCAAAAATGTTGGGATAACAAAATGCGTAACATCGCAGAAGTACAAGAAATGATTAAGGTGGTAAATGATCGAATTGGAGGCTTTGAAAAATGACACTTCAACAACAGATTATAAAAGAATTACATGTACAACCAACGATTAATGTACATGAAGAAATTCGTCGTACAATTGATTTTTTAAAGGAATATGCACATAAGCACGCATTCTTAAAAGGCTTCGTATTAGGTATTTCAGGTGGACAAGATTCAACATTGGCAGGCAAACTAACACAAATGGCTGTAGATGAATTGAATGATGAAGTAGGTGAACAGCGCTATGCGTTTTATGCAGTACGCCTCCCTTACGGTGTACAAGCAGATGAATCAGATTGTAATGATGCGCTTGCTTTTATGAATCCAACACAGGTTTATACAGTGAATATAAAACCAGCAGTAGATGCAGGTGTTCAAGCTTTAGCAGACGCAGGTATTACAATATCTGACTTTATCAAAGGAAATGACAAAGCACGTGAACGTATGAAAGTCCAGTTTGCGCTTGCGGCTGCGAAACAAGCGGTTGTCATTGGCACAGACCATGCGGCAGAGGCCGTAACAGGTTTCTATACAAAGTACGGTGACGGTGGTGCAGATTTAACACCTTTATGGCGTTTGAATAAGCGTCAAGGTCGCGCGATGTTAGCGGAACTCGGATGTCCAAAACATCTATATGAAAAAACACCAACTGCCGATCTTGAAGAAGACCGTCCTTCTCTGCCAGATGAGGTAGCGCTTGGCATCACATATGATGAAATTGATGATTACTTGGAAGGTAAGGAAATTCCAAAAGCAGCACAAGAAACACTTGAAAAGCATTATTTACGCTCACAACATAAACGTCATCTACCAATTACCGTGTACGATGATTTTTGGAAATAGTATGTTCGTGTAGAATGAAAGAGACCGTACAAAATTAAGTACGGTTCTTTTTTTATGTGAAAAGTTTCGATGATTTTTGTCTAATAGATTTCATTTTTGACGAAAAAAAGTCACATGAACTTTCATCTTATTTCACAATTGACCGTTAGAGTATAAAGTGAATGAAAAAAAGGAGTGGAAAATATATGAAATATCATTTAGGAATTAGTGCATTAATTGCTATGTCATTATTAACAGCTTGCGGAAATACAGAAGATGAAGCAAAGAAAGAGGAATCACCAAAGACAACGGCTTCAACAACACAAACTGAAAATCAAACAAAAGATTCAAATGGTACAACTGTAGTGGATGGCGTCACATTAAAAGAGCCAGCGAAAGATGAAGTATGTGCATTCTGTAATATGACGGTGTATCAAAAGTCTGATGAAATGGGCGCATTTACAGCTCAAGCTGTCGACAAAGACGGAAAGAATTTATTCTTTGATGATGCAGGTTGTATGTTAAACTATGAAAGAAAGCACGACGTAACACTTGATAAATATGTGAGAAACTACGATGATAAGAGTTGGATGAAACTTGATGATGCAGTTGTTGTCAAAGGCGACATTAAAACACCAATGCATTATGGTTTTGCTTACTTCAAAGACGATGCAAGTGCAAAAGCTTTCACAGACAAACATAAAGGTGCAAAAATCGTAAAAGTAAGTGACATTGATGATGTAGCACACGAAAAGTACAAAGCAGCAAATGGTGGCGGTCACCACGGTGATAGCAAAGAAGGCCATAAAGACAGCGAAGAACATTCAGATAACAGCGGTCATTAAGTAAATAATACATGGAGTGGAGTTGTCCTTTTGGGCAATTCCCCTTTGTAGTTAATGGAGGCACCAATATGAAATGGCGTTTTTTACTCGTTTTTTTCATTAGCTTAATTGGCTTTTCAGCACAAGCCCATGCTGAATCACTACAAAAACAAATCGACAAAACGCCAAGCGGAGGCACGTTAAAACTATTTGATCGTGTGTACCGAGAACAGGCAACGGTTCGTAAGCCGATTACGATTGTCGGTGGTGAAAAAACACTGCTGAAAGCTGGCTATGATAAGACCGTATTAACAATCGAAAATACAAAAGATGTCACCCTTAAAAATTTGAACTTTTCACGTTCTCAGTCTGCCATAGATGTGAAGAAATCTTCACAAATACATATTGAGAACCTGAAGATGGTCTATATGTTCAGCGGTGTAAACATTCGAAACTCATCGGATGTCCACGTAAAAAACTTTAAGATGCGTGGTATTGATGGACAGTATGCAGATAAGGGGACAGGGATTGCGGCATATGATAGTAAGCGCATTAATATCTCCGATAGTGACATTACAGAAGTGCTAGATGCTTATTATTTAGAACGTGTAACAGGATCACGAATCATTAATAATATTGCTACATTTAGTCGTTATGGTCTTCACTATATGTACGGAAAAGATATTTATGCAACAGGAAATACACTTGAAAATAATGTGACAGGAATTATGCTCATGATTGCGAAAAATGCATTATTAGAAAAGAACAAAATCCAATATCAAAGTGATTGGAATAGTTCAGGTTTTACACTTTATAATGCAGAGAATATCGTGACGAAAAATAATGAATTAATCGGGAATCGAACAGCGATTTCAAGTCAAAATATGAAAAAATCAACGATTCTTGATAATACATTTTTAACGAATCAAACAGCAGTTGAATTCACAGGGTCTTATAAAGAGAACAAAGTAGAGCATAATGATTTCCTGGGGAATATCGTGAACATTCGTTCAGATGGTACAGCGAGTAATATTGTCGGAAACTACTATGATGATTATTCTGGTTTTGACGTAGAAGATGATGGTATTGGCGACTCCAAATATGTAGCACTTCAAAGTTTCGGGCAGTGGATGGTACGCGAACCTGCTTACCAATACTACATTGAATCACCAAGTGTTGTACTACTGAATCAGATGGACCAACAAACAAATAAGACAGAAACAAGTCAATTAGTGGATGAAAAACCACGTATGAAATCCATTACAGAATTTGAAACAGATCGCCCAATGAAAATGTGGCTCATTATTTTAGGTGGTATTTTATTTATTGGTAGTCTTTATGGCTGGAGAAGGAGTGTTAAAATATGAAGAAAAAATGGTTAAGCGCACTTTTAGCAACAAGTCTCTTATTAACTGCTTGTGGTAATAAAGAATATGAAGCAAAAGAAATTAATAAACAAACAGACATTTGCAAAATCTGTAACATGAGTTTAGCGAATGAAAAATACGCTGGACAAATCGCTTTGAAAAATGGCGATTATGAAATGTTCGATGATCTCGGTTGTTTAATGGATTACTATAAAACAATGAACAAAGATGATATTGGTGAAGCATTCATTAAAGATAATGACAGTGACGAATGGTTAGACGTTGAAAAATCAACATTCGTTTACGATAAAAAAGTACCAACACCAATGAGTTATGGTGTCATTGCATTCAAAGATGAAGCAGCAGCAAAAAAATATGTTGAAAAGAATGGCTCTGGAAAAGTAATGAGCTTTGACGAACTAAAAAGCTTTAATTGGGGAGCGTAATCCATCATGAACCAACTTTTTATTAAACTAGAATGGAAGCAGATGCTCCGCAGTCGCTGGATGCAACTTGTCGGTGTTCTGTTCATTCTAGTCTTTGCAGCAATTGCATTGATTCAACAACTCGCATTACCTGTTGATGGTTTTACGAGACAAACAGCAAGCTTTTTAAATCTATTACTTTTCTTACTACCACTATTCATCTTAACAATCGGTAGTATGAGTGTAGCGAGCGATGTGGAGTCAGGGTGGTACTCACTCCTAAAAACATATCCTCTGTCACTTGGAAGTTACATTTTCGGTAAATACATCTCCATTGTTTTATCGTTCTTCTTAATCTTAATCCTATCGTTTGCAGTCGTATTAATTATGAGTGGTATTGCAGGTTCTGTGCAATTACCTTTAGTCTTCGTTACATTATCAATCCTACTCGTCTTAATTTTTGCAGCAATTGCCGTACTATGCGGTGTTATTGCGAAAAACCGATTACACGCACTATCTCTCTCACTCGTTGTCTGGGCAGCTGCACTGCTATTAATTTCATATTTATTAATGGCAATCGGTACATTCGTATCAGGTAAATTAACGTTAACATTAACGATTATTATGATGCATTTAAACCCTGCAGAATGGATTCGCTTCGGTTATTTCCTATTCTCTGGACAAACAACTGCTTTAGGACCTGCCTTCTTTGACTTTACAGAATTCTATAATTCTGTTTTTGGTTATCTAATCTATATGGTTGTTTGTGTTGCTTGGATTTTAGGTCCCCTACTGTTTGCACAGTGGATTCTATCTAGAAAGGGGAAAGCAGAATGATTGTAAAAGGTATTGATGTCAAAAAAGTCTATTCCTCTAATAATGGTTTACATGGCATTAACTTTGAATTAAATAGCGGAAGAATTATTGCTTTAGCAGGTGGTAATGGTGCGGGTAAAAGTACGCTAATTCGTTTATTAATCGGTCAAGAAGATTTAGAATCAGGTGAATTACAATGGGAAGATGGCGTATCGATTAAGTACATGCCAGATGACGTAAACTTCCCACAAACGTTAACAGCGTATGAAATTCTACAACTACTTGCGCATCTGAAAAAATTACCAAAGTCTGATGTAGAACAAGTATTAAAGCGTGTTGGTCTATGGGAATTTAGAAAACAGCATGTGCGTCAATTTTCTAAAGGGATGCGCCAACGCCTGAACTTAGCACAAAGTTTACTAGGTGATGAAAAATTACTCATCTTAGATGAACCAACGAACGGACTGGATCTATTATGGATTGCAGAGTTAAAACAAATCCTACAAGAACAAAAAGATTTAGGTAAGACAGTTTTATTCTCTACACACTTACTATCATTCGCAGAAGAATTGGCAGACGATGTACTTCTACTACATGATGGTGAAGTGTTAATGAATGGCCCTTTAGAAGAGGTATTAGCTCAAGGTGAAGCTGAACACTTGGAGGAACTTTTCATGCGTAAAATCGGTCTTATTCGTGCGCAAAACAAAAAATACTAAGTTTGTTTCACACAGGATGAATGTTCTAGGTGGAAAGAGGGAAGATGTGACATTTGGAGCGCATCTTCTCTTTTTTATAGAATAAAGAAATCAAAAGTATATTTTAATTCGTTTTCTTGCGCTTAGATTGACGAAAAATGAAAATAACTTCAAAATAGAAGTAATCAGTAATATTAGGAGGAATATGGATGGAAGCACAACATAAATTACAAGCAGTCATTGAAAACATCGAGAAAGTGATGATTGGTAAAAAACATATTGCCGAATTAAGTCTCGTTTCTTTACTAGCCAAAGGGCATGTATTATTAGAGGATGTGCCAGGGGTAGGTAAGACGGTCATGGTTCGTGCTTTAGCGAAATCACTTAGCGCAGAATTTAAGCGTATTCAATTCACGCCTGATTTACTTCCTTCTGATGTTGTCGGTGTTTCGATTTATAACCCAAAAGAGATGGAATTCCACTTCCGTCCGGGGCCGATTATGGGGAATATCGTACTTGCCGATGAAATTAACCGTACATCACCTAAAACACAATCTGCTTTATTAGAAGCGATGGAAGAAGCTTCTGTCACAATTGATGGTGAAACAGTCGATATTGGTCAACCATTCTTCGTCATGGCGACACAGAACCCTGTAGAGTACGAAGGAACGTATCCATTACCAGAAGCACAACTCGATCGTTTCCTATTAAAAATGAAAATGGGTTATCCAACAAAAATGGAGGAGATTGAAGTGTTAAGACGAGCAGAGGGAGAAAGTCCACTTAAGAATTTACAAGCAGTCATTACGATTGAAGAACTGATTGGTCTTCAAAAACAAGTGGATAAAGTAGCTGTATCAGAATTATTAAAAGAGTATATTGTATCGATTGCACAAGCGACACGTGAACATACAGCCATCTATTTAGGAGCAAGCCCTCGTGCTTCGATTGCTTTAATGAAAGCTTCACAAGCTTATGCGCTTTTAAAAGGAAGAAACTATGTGACACCAGACGATGTACAATATTTAGCACCATTCGTATTCTCCCATCGTCTTCTTTTAAAACCAGAGATTCGTTATGAAAACTTAACAGCAGAGGATATTGTAGCACGCGTGTTAGCAAGTGTTCCTGTACCTGTTGGAAAGACGGAAGCACGATGAAATCGAGGTTAAGACGAATTACATCGTCTGTCACACGTATGTTACTCGTCCTATTACTTGTGCTAGGCAGTTTATTATTTGCAACGATTCAAGGAGGATTCGTGTTATGGTTTGTGTTCTTTATGGTCATTCCATTTGCACTGTATTCCTTCCTTGTCTTTTTAACGCCAATTGGTCATATGACAGTCGAACGAAAGGTTTTAAATAAGCGTTTTGTAGAAGGTGACGCACTAAAAGTTCAAGTCACATTAAAAAGACAATCATGGCTTCCCATCTTGTTCATTGTTGTACAAGAAATGGAACCAAAAGGCGCCTTTGCTGAACTACAGACACGTGATTTACACAAGTTATTACCGATGGGCTTTAAGCGACAAGTAAGTTGGAGCTATACCGTTCCAAAACTAGCTCGTGGTCGCCATGAATTAGAAGGTATTCAAGTACAAGTAGCCGATGTATTAGGGTGGATTCAAAAGACGAAATACATTGAAGCGAAAAAGACGTTGATTGTCTATCCGAAAGTCGAGAACATGTCCTTCACTAGACGATTCTCACAAGAACAGGGAATGCTAGGTTATACATCACAAAAACAACCGCAGCAGTCGACAATGGTTGCAAGTATTCGAGATTATGCCCCAGGAGATCGTATGACATGGCTTCACTGGTCGAGCTTTGCAAAAACTGGCATGCTCTATACGAAAGAATTTGAATATCAACAATCAGATGATGTATGTGTTGTGTTAGATACATCAAAAGGTGCGAATTTTGAAGGGCAGATTTCGTTTGTTGCTTCACTTATGCAAGCGGCACATCGCCAAAAGGAGCCTGTTTGTTTTTTAGGAGCAGGAGAACACCGCTTCTCATTAGCTGAGTTTCGTTCAGAGAATGATTTGGAGCAATTGATGTATTATTTGGCGACAATTGAACCATCAATTTATGAGCCGAAGAAAATCTATGGACATGATGAATTAGTTCGTAGTTCAAACGCACTCATGCTCGTTACATCACAGTTAGATGTGGATTGGATTGATTTATTAAAGATGAATGCCACGCGCGGTAGTAAACCAATCATCTATGTCGTAAAACCAAATGATAAAACAACATGGAAAGCTGATCCAGTTGTTGAGTATCATGCTGAAAAAGCAGGTATTCAAGTTGTCTATGTAGAACGCGGACGCTTTTCTTTAGTGGGTCAGGAGGGTAGATATGGAGAATAAAGATTTGTTGAAGTGGAGTAAGCTGCTCTTTTTATATATACTTATTTTCTTTATGTTACGAGAGTGGTTACTACCCGTTATGGAATTGACGAATACAGGTCATTACGATTTATTAATGTTATTTATCGTTATTTGCTTAGTAACAAATATTGCGCACGTACATACAGGTATCTCTGTTGGAATTAAAGGCGCCTATATTATTTGGTTTATGTTATACATACAAAAGCCACAAGACGGACCATTTATCCAGAGTATAACAGAGAGTATGCGTGCGCTTGTTACAGGAAATTGGATAGATATGTCAGATGGATTTAAAACGATGCTCTTCTTAATTTTATTATGGATGACTATCTACTTAATCCATCATTGGTTGACGATTCGTCGTTCTATCTTATTCTTCTTTATTTTAACAGTTTTATTTTTAGCACTCATTGATACATTTACAAAATATAATGCGGATGCAAGTATTATACGCACGATGATTTTAGGTCTCTTATTGACGGGCTTATTATTCACAGAGCGACTGATGAGTGAAAATAAAATGAAACAAACGATTGGGAACTATTTAAAACTACTGGTTCCGTTATTTTTATTGATTGGTGTAAGTGCGGCATTTGCTTATGCAATGCCAAAACAAAAAGCAGCAACAAACTTACCAGAACCAATTGAAAATTTAGTAAAGTGGACGAATGCCAATATTAATACAGTTGGTAAAATTGGCTATGTTGAAAATGACGACCAATTAGGGGGAGACTTTGAACGCGATAGTACACCGGTTTTCCAATACACTGCAAAAGAACCGCAGTACATGCGTGTAGAATCGAAGTCTTCTTATACAGGACGAGGTTGGAAGAATGCACAGAACGAAATTCTCGTCTCTACATTTGACTATGGTGAAGCGATTAAAACATCAATTCCAGGCGGTAAGAAAAAGAATGAATTAGATATGCGAGTGAAGATGGATAAGAAATATAGCTTCCTTGTACAGCCGTATGGAGTTAAAGAAATCTTACGCAGTAATGAAAAGAACAATCAATTTTATATCGAGATAGATTCAGGTAAGATTCGTGCAACGAAAGGTAAAGATCGTAAAGTCGTTGATTTATTAAGTTATGAATATGTTTATACGAAACCAATCTATAAACAAAAAGAATTAGATGCATCACGCATGCAAATGATTGCAAAAGACACAGGTATTACACCGAAAGAGAAAAAAGAAAATTTACAAGTTCCTGCAACCTTACCAAAACGAGTACGCGACTTAGCAACAGATATTACGAAAGACGAAAAAAGTGTATATGACAAAGCAAACGCAGTGGTCGATTACTTTAAAACATCGGGATATCGCTATTCAAATATAAATGTTGGTTACCCAACAGGTGATGAAGATTATGTTGATCGCTTCTTATTCGATACAAAGGTAGGGTATTGTGATAACTTCTCGACTTCGATGGTCATGATGATGCGCTCAATTGGTGTGCCAACACGCTGGGTGAAAGGATTCTCACCAGGCGATAAAACCGCTTCAACGGAAGTATTAAAGGATGGTATGAGCCAATATAGCGTAACGAACAATAATGCGCACTCTTGGGTAGAGGTCTATATTCCAGAAGTTGGTTGGATGCCATTTGAACCGACAATCGGTTTTGAAGGATTCGATGAACAAGTCGAAGAAGAAACGACACAAAACGAAGCACCTACGAAGAAAGAAGAAAAGAAGCAGGAAGAACAGAAAAAGCAAGAGGAGCAAAAGAAGGAACAACCAAAAAAAGAGCAAGAAATGAAAAAAGAACAACAACCAAAAGAACAAAAAGCAACAACAACGAATACGAATAATTGGTTACCAATCGCATTTGGTATTGGTGTCATAGTACTAGCAATTGTTTTATTCTTTACACGTCATCGCTGGTATGTGAACTTGTTCATCTGGTATTACAATCAGAAAAAACCACCAATTGAACAAGCTTATCGTGTACTACTTCGCCGACTAGCGCGTCATAATCTACTTGTGAGAGAAGACGGTGAAACACTAGCAACATTCGCAAAACGAGTGGATCAACAGCTCCGTACAGAAGATATGTCGAAATTGACAAATTTAATGGAACGACGCTTATATGATCCGAATGCTGATTCGGCTAGATGGGATGAATTTAAAGAATGTTGGAAAAATTTAATTAATGAAACAAGAGGTTGATTTTAAGCTTTACTACAGTTAAACTAAGTGCAAAGTATAATAATTGAATTACCCTCATATATGTTCGATAATATGGTTCGAATGTCTCTACCGAGTTGCCGTAAATAACTTGACTATGAAGGTGGATGAACGGTATATATAGAGGCTTAGTAAATCATCTTTTATGTGAAGTGAGGACGCGTGGAAAATAGTGATATTTTCATACGCGTTCTTTTCGAATCAATTGAGATAAACTACAGCCGTCCTACCGTATGAGTACGTAATCAATTTAACTATTAATGAAGAGGTGGAACTTTTGTCAGCAAGTACAAATTTAATGAATCAAGAGAAGATTGTTGTTCTTGATTTCGGTAGCCAATATAATCAATTAATTACACGTCGTATTCGTGAATTCGGTGTATACAGTGAATTACACCCACACACAATTACAGCTGAAGATATCAAAGGCATGCATGCTACAGGGATTATTTTCTCAGGCGGCCCGAACTCAGTATATGGTGAAGGTGCGTTCAGCATTGACCCAGCTATTTTCGAATTAGGTTTACCAATCTTAGGTATTTGCTATGGTATGCAATTAATGGCACATACACTAGGCGGTAAAGTTGAAAAAGCAGGTAACAGTGAATACGGTAAAGCTGAAATTAAAATTTTACAAGAGAATGCATTATTTGCAGACCTTCCAAAAGAACAAGTTGTATGGATGAGCCACGGTGACCTTGTAACAGAAACACCAGAAGGCTTCACTACAATCGCAACAAGCGAATCTTGCCCAATCTCTGCAATGGCAGACGAAAGCCGCAAATTCTATGCAGTACAGTTCCACCCAGAAGTACGTCACTCTGTTTATGGAAACGACTTACTACGTCACTTCGCATTAGACATTTGCCAATCAAAAGGCGACTGGTCAATGGCGAACTTCATCGAAGTAGAAATCGAGAAAATTCGTGAACAAGTTGGCGACAAAAAAGTACTTTGCGCACTTTCAGGTGGCGTTGACTCATCAGTTGTAGCGGTATTAATCCACAAAGCAATCGGCGACCAATTAACTTGTATGTTCGTAGACCACAACTTAAACCGTAAAGGTGAAGTTGAACAAGTAATGAAAACTTTCACTGAAGACTTCGACATGAACGTGATCAAAATTGATGCACGCGAACGCTTCATGAACAAATTAAAAGGCGTTTCTGACCCAGAGAAAAAACGTAAAATCATCGGTAACGAATTCGTTTACGTATTTGACGAAGAAGCTTCAAAATTAGAAGGTATGGACTTCCTAGCACAAGGAACACTATACACAGACATTATTGAATCTGGTACAGCTACAGCGCAAACAATTAAATCACACCATAACGTTGGTGGTCTTCCAGAAGACATGCAATTCGAATTAATCGAGCCATTAAACACACTATTCAAAGACGAAGTACGTCAATTAGGTCTTGAATTAGGTCTTGATGAAAAAGTAGTATGGCGTCAACCATTCCCAGGCCCTGGTCTTGGAATCCGTGTACTTGGCGAAGTAACAGAAGAAAAATTAGAAATCGTTCGCGAATCTGACTTCATCCTACGTGAAGAAATCGCAAAAGCTGGCCTTGACCGCGACATCTGGCAATACTTCACTGTATTACCTGACATCCGCTCTGTCGGCGTAATGGGCGACCAACGCACATACGATTACACAATCGGAATCCGCGCTGTAACATCAATCGACGGTATGACATCTGACTGGGCACGTATCCCTTGGGACGTATTAGAAAAAATCTCAGTACGTATCATAAACGAAGTAGACCACATCAACCGCTGCGTGTATGACATTACATCTAAACCACCAGCAACGATTGAGTGGGAATAAACATCAACCAAATTTCGAGGAGCGAAGCCCCGCAGAAATTTTTCGCGCAAGCGAAGTTGATGTTTGCGACGAGGATGCGTAAGCACCGCAGGAGCACAAAAAATCGAGTAAAGCCTATACCTCACAAGAGGTGTAGGCTTTTTATGATGTGAGAGAAGAAGAAATGGTTATCGCTCATAAAAGAATTTACACATAAGCGCACGGCTAATCTGCGACGAGGATGCGTAAGCACCGCAGGAGCACAAAAACTTCAATAAAGCCTATATCTCGCAAGAGGTGTAGGCTTTTTATGCTATAAAATAAGAAGTCCTTCCTCTCCAACCCACCAAACTATATTTCCCCTTCCATTCATATTATAATAACAGTGTAAAGCGTCATATTGTACAGCGTCATATTTTAGCGATTCATCTCATTCCAGAGATTTAGTTGGGCGCATACTCTCATAGTATGTTTTCAACTAAATCGGGAATCACTATAGAAAGGAGGCTAATCTATGTCTGTCTATAAGCAATTACTTGGTGAGGATTTTGAACGTTTGCATCCGATGTTACAACACCGCTACCATACAGTTCCTGGTGAAACATTCCGCGCAAAAGGGGTGATGTCAACGGTGAAGCATGGGAGTCCGTTACTGTTGCCTTTTTATTATGCAGCGCCGTTGATGGATTTTTTATTTCCAGAGCAGGGGTCGAATGTGCCATTTGATATGATGTACGAAACGGTGGATCAGGGGAATGGTATTGTCGATATGAATTGGTCGCGTAATTTTTATTTTCCAAAGAAAACACGTGCGTTCAACTCGACAACACGTATTGATTTGAATACGAATACAGCTTACGATTTACTCGGAAAACCTGCGATGATGCGTTCGAATTTATTATTGGATGTTTCAAAAGAGGGCAAACTCATTACACGTACGAATGCCCAGCACTTATTTGGACTGGTGCCACTTCCTTCTTTTTTCAAAGGACAGGCGATTGTTGAAGATGGTTATGATGATGAACGTGGTGTGTATACCGTTCATGCGACAGTCTTTAATGATTTACTCGGTACGATTATGATGTATGCGGGTGAATTTGAAGAAATAACAGAATAAAGATTAGCTTTTTATATAAAACAAAACCCCTGATTTTTAAAAAATCAGGGGTTCTTCTATGTGACGACAAAATGTCGCATGTATTCAATTCAAGGCATACTGACCTGAGTACGGCTGCCAAACAGAGACAGCTTACAGTCGTCTTTCGACACAATTGCGTAGATTCAGGATTTACTTGTACGCCTAAATCTATAGTAGCACCGCGAAAAGTAAGCGTCAATTTTTTTGCGTAGGGATGTAAAAATAATTCTGAAGTCGTCCGCTCGCTTTAAATTGTTGGAATACCCATTCGAGTGAAGCGGGATGAATCGGTGATTTTTTTCGTATGCGATCTTGTAAGTGGTAGTCTGGAAACGGATTACGACGATAGCGTAATCGTTGATAGAGTAAGTTCGCAAACAAATCGGCTGTACGAACCCCGTAGCTATCGCGTGAGTCTAAATATTCGACTTGCACATGTCTTACTTTCTCTGTTAAAACAAGTTCTGTCGCAAGATATTCTTCTAATTGATGCATATTCATGAGCGATACATTTCGGTTATCAATATTTAGATGTAAGTGTTCCTGATCGCGTGCATCTAGCTCTTTTAATTGAAGTAAATATTTCACGAAAAAATTGAATGTGCGTGCATCATTTTCTCGGAAGACATCTTTTATATGACGATTATCAATCACAACATAGGATACAGTAATATCCGTTTTTTGAATGAGTTCCGAAATAAAATAATGCTTCATAATCGGTGTGAGTTCAGAGCCTTTTGGTTCGCGTGGATTGCGTACATGCGTTGCAAAATAATCAGCAAATGTACGACGTAATTTTTTCATCGTGCGACGATACACTTTTTTTAATTGTTCGGGGTCGTGAGTATGCACGAAACAAATGATGAAATACACATCACGCATATTATTAGCGTGTGGCTTGTTCTTTGAAATTGTGCCTGACTCATCTAAATAAAACATCGTCCCACCCCCGAAACCGAGCTACTTTTCTTTATTGTAAATCATCTGTTTGGAAAAAGAAAATAATGGTCTGTGCTAAAGAATGTACTGAATTTGGAGGTTGCGCACTTTGCATCCCTCCGTCACAATGAATAAGTATGTGTTATAACACGAAGAAAGGAGAGAATTCGATGCGTGAAAAATTAGAAGAGAGACAAGCGACTTTTTATTTTATTGTATTAGGAGTTGCATTCATCTATGGTTACTTTTTTCAAACGAGTAGTAGCTTATTAGAGCAGTGGATTCCATTTGTTTTAGCTGTTTTACTGTACAGTATGTTCTCACAAATTCCATTCTTTACGAAGTATGATTTCCGCGTGAATTTACGTTTTTTCTTTGCGCTTTTTGCGGTGAATTTTATCGTTGTACCGCTTGTGGTCTACGGGCTCGTTACGTTCTTACCAACTGAACCTGCTTTACGACTAGCTGTCTATCTCGTATTACTTGCGCCGTGTGTAGACTATGTCATCGTATTTACAGCACTTGGTCATGGTGATGCCAAACAAATGTTATTTGCGACGCCTTTTTTACTTATTCTTCAGCTCATCATTTTGCCATTTGAACTATGGTTCTTTGTTGGAAGCGAAGGTCTTGCGCTCATGCAGTGGAAACCGTTCCTCACATCATTCTTATGGATTTTCGTATTACCACTATTTGTGGCAGTAACAATCCAATATTGTTTGCGATTCGATTCACCCATTCGTAAGATTCAACAAGCCTCTGCATGGTTACCTGTGCCGACGATGGCTTTGACAATCTTTGTGATTGTCGCGCCCCAAGTACAACGCATGGCAAATATGAAGGAAGAAATTTTTGCAGTGATTCCGATTTATATTGCCTTCATTCTCATTATGCCTGTATTATCTGTCATGATTGCACGTTTATATCGTTTGAAAAAGCCAGCAGAACGAGCATTAATCTTTAGTGGTTTTACGCGTAATTCATTAGCTGTCTTACCATTAACATTTGCTTTACCACATGCGATGCAAAGTTTAACAATGACGATTATTCTGACGCAAACGGTTTGTGAACTGATTTTTGAATTAATCTATATTCGACTTGTTCCAAAATGGACATAAAATAGAACATTGACATAAAGCGGAAATCCCTTGTAAAATAAACTCAATCACTAGCGCATACATGTATGGGCTAGCTAAACGGACGAATGATTGATAAAAAAGTTGTGAGGGAAGCTGTATGCGAAATAATGCAAACACGAAAACAATCGGTACAACCATTGCATTTGTTATGACACGTATTTCTGGCGAAGTCGAATGCGCATTACGTGTACAAGAAGATGTTACTTCTAAGCCACCAACAACAGAATCGAAATAATCGCATGAGGGAGAATCGAGCAAACAACTGTTGCTACCTTCTATTTTGTCGTGAGCAAAATAGGTAGGACAGGTCTGTTTGCTTGTGGGCAGAAGTCCGTATTCAAAAGCATGACGATTATTTCTACTTAAAGGACTGTCTTTCGTATAAACACGCAGTAAGGCGAATACTGAGCGTTTATAGAAGGGACAATCCTTTTTTTCTGTTTCAAAAAGGTTTGAGAAGATGACATCTATCGGATGTACAAAGATTGATTTTTGAGGGGGAACAGACATGGAACAAGTAAAATACATTCCATCGAAATTTAATGCATTAACGAAAACAGAAGACGGTGGCGTAATTGTCTACAATAGTTACACAGGCGCCATCGTTAATTTTGACGAAAAAGAGCGGGAAGAAGTATTAACAGCACTAAAGCGTCAAGGATCACCAGCTCTTGATACAGAAGTAAAGCAAGCTTTATTCGACAATGGTTTTATCGTAAAAGATACAGTAGATGAGTTAAAACGTGCTGATTTATTACACCAAACGATGCACCGTACAGATATGCTGCACTTAATCTTAATGACAACAGAGCAATGTAACTTCCGTTGCCGTTATTGCTATGAGTCATTTGCAAAAGGTAAGATGACAGACGAAACAAAATCAGGTGTTAAAGCTTTAGTAAAAGAGCGCGCGGGTACACTAGATAATTTGCACATTAGCTGGTTCGGTGGAGAGCCACTATTAGAGTTAGGAATTATCGAAGAATTATCGAAAGAATTCATGGCACAAGCAGAGCAACATAATATTGATTACTCAGCAGACGTTGTAACGAATGGTTACTTTTTAAATCGTGAAACATTTGAAAAGTTACTATCATGGAATGTATCACAATACATGGTGACAATTGATGGCGTTCAAGCAGTACATGATGCGCGTCGTCATATGATTGGCGGACAAGGAACGTTTGAAAAAATCGTTGAAAACTTACAATCATTACGTGATGTAGAAGGCGACTTCAATATGACAATCCGTATTAACTTTGATGAAGATAACTTACGTGAAACAGAACACTTAATTGATTTTTTAAAAGAGCACTTTGCGAATGATTCACGCTTTGGCGTATTCTTCCGTCCTGTTGGTCGTTGGGGCGGTCCGAACGATGAAGAAATTCCAACTTGTACGCATATTACAGCAAACAAGAAAATCTGGGAGTTCACAGAAACAGCGATGGATAAAGGTCTTGCGATGAGTAACATGGTTGAAGGTGCATTGAATCCGACAGCAGCAGTATGTTACGCAGCAAAACCGAATGCGATGGTTATCGGTTCAGATGGTCAATTGTATAAATGTACAACGGTTTTAGACGAAGAAGTAAATAAAGTAGGTAAAATTCAAGCAGACGGTACAATGGATTTAGACTACGATAAAATTGCTTCTTGGTTATTATCAGGTGAAGAAACAGATACAGTATGCCAATCTTGCTTCTTCCGTCCAGCATGTCAAGGGAATCACTGCCCATGGTACCGTGTCGTATCAGGCGAACGTCCATGTCCTTCAGAGAAAAAGAACATTAAAAAAGTATTGAATCTTGTTTGGAAGAACAGCTTACAAACAGTAGAGCAATAATTGTTCGAATCGATTTGAGAGGAGGTGAGACGAATGCGCGTATTACGTCCAGCAACAAAACCTGTAAAAAACGTAAAATCAGGTCGTATCATGAAAACTGTACCTGGTAACTTAAACTAATGATGAGAAAGAGGAGACGCAATCACATGCGGCTCCTCTTTTTTATTGATATACAAGTAGTTGTTGAGATGCTAATTTACTACCACCATGAAAGCGACTTCCTAGCTTTTGGTAACGCTGAATGGTTTCAATGTGCTGTTGTGTAATGCATTCACCTTTCATAATGAGTGGAATACCAGGGGGATATGGAGTAACAAGTTCAGCACTTATTTTTCCGGCAGCATGTTCAAATGTTACATAGTCTGTTTCACCCTTTAATTCATGAAAAGATCGTGCTAATTTTTGAGTTTCTTCTATATATATGTTTTTTTCTTTTTGAAGTGGCTCACCTTTTTCAAATGAACAGCTTTTAATTCGTTGCAACGTATCAGTATAATCCGTTACTGCCAGTGGAAGTACGAGTAATACATTGAAAGGGTCAGCTAGTTCAGAGAAAATACCTTGTTGTTCAAAAAGAGATTGTAGTGCATAACCGCTTAATCCTGTTGTTGATTGAATCGTTACTTTTAATGGATCGAGTGAAGGCGCTTCTAAAACACGAATGCCTTCAATCTTTTGTAGAGACTGACGGAATCCTTGGATATTTTCTAGAATTGCCTGTACATCTTGTAAATTGGCTAAATAGTAACGAGCTAAATCAAGTGAAGCTATAATTGGATAAGAGGGGCTACTTGATTGGAGTATACGAAGGTAGTGTTCAACTGATCGTTTGTTAATACGTTCTGTTCCGATGTGAAGGTATGAACCCATCGTCATCGCAGGTAACGTTTTGTGCGCTGAATGAACAACGATATCTGCGCCAAATGACAGTGAACTTTTTGGAAAACCTTCTAATTGAAAATGAGCCCCATGCGCCTCGTCGACTAAAATGAAAAGCCCTGCTTCTTTTGCAGCGTGAATTACATCTTCAATCGCATCCGAAAATCCATAATAATTTGGATACGTCAGAATGATGGCTTTCGCTTCTGGATAAAGTTGAGTCGCGCGTTCAACAACTTTCTTTGTTAATAAGGTAGGGAGTTGTCCATCTTCATAAAAAGCTGGAGTTAAAAAGATAGGTTCTGCTCCTGCAAGTTCTAATCCATTCAAAATCGATTGATGGCAATTACGCTGAACAAGAACGGTATCGCCTTGCTGACATGTCGCTAAAATCATCGCTAAGTTTCCCACCGTTGAACCATTTACTAAAAAATAGCTTGCTTCTGTTTTGTACAATTCACTCAGTAATGACTGTGCTTCTTCAATACATCCCTCTGCATCATGTAAATCATCAAGTCCTGTAATTTCGGTTGCATCAATTTTTAACAGCTTTTCATAGGTTGATTGTGCAAAAGAAGGGATCAGCATACCATTTTTATGTCCAGGCACATGAAAACTAATCGGCTGCTTCGCATTGTGTTGAATAAGTGCGGTGTAAAGTGGTGTCTGTTGTTGATTCATAAGCTAAAAAATCTCCTTTTTATTCATTAAATCCACTATAACAAAAAAATCTGCATCTATTTTTATCTTTTTTCTTATTATGTTGCTTAAATAAATTGAAAAATAAAATAGCCTATAATTTATTGTAAAAACAAAGTCATATCAACATTCTAATGTTTTTAGGTCTTATATCATAATAACGATATATTATTTTAATAATTAATTCGGTTCTTTATATAACTTTTAATACATGTTGGTCATTTAGCTGTGATATTTCTGTAACTTTTGTAATAAAAAATCATGTTAATCTATTATCAGCTTCAGAGAAGGAGCAAAAAAATATTAAAAATCAGCAAGAACATAATAGAGAGACAAATATAAAAATTAAACAAAAGGTGGAAATGAATATTATGAAATCATTAAAAACGTTAGTGTTAGGTACAACAGTAGCAGTTGGTGTTGCAGGTTTTGTAGCAGGAGCAGATGCTAGTGCGCACACTTCATATAAAGTACAATCAGGTGATACATTATCAGGTATCTCTCAAAAATTTGGTAAAGACTATTCATTCGTATCAAGTATCGCTTCAGCAAATGGAATTTCAAATCCAAATTTAATCCATGTAGGAACAACATTAGTAATCCCTGATGGTACAACAACAGTAAGAAAAACAGCTCAACCTGTTCAAAAACAACAAGTACAACAATCATCAACATATAAAGCACCATCTCAACAAAAGCAACAAACAACTTACAAAGCGCCAGTACAACAAAAACAACAAGCGCAAACACAAACAAAATCATACCAATCAACACAAAAAGCAAGTAATGCATCATCTTATCAAGGTTCATCATCTTCAGCGAAAGCTTGGATTGCACAAAAAGAGTCAAGCAACTCATATGATGCACGAAGCGCAACAGGTAAATATATTGGTAAATACCAACTAGATAAATCATATTTAAACGGTGACTACTCACCAGCAAACCAAGAACGTGTAGCAGATAACTATGTAAAACAACGTTACGGTTCATGGGAAAAAGCAAAACAATTCTGGTTAGCAAACGGCTGGTACTAAGATTTTTTTAAACAGTGAATTAAAGAGGGACTGCAATTGCGGTTCCTCTTTTTTAGTGTAAAGTGATAAGAAAGGAGAGGATGGTAAGATGAATGAACCAAAACTACCACAACATTTAACAGAGACAACATGGAATCGTATCTTAGCGCAAGAAGAGTGGGAAGCAGAGCAGAGTTTAATAGAGAGTATTAACTTCGAAGAAGATGAAGCTTGCGATCTTCGCTTTGTACAAGTCATCATACGAGATTGTCGTTTGAATAATAGTTCCATTAAAAGATTAAATGCTTTAGATGTTCGATTTGAAAATTGTGACTTATCCAATGTAGATTTTTCAAAGTCGTCCATTCACCGAGTTGTATTTGAACGTTGCAAATTAGTTGGAACGATTTTTCAAGGGTCAAGTTTGGGGGACATAACGTTTGAATCGTGCAAAATGAATTTTTCTTTATTTAATGAAACAAGGTTAAAGCATGTGTTATTTAATCAATGTGATTTGGAACAATCTGATTTCTATGCAGTGACACATCAATTTTTACAATTTGAACAATGTCGCTTGTCAGGTTTACAGATGCAGCAGACTGATTTAACTACACTTGATTTACGATCTTCACAATTCACACATTTAACTGTTGATTTAGAACGTTTGAAAGGTTGTCGTGTCAATATGGAACAGGCATTAGTATTAGCCTCTTTATTAGGTATTCGAGTTGAGTAGATAACAAAATTTGATATTCGTTTTATAGATAAAGAGATTTACAGTGACAGAAAATACTTTATTCACGAACTATTATTAATTAGTTATTAAAAATGTTCGTGAAAAGTATTGCAAATTGAAAAATACAGTGCTATATTATGAATGTAAATTAAATAACGTCGTCGTATAAAGCTGAGAATAAGGCTCAGAAGTTTCTACCAAGTTACCGTAAATGACTTGACTACGATTGAATAGATCATTCTATTCATACTATGGATACATAGAATCGTAAGTGTACGACTGTTAAAAGTTGTGCGCTTTTTATTTTTGACGACATTCGGAGGATTTAATCATGAAAAAGTATTTCCAATTTGAAGAACTTGGCACGAATTATCGCCGAGAGATCATTGGTGGAGTTACAACGTTCTTAGCAATGGCATACATATTGGCGGTCAACCCAGGCATTTTAGCCGCAGCAGGAATTGATAAAGGTGCTGCATTCGTTGCAACAGCATTAGCGGCGATTGTTGGTTCGCTTATTATGGGTATTTTAGCGAAGTATCCAATTGCATTAGCACCAGGTATGGGATTAAATGCATTCTTTGCTTTCGCTGTAGTAGGAACATATGGTATTCCGTGGCAAACGGGTTTAACAGGTGTATTCTTTTCAGGTATTATTTTTATTCTTCTTTCATTAACAGGCATTCGTGAAACAATTATTAATGCCATTCCAGTTCAATTAAAATATGCAGTATCAGCTGGTATCGGTTTATTCATTACATTCGTTGGTTTAAAAGGTGCAGGAATCGTCGTTGCAGACAAAGACACGATTGTTACATTAGGTGATTTTACAAAAGGTGACACACTTCTTGCAGTTGTAGGGATTGTCATTGCAGTCATCTTAATGGTTAAAAAAGTTCCAGGAGCTATCTTTATTACAATCATCGCTTCAACAATCATTGGTATGATTTCTGGCGTAATCGAAGTTCCAAAATCAGTTGTATCATCAATTCCAAGTATCGCACCAACATTCGGTGTTGCACTTGACCCGATCTTACATGACTTCTCGTCATTATTAAATATTCAATTCTTAGTAGTTGTTTTAACATTCTTATTTGTAGACTTCTTTGATACAGCTGGTACATTAATGGCTGTAGCAGATAAAGCAGGTCTTGTGAAAAATAATAAGTTACCACGTGCTGGTCGTGCATTAATGGCCGATGCATTAGGTACGACAGTAGGTTCAGTATTAGGTACATCAACAACAACTGCTTATGTAGAGTCAACAGCAGGTGTGGCAGCAGGAGCGCGTTCTGGTTTTGCAGCAGTAGTAACAGCAGTGTTATTCGCAGTATCACTATTCTTTTTCCCAGTACTCGATGTAATCACATCGGCAGTAACAGCACCAGCATTAGTTATTGTAGGTATTCTAATGGTAAGTTCATTGAAAAATATTGAGTGGGATCAATTCGAAATTGCTGTACCAGCATTCTTAACAATGCTAATGATGCCTTTAGGTTATAGTATTGCCTCAGGTATTGCGGTTGGTTTCATCTTCTATCCGTTAACAATGTTATTAGCAGGTCGTCGTAAAGAAGTTCACTGGATTATGTACATCTTATTCTTTGTCTTCCTAAGTTACTTCATCTGGGTACGGTAATTAAACAACGAAGCTATTTGGTTGGTTCTTAGAAAAGAATCAATTAAATAGCTTTTTTATTTGAAATAAATTGTTGACAGTTATTCGTTATAGAGGTATAGTAATACAAGTGCTTTTCAAACAGTAATGTTTATGGAATTCACTTTTTAAAAAAAGTTGTTGACTTATAAATAACAAACATTTATAATGTTAAGAGTCGCTAACAAAGATGG
>NZ_BJOB01000015.1 GCF_006539985.1 Kurthia gibsonii | reverse complement strand
CCATGGCTCCGTTGGCAGGACTCGAACCTGCGACCCTCTGATTAACAGTCAGATGCTACTACCAACTGAGCTACAACGGAGTAATATGATGTCGTTCAAGTGCGTATCATCTTGTCGACTTTTACTATTATAAAGAGCTTTCCTCAAAACGTCAACTACTTTTTCAAAAAAAGTTATTTTTTTAAATATATTCTTCCTGAACACTTGCTACAACAGTATTTTTGAATATTTATCTTTCTCATTCTAGGATAGTTTTGATGACAGCTTTCACAAATATATAGCCACTTCGATGTTGTGATTGGGCGACAATATCTTGGTGAACCTGTTTGTTTCAATAACATTTTAAAATCTAAATCTCTGTGTCGATAACCTTTTCCTTCTATATGTAAGTGGTAATGACAAAGCTCATGTTTAATAATTCCTTCTACTTCTCGCTCTCCATACACTTCTAAATACTTTGGATTAATCTCAATATTATGTGTTTGTAATAAATAACGTCCTCCCGTTGTTCGAAGGCGTTTATTAAATACAGCTTGATGTCGAAATGGTTTTTTAAAGTATGTCATTGAAACTTCTTGTACCCATAAAGTTAATTGTTCATAATTCATATTCATTTCCTCCATAAAAAATAAGAATGAATAAGCATATAGCCTTCTTCATTCTTACTCTTATAGTATAACTTATTTTTCAGGCACAATCATGGTTAATGATACGCGTCCTTTTTTCTCATCTACTTGATCTACATAGACAGTTACAATATCACCAAGTGCTACAACGTCTAAAGGATGTTTTACAAAACCTTTTTTCAATTTTGAAATATGAACTAAACCATCTTGCTTCACACCAATATCTACGAAGGCACCAAAGTCTACAACATTTCGGACAGTCCCTTGTAGCTCCATCCCTGCCTTTAAGTCTTCCATTTTTAAAACATCTTGCTTCAGTAATGGTTGCGGAAAAGCATCACGCGGGTCACGCGATGGCTTCATTAACATATCAATTACATCTTTAACCGTAATCTCACCCACATTAAAACGCTCTGATAGTTCAGCGATTGTAAAATGTGAAATCGCTTCTTCGGCTTCTTTTGTTCCAATCTGTTTTACTGTTAGCCCTGCTACTTCTAAAATAGATTTAGCTAATGCATAACTCTCTGGATGAATCCCTGTACCATCTAAAGGGTTTTTCGCATCTGAAATACGTAAAAAGCCAATCGCCTGTTCATACGTTTTTGCACCAAGACGTGGAATCTTCTTCAATTGTGTACGTGCAGTAAATTTACCTTGTTCACTTCTTATACGCACAATGTTCTCTGCTACCGTCTTTGACAATCCAGAAATATGTTGTAATAGTGATGAAGACGCTGTATTGACGTCCACACCTACTTGGTTTACAGCTGTTTCGACAACAAAATCAAGAGAAGATACTAGCTTCTTTTGTGATACGTCATGTTGATACTGCCCTACTCCAACTGCCTTTGGTTCAATCTTAACCAGTTCTGCTAACGGATCTTGCAAACGACGCGCAATTGAAATCGCACTTCTTTGCTCTACTTGTAAATCAGGGAACTCGTCACGCGCTACCTCAGAAGCAGAGTACACACTTGCTCCTGCCTCATTCACAATGACATATGCCGTATTACTTGAAGCTTCTTTTAATACTTCTGCTACGAATGCTTCTGACTCACGTGATGCCGTACCGTTACCAATCGCAATAATATCAATCGGATACTTATTTAATAGTTGAAGTAATGTATTTTTAGCTTCTTCTGGTTTTGCTTTAGGTGGATGTGGATAGATTACCGATAGGTCTAAAAACTTCCCTGTATCATCTACCACTGCTAATTTACAACCTGTACGATAAGCAGGATCTAAACCTAATACATATTTACCTTTCATTGGCGGTTGTAATAATAAGTTACGAAGATTTTCAGAGAAGATATGAATCGCTTGATTCTCGGCTCTCTCTGTCAATTCACTTCTTACTTCTCTTTCAATAGAAGGTGCAAGCAATCTTTTATAACTATCTGCAATTACTTCTTCTAAATACGCATGTGCCGGTGACATTTTTGGTTTTAACCATTTATTTCGCATAGCCGTATGAATCTTTACAGGTTCTACGTGTATGCCCACTTTTAAAATTTCTTCTTTTTCACCACGATTCATCGCTAAAATACGATGTGGCACTACTTTTTTTAGTGGTTCTTCATAATCATAGTAAATCTCAAAAACGCTTTTTTCATCTTGAGTAGCATCTTTTACTGTAGTGCGAATCACACCATCTTGCCATGTGATTTTTCGAATTTGTTCACGAATAGTTGGTTCATCCGCAAACTGCTCTGCTAAAATATCACAAGCTCCTTGCAAAGCATCTTCTATTGTCACTACCTCTTCAGTTATAAACTGTTTCGCATATTTAATAGGTGATTCATTCGATTGTGTAAGTAACCATTCTGCAAAAGGTTCTAGACCTTTTGCTTTTGCGACTGTCGCTTTTGTTTTTCGTTTTTGTTTGTATGGACGATATAAATCTTCTACCTTCTTCAACACAGTAGCATCACGTATTGATTTTTCAAGTTCAGGTGTTAATTTTTGCTGCTCATTTATTAACCGTACCACTTCTTCTTTTCTTTGTTCAAGTTGTTGAATGTAATGATGACGATCTTCTATATTTTTAATTTGTACTTCATCTAAAGAGCCTGTTACTTCTTTACGATAACGTGCAATAAAAGGAACTGTATTTCCTTCTTCTAATAATTCAATTACTTGATTCACTTGTTGTGGTTTAATATTTAACTCTTGCGCTATTAATTTATTCATAGTTACTCGTTCCATTTGAATCCCTCCAATATTAGTAGTGTATCAAAATACATAAAAAAAAGCCTATTCTACTTAGAATAGGCGTGCTGCGATTAAACTTGCATCATCGTTTTTTAAGGTTAAATAAGATGATTGTACTTGCTGCAATTTAATAAATTCATTCTCTAAAAGTAGGCTTCGAATATCTGTGATTTCTATCCCATCCGTATGTAATAAGAAAAAATCTCCTTTTTTATACTCTAACGCTTGTACAACAAAATGTTGAGTCCGTCCTGAAAGATAACCTCTCATCTGTCTCGGATAAATTACCTTACCTTCACTAGGTCGAAATATATAACAAGAAATGTTTCCAACACTCGCAAATTGAATATGGTTTCGTTGAAAACAAATTCGCATGACAGCAGCCACAGCGCCGCGTAACCCTAACATTTTTAAATCACTACGCCTAAGCAATTCACTTAATTCTAATTCGGGATTTTCTTCTAATTCTTTAATAACAACGGTAGCTGAAGCATTTGCTTCAGTACCGCTACCCAGACCATCTGCTATTGCTAAAATACAAATGTTCTCAAATAATTTAACAGTCAATGCATCACCACTAATAGTAGCATCATTTTTAGCTCGAATCATCGTTGTATAATGCATAAAATTATTTCTACCTTCTGTCTGCATAATTAGACACCCCCAGAAGAAATAATTGCTTGTTGTAATTTTTTTATGGCCTTTCTTTGAAGTCGTGAAACATGCATTTGAGATATCCCCAATCTTTCACCAGCTTCTTTTTGACTTAATTGTTCTAAATAAGTTAATTGAATGATTTGCTTTTCACGTTCTGAAAGGACGCTCATTGCATCTGCTACAATCATTCTTCGATTAGTTTTTTCGTACTCTTCATCTTCTCTTCCAACTACATCAAATAATGTAACCGTACTACCATCTGAATCAGACTCGATTGAATGATCCATCGAAAGAGCCTGATAACTTCGACTCATCTCCATCGCTTCTAACACTTCTTCTTCTGTTACTTCTAATCGTTCAGCAACTTCTGAAACTTTTGGCGAACGCTGCAATTCAGTTGTTAGTAATTCAACGGTCGATTTAATTCTTGGGCCTAATTCTTTGATTCTTCTAGGAACATGAACATCCCAAGTTTTATCTCGTAAGAAACGCTTAATTTCACCAATAATCGTAGGCACCGCAAAAGCTTCGAAACTTCTTCCAAAGTCTGGATCAAAACGTCTTATTGCTCCTAGTAAACCTAGCATACCTACTTGAACAATATCATCATGATAGGAACGTCCATTGGAATATTTTCGCGCAATTGATTCTACTAAATATTGATAATGTAATACCAAATTCGTTTGTGCATCATCATCTTCATTTTCTTGATACTTTTGGATCCATTCTAATACTTGTTCCTTAGAAGCAGATTTAGAAGGTGTCCGTTTCCACATGCTCCTTCACCTGCTCTCGTGCAACATATTTTGTCATGAAAACTGTAACACCGTTGTCATTTAAGACTTTTACTTCATCCATTAAGCTTTCGATTAAAAATAGGCCGAGGCCACCTTCTCTTATAAATTCTGCGTTTGTTTCTTCGTCGTAAGGTCCTACTTTTTCTCTAACTTCTTCAAAATCAAAGCTCTTACCGTAATCAGCAATCATAATTTCAATTTTATCAGTATATATAGCACAACCAACAACTACCTCACCTTGTTCTGCTTCTGGATAAGCGTGTTGAATTGCATTCGTAATTGCTTCACTTGAAGCAATCTTAATATCTTCAATGTCATCGTATGAAAACCCAATTCGGTTTGCTAATCCTGAAATTGCCAATCTAGTTATTCCTACATATTGAGTTTTCGATGGTACTCTCATTTCGAAATAATCAAATTCTCTCATGGTCGTTCACAGCCCCTTCTTTCTCTATATGGATTACTCCGCTAAGACCTGTAATGTCAAATAGTCTTTGTAAACGTTGAGATAGCCCTACCAAAACAAGTCTTCCTTTATTTGCTGTTACATTTTTGTAGAAAGCTACAATGACACCTAGTCCTGTACTGTCCATATAACTTACTTCTGACAAATTCAATTCAACTAGCATATCTTCTTGAATATCAACAGCTAATAATTCTTCTCTTAAACTCGGAGCAGTGAAAGCGTCAACTTCTCCACTCACCATACTTAACACCTTATTTTCCTCTTTATTAATCTCTATTTTAAAATTCATATTTTAGCACCCCAATTTTTTATAACAGTCTATTAATACTGAATACCTTTTTTTTAAACATCTTAAACATAGGCTAATCATCTTCTTTTTTCAATACAACAAAAGTTAGGTCATCTGCAAGATTTTGGAACTGTGATAATTTTTCAATCTCATGGAAAATAGCCTCTGCTAATTGCTGTGGTATTTTGTCTTTATGTTTAAAAATCAAATCGGTTAATTCAGACTTTTCTAAAAACCGATCGTCCACCCTACATTCAGTTACACCATCTGTCATAATAATTACCATATCGCCTTTTGCCAACTGTACACTTCTCTCTTGGTTATGAACATCAGGTAATACGCCTAATAATAGACCTTCAGACTCTAGTTCAATAAATTTACCATCTTTTGCACGATACAATAATGCAGGTTCATGTCCAGCTGAGCAATAAGTAAATGTAGATTGCACGACATCATATCGTCCATAAAACATGGAAATGAACATATTATCAGTTTTTTCTACAATGCGATTTAAAACATCCATAGCATAAGAGGGGCTGATACTCGGCTGCCCAAGTGTATCTAAACCATTCTTAACCATAGACATACAAAGTGCAGCCGGAATACCTTTTCCTACTACATCCGCGACACCTACTCCGACAAAACGTTTGGAATCTCCTTGGTAATAGATATAATCTCCATTCATTTTTCGAGCTGGAACAGAGATACTCCCAATAGAAAGACCATCAATTGTTGGAATCGTCGTTTTTAACATTGTCTTTTGAACATTCGCAGCAAGTTCTAGTTCATGATCCATTTCTTCCTGGTTCTTCAACAAAATTTTATGTTCACGTAAAGCTAAACCATATTGAATCATAAATTCAGTTAAAAAGTCCAAAGCATTTTTCATACCATCCGTAAACTCTTCACTACCTTCATAAATTTCCGCAAGAGAATCTTTATGAATACTAATTACTTCTTCTGGTGTAATATCTTTTTGTACCAAACGCCTGCTAAAGTTTTGGCCTAAATATAAATTACGCTCAGTTTGATACTGTAAATATTGTCCTAGAAGCATTGTGTACTGTTTTTTTATTTCATTTGTCATGCACTCATCACTTCCTCATCGGAGCCATTTAATGATTCTCACAATTGTCCCTTCATTGACGGTTGTTTGAATGTCAAATTCATCCATTAATCTGCGCACACCTGGCAAACCAGCACCTAGGCCTTGAGAAGTTGAATAACCGTCTTGCATGACAAGACGAATATCTTCAATACCCGGTCCTTCATCTTGTGCAACAATTTTAATCCCTTTTGTACCGCTCATATCAATTGTTTCAATCAGTATTCGGCCTTTATCTGCATATAAATAGATATTTCGTGCTAATTCACTAATTGCAGTCGTAATACGCGCCTGGTCTACCGCGCCAAATCCAATACGCTTCGCTTCGTTTCTTCCAAGTTGACGTGCCTCAACAATATCCCACTCTGTTAATATTTCAACAAAAGATTCACTCATATCTTTCTGCCCCCCAGTGCTTTCTGGAGTTTCGTAAGACCACCTTCTAAATCAAGTGCTGTAATAACGTCTTTCAAATAAATTCCTAACTCCACCAGTGTAATAGCTATACTAGGTTGAATACCAGTAATTGTTACTTTTGCTCCCATCAAGGAGGTCATACGAATAATGTCGCCCAAAATACGAGCAATAAAGGAATCAATAAATTCAATACAACTTAAGTCAATTACAACTCCTCTAGCTTTTACTTCACTCAACTTTTGTAAAAGATCCGTTTGAAATTGCATAGCTGTAGGATCATCTAATTCTGATTGAATCGATACAATTAGACAATCTTGTAATTTTAAAATTGGGATGTTTAGCACCATTAATGAATCACCTCACGAATGCATCGATTTGTCTCTTCTAGTGCTTTCTCTATTCCTTCTTGAAGTGTTCCCAATGTCGTGACATCTGATAAATTAACACCCAACTGGACAATCGTTTGCGCAATTTCAGGACGGATTCCTACTAACATACTTTTACCACCTACAATATGAATAGCATTTACGACTTCTATTAAATGATGAGCTACCACTGTATCAAGAACTAGCAAACCGGTAATATCAATTAGTACAACTTCTGATTTATTCGATACAACTGCATGTAAAACATTTTCCATAATTTGCTTTGCTCGATCTCTATCAATAGCACCAATAATTGGAATGACAATTACGCGATCAAATACAGGAATAATGGGTGTAGATAGTTCCTGTAAGGCAATTTTTTGTAAATGAATAATTTTATTATAGCGTTCTTGTTCATACTTTAATAATTCTATAGATAGAGAATGAACTATTTTACGTAAATATTGCAAAATCTCCATTGACTCTGCTGGCTTTTTATCTTTTTGATTCCGCAATACATAATATGTACTCGTTTCAAAAGCCTCGATAAAGGGAAATAATTGGACAGCTGTTCTATTAAGTGTTCCTAATTCTCGGACAAATTTTTGGATATCTAAATGATTCAAAAAATTTCTGATGTATCTCATCGTTTGCTCTAGCATCTTTTCAAATAATTCTTCTTGAAGACTACCCGTAGCCATCTCTGACTCATCAGCCCTTAATTGTTCTTGCCAAACATCTTCAACTTCTTGTAAATGATCTTTTAAAAATCGAATCGTGGCTTTTTCCAATCAATACCCCTCCCTATCTGTTATATATGCAATTGTATCTCAAATCTTACATTTATTCACTTTTTATTCCTTGTTTTATAAAAATCGAGAAAGCACCACCAATACTATTACCATTTTTAAGAAATTAAAAACACCAGATTAAAAAACCTGATGTTTTCACTCTATGTATAGCTTTTAAAATTTTAATAATCCTAAACTAATAGCCAAAGCATCTTCTACTTCTTTCATCAGTGGCTGATCCAGTTGTGTAATTTTGTCAGTCAAACGTGATTTATCAATCGTACGTAGTTGTTCTAATAAAATAACTGAATCTCGTTCAAATCCGTATTTCTTTGCATCAATTTCGACATGGGTTGGTAACTTTGCTTTTTGAATTTGCGCTGTAATTGCTGCGATAATCACCGTAGGACTAAAGCGATTCCCGATATCGTTTTGAATTACCAAAACTGGTCGAGTACCGCCTTGTTCTGATCCCACTACTGGTGATAAGTCAGCAAAAAAAACGTCTCCACGTTTTACATTCAAATTGTCATCCTCCGCAAACGAGTCGCTCCACCATATGTTCTGCTTCATATTCTAAATGTAGACATTCGCTACATATAGTTAAGTTAATTTGAGACATTTCGGCATATCCCTTAACCATAGCTTCTCGTATATCATTTTTATGAGTCATCTTTTTATATCGTTTCGTTGGTACATATAAATTTTGTTCAGACATAATAGATTGTTGATAAGCTTGCTCGATGTTCTCTGTAACTATATTTGATGATTTCGGTAGAATCGTTTCATTTATACTGTTTTGAACCACAGCTCGCACCTCCAAAAAGTTCCCTTTTATCATATCGAAATTTTCTATGTTAGAACAATCTTATCATTCTAGCAATAGAAAGGAAAGGTCTTTTCTAAGAGTTATGCCATAAAAAAATAGATTTCTCTAAATTTATAACATTTTTTTATCATTCTTTATAATAAACTCTCGGCACGCGTGCAGTCAGTATACATGCTATTTCATATGGAATTGTATGAAGGCGATCTGCCCATTCTTGCATCGTAATTTGGTCTGTTCCTTGTTTACCAATCAAAACTACTTTTTCACCTAATGGGAAACTATGAGGTAATCGAACCATTAACTGATCCATACAAATTCTACCTACGATTGGTACGCGAACACCGCCTACAAGAACTTCTTGCCCTTGTAAACCACGTAACACACCATCAGCATAACCAATTGGTAAAGTTGCAATCCATTCACCATCTTCTTGCGCTTCATAGGTTGCACCGTATCCTACGTGTTCACCCTTTTTCAATTGTTTCACGTGAACAATCTCTGTTTCAAGTTGAAGTGCTGGATGAATTGTAAAAGGTAGATGTTCTCCTACATAACTTGAAGGTAGTAAGCCATACATAGAAATACCAAAGCGAACTGCATCAAACTCTACATGGTCTTTTGTTAAAGAAGCTGCTGTGTTTGCTGCATGAACTAAACGAGGTTTGGTTGGTAATTGATTGACTAAGTGTATAAACACATCTTTTTGTTGGTCATAGTATGTAGAGTCTTCCTCGTCTGCTGTTGCAAAATGCGTGAAAACACCATCAAGTTCAAACTCGGGGGATGATTGAATACCATGATATAGTGCGAGCATCTCTTGTTCATTTCGCACGCCAATTCTTCCCATCCCACTATCAACTTTCATATGTACTTTAACAGGAACGTCTAAAGTTGAAAATTGTTCTTTCGCCGCTCCTAACCAATCCATTGAAAAGACTGTTAGTGTAATATGCTCTTTCGCTGCAAATGGAATAAACGAAACGGGTACGGCGCCTAATACTAAAATCGGTATCTTTGAAAACACTTCTCTAAGGTGTAAAGCTTCATCTGGCGTAGCAACTGCTAACATCGTAACCCCTGCTTCAATCGCTGCTTTTGAGACTTCTACATCTCCATGTCCATATGCATTTGCTTTCACAACTGCAATAATTTCAGCGTCGGTATGTAAGTGATTTCGTAACCCTTTAATATTTTTTTGTATAGCTGTCAGATCAACATGAGCTGTTGTTGGTCTAAAATGTGTCATGTTCATTACCTCTTTTTATTTTTTATTCGTACTAAGGTAAAGAATGTATATACCAACATTCTTTGTTTACCCTACTTTTTCAGAAAATAACCATTTATTGTGAATTTCTTTCCATTAAAATGACTTGAGCAGCAGCATATTCTTTCGAATGTGTGATACTAACTAATCCATCTACTTTTTGTTGCTTAAAATAAAGAATAGGTTGTCCTTTTTCATTCGGTAAGATTTCAATATCATGCAACTTACAATCTCGCCCTAACCCTGTACCATTCGCTTTTGAATAAGCCTCTTTCGCTGAAAAACGTCCTGCTAAAAACTCAAGTTGTCTTCTTGTTTTTAATTGCTCAAAAATAGCCATTTCGCGCTCCGTTAAAATACGCGTTTTAAACTTAGGGCTTAGATCGTTTGATTTTTGAATACGTGCAATTTCAACTATATCCAAGCCAATTCCTTTAATCATCTTCGCTTCTCCCTTCTCTCTACGAACTGTTCCATGTATAATATTTATATTACACGATGAGGTGACAAAATGTTTAATCGAACTGAAAATCTTTCACTTTATATTAAAAAGTACCCCGTAATTTCTGTTTTAATCGGTATGAACTTGGTCGTATATCTACTTGGTTTGATTCCAGGTATAGGAAACAATCTATATGCTCTTGGTATCGCATATAATTATTCCATCTCTCAAGGTGAGTATTGGCGACTTATTACAGCCATGTTTTTACATGGTGGCTTCTTACACTTACTTTTCAACATGTTTGGTTTATATGTATTTGGTCCTGAGTTAGAACAATTAGCTGGTAAGTTACGATTCTTCTCCATCTACTTCATCTCAGGATTACTTGCAAATGTTGCAACCTATGTTGTTGAGCCACTAAACTACGCTTCACTTGGTGCAAGCGGTGCAATCTTTGGTATTTTTGGCGCTTACTTAGCATTGGTATATCACACGCGCAAAATTTTACCGCAACTAAAACAATTAATCCTTCCTTTAGTTGCAATTTCTGTTATTATGACATTCGTCCAATCAAACATTAATATTACAGCTCACTTAGTTGGATTAGCTGTCGGTTTTATTTTAGGAATGTTCCAATTTACACCAAAACGTATCCGTCGTTTTAGAGAAAAATAAAAAATGAGAAGTAGCTTGTTCGCTGCTTCTCATTTTTTTATTTATTCGGTTGATACCATTTAAATAGTTGACTGATCGCTTGTAAATCAAAATGCTTCAGGTGTGCTGTAAAACCTGTCGTACTCGACATAATATGAACATGGCATGAAGCGATATCCTTTCGCTCAGCAAAATAACTCTGTGTTACGCGCATCGATTGAATTCGATTCTTTTGCACAACAAATGTTGTTTTACTGAAATAACGATGTACAATCGTTAACTGTAAATGATTTACTGCAAAACCAGCTGTTTTATACTGCCAATATGCACGCAACAGTATAAGCGGAATTAGTACAATACTCCACATACCGTATGGGTAGAAGTAATAACTAACGAATCCAACTGGAATAAGTGGTACATAGATTGGATTTAATAAATAACGAATTAAAGACTTCTTTGGCACCTTTGTATACGTTGTTTCCCAAACGTACTCGGGGAATAATTCTTGTAAAATACGAATTGCATTTTTCTTTTTTATGAAAGGTAGTAGGACGACTTGATCTTCTTTTTCATCGCCTGAACCACCTGCACTATCAATAATGACACGACAGTAACCAAATAATTGACGAATTGGATTTTCGATTATACGAATTCCTTGTACACGATTCATTTGAAGTGTCGTTCTCTTTTTCTCTAAAAGCCCCTTTGATAAAAAGAGCTGTTCTTCTGTTCTTTCAAGTTTAAAACCGTAGTTCACAAAATAAGAAATGAGAATTGCTACTGCCCATGATAATAAAATAGCTCCTAATACAATTAAAATAATAAAGAGGACTCCAAAACGAACAATATTCTGCACCTCTCCGTAAATGCGCTCGTACGGAATAAAATCATTAAACTGTGAAGCGATGGCAGCGACAGCAGAGAATAAAATCCCCATACTACTCGAAGTTGTTGCTAATAAAATTAATTCCTTCGTGTTGATTTGATAGATAAACTCTTTTTCAATACGAATTTCAGCGACATCTTCGATTGTACCATCCTCAGCTACAACCACTTCTTGTTTTGCTTTTTTCATTTCAAGTTCAATTCGACTGGCTTGCTCGCGTGTAATCGCAGTCAAACTTACTTCTGCATCTGCTGAACCACCAGCTGTTTCAACATCCACACGTACTAATTTAAAAGGTCTATGTAAAATCCCTTCTTTATAGTTCAATGTTTGAATGCGTTCAAATGGAATATACCGTTTATTTTTTACGAATAAACCATATTCGATTCGCAACTCGCCATCTTCAAACCAATAAATAAATTTACGCCATTTAATCCATGCAAAGATAAAAACAATGCATAAGAAGAGAATCGCTCCTCCGAGAACAAAAAGCGTCGGATAAAAATTCTCACCGTCTGATGGGTCTAAACTAAGCTCTAATTTTGTACTAAATACAAAAATGACAACAGGTAATAATAATGTTTTAATCGCATTAAAAAAATTAATGGCGATTGTAATAGGGTGTAGACGCATAACTTGTTCATTAGACATCTTCTTCAGCCACCCTTGCTAATTTAGAAATTCTTCTTCGTAATTCATCTGCTTCTTCCATTTGTAAAGCAGGAATCGTATGTGTAGTTGCTGCAGTTGAAATCGAAATTTCTGCTAAATTATACTTCTTTAAAATCGGTCCTTGCACCGTATCAACATGCTGTACACGAATCATCGGTACGAGTGTTCTCTCAACTACAAACAACCCTGATTGCACTTCAATTTCCTGTTCACGCACTTCATAACGCCAGCGCTGCCAACGAATTTTCGGAAATAAGTAAATACCACAAAAAGCTTCAATTACCCATAACCCTAAAACTGTATATGGAATCCATTTATACCATTCAAAATAATACGTTAAGAAAAAAATAAGAGCAGTAATTAATAATGCAATGCCCGAAAAAATACATGCATGAATTCGCCAAACGGTTAATCCTTTTGAATCAATTTGATATTTTAATTCATCCACCTTAGATATGCCTCCTTTTCCAAAGATTTGGAATCTACTTAATTATACGTATTATAACAAAAAGCGTTCCATTTTTTATGTATAAAAAAACTCATGAATCGCTCGAAAGCCATTCATGAGTTGTATATGTTGATTAATCTTCGCTTGAGCGACGACGACGTTCGCCACCACGGTTATCACGACGACGATCTCCGCCACGTGAACCACCATCACGACGTTCGCTTGAAGAACGTTCACCGCGTGAACCACCGCGACGATCTCCACCGCCACTACGTGAGCCACCACGACGATCTCCACCGCGTGAACCGCCACTACGTGAACCACCACGGTATCCACCGCCGCTACGTCCACCACGTGAACCGCCACCATTTCCGCCGCCGCGACGCATTGGTAATGGACGCTCTTCAGAAATTTGGATTGGTGTATCATCTGGCTCGTTCGTTAATGATTTAAGAGCTGCTGCAACTAAATCAATTGCATCATTTGTAGCTAATAAGTCTTCAGCCATACTGCGGTAACCACTCGCATTATTTTTATTAACTAACTCTTGTAATTGTTCAACAGCTAATTTCTTTTGTCCTACTAAAGCTTCATCAGCAGTAGGTGGTTTTAAAGGTGTCATACGTTTTTTCGTTGTTTCTTCAACGATACGTAAGTAACCCATTTCACGAGGTGTTACGAATGTAACTGCCATACCTGATTTACCAGCACGACCTGTACGACCAATACGGTGAACGTATGATTCTGGATCTTGTGGAATATCAAAGTTGTAAACGTGTGTTACACCTGAAATATCTAAACCACGAGCTGCTACGTCTGTTGCTACTAATACATCAATTTTATTTTCTTTGAATTGACGTAATACAGAAAGACGTTTTGCTTGAGATAAGTCACCGTGAATACCTTCAGCAAGGTAACCGCGAATGCTTAATGCGTGAGATAATTCATCTACACGACGTTTTGTACGACCAAATACGATTGCAAGTTCTGGTTGGTGTACGTTTAATAAACGAGATAGAACGTCGAATTTTTCGCGTTCCTGTGCTTTTACGAAGAATTGTTCAATGTTATCCACTGTTAATTCTTTTGCTTTAATTTTTACGCTTTCTGGCTCAGTCATGAATGTATCTGCAATTTTACGAATTGCTGGAGGCATTGTTGCTGAGAATAAAAGTGTTTGGCGCTCAGCCGGTACGTTTTCAAGAATTGCATTGATATCCTCAATGAATCCCATGTTTAACATTTCGTCTGCTTCATCTAATACTAACGTTTCAACGTTTTCTAGTTTAAGCGTACGACGTTTAATGTGGTCTAAAATACGTCCTGGAGTACCTACGATAATTTGTGGTTTATTTTTTAATGCACGAATTTGGCGGCTAATGTCTTGTCCACCGTATACAGAAAGAATACGAGCACGTTTACCGTGACCAATTTTGTAGATTTCTTCTGAGCATTGGATGGCTAATTCGCGTGTAGGGGCAATTACTAATGCTTGAATTGCTTGATTTTTAGGGTCAATTTTTTCGATTAGTGGTACACCAAATGCTACTGTTTTACCAGTACCAGTTTGTGCTTGTCCGATGATATCGTTGCCTGCAATTGCTAGTGGAATTGTACCTTCTTGGATTGGTGTTGCTGATTCGAATCCCATGCGTTCTAGGGATTTTAATGTTAATTCGCTAATATTTAGTTCTGAAAAATTTGTCAAACTTCTCATTCTCCTTTTTCGTGTTTGAATTTGACAAATGGTTACATTTTCAGATGAAAACTAGGGCAAATCGAGCCTCATGTTAGGAAAATTCCTTAACTATTATATCTCTGTGGAATGCAGAGTAACTTTAGATAAAATAAAGCCCGGTCTTTGCCGAGCGGTTCAATTCTACGCTTTTTAACGGTAATATAGAATCGACCGTAATGTTCAAAAAAAAAGTACTCTCTCATCAATGTATGGAGAGTCTTCATATAAAATGTATCCATTGCTCTAATCATTCTAACACGACATAGACTTGTATGCAATCAATTACAATCAGGCATAATATTCTGATTTCTTTTATCGGCTATTATAAATTGAAATACTCGTTCAAACCACTCGTTTTGATCGTCACTATAACAAATATGATGTTCACCACTTTTTGAAAAATACATTTGCTTATCAACCGATTGAATCTGCTCATATAAAAATGATGCCGCTTCCTTTGGTACAACACCATCTTTTTCACCTTGTATAATCATCGTTGGTTGGTGAATTCGATGTAGGTACGGTAAGACTGTATGTACCACTTTAAAAAAATGTTTCATTGTTGGTACCGTCATATGACGCGTCTGGTTGATGGCAGCTTGCAAAAAACGTGCCTGTGCAGTTGTTAACTGCTTTCTTTGTTTGATCAGTTCCTTACATGTGAGAAATAATTTTTTTACATCCACAAATTTTGCTGCTGTACTTAAAAGAATTAATTTTTTCACACGGTAACGTAAGCCGAGGTAGAGTGCTAACAATCCCCCCATTGAAAAACCTACGACAATGACTTCATCCACTTGTTTTTCAAGTAGACGATAAGCATTTTCAACATCACGAAACCAATGTTCAGAACTAACTCCTTTCAAATTGAGTGCCTCACCATGACCTGTTAATGTTACGACTGAACATGTCCATTCGGAGCGTTTTCCCATTAAATAATCCACTAAAGGTTGCACTTCTGTTGTATTCCCCGTAAATCCATGAATAAACAATATTCCTCGTTTCAAGTAGGCTCCCTCCATTAAAAAAACGACTAATGTACTATACCCACATTAGTCGTTTTCTCACTGTATGTTATTGGAAGTGCTTTAGAATTGTCTCAAGTGCCATGCCACGAGAGCCTTTTAAAAGAATCATCGTTTTTTCATCAGTCTGTTGTTCAATTTTTTGAATAATTGGCTCATATGCTTGTTCAGACCAAACAACATCTACAGATGGATATTGCGTCTGAATTGCTTCATATAAAACTTTCATACGAGAGCCATATAGACAAATTGTTTGAATCTCATCAAAATCAATTGATTCGATTAAATCATGATGATATTGTTCTTCTTGTTCGCCAAGCTCTAACATATCACCAAGTACAATCCATTTATTTGGACGCATTTGAGTGGTAGACATGAACGTAAGTGCTGCACGAACCGAGGTTGGCGCTGCATTGTATGCGTCATTGATGAAGAGTAAAGGACCGCATGTTACAAGCTGCATACGCATATTTGTAAGGGATACGTGTTTTAAGGAAGTGCGAATTTGATTGTCTGTCAAACCGATTGTATGCGCTACTCCCATAACTGCTACTGTATTTTTCACTTGATGGCTACCGAGTACAGGAATCATAAACTGTCCGTTTAACAGACCATGCACTTCAAACTGACTTCCTTTTTCATTCGTTTCGATTTGATCTGCGTATAAATCATTCGTGCTTTCAAAACCAAACGAGGTAGTTTGTAGTCCTTTTTCTTGTGCGACTAACTCTTGTAACAACGGTTCATCACCATCAAAGAATAAGCGTCCATTTTCTTGTAGCCCTTGAATGATTTCAAACTTGGCTTTCGCAATACCAGCACGAGAGCCAAGTGCCTTCATATGCGCTTCACCAATATTTGTAATGATGACATGATGCGGCTTTGCCAGCTTCGTTAAAAACTCGATTTGTCCAAAACCATCCATACCCATCTCTAAAATGGCAAATTCCGTATCTTCGTCTAAAGATAAAATAGTAATAGGCATACCTAATTGATTATTAAAGTTACCCTCTGTTTTTTGAACTTTATAATACGGCATAAGCGTCCCAGCAAGTAAGTCCTTTGTTGAAGTCTTACCATTGGAACCTGTAATACCAATAAAAGTTGCTTGATGTTCTGCACGATACGCTTTCGCCATCTGCTGCAACGCTTCTTCTGCATCATCTACTAAAATAACAGGAATATTCGTCGGCATATTTGGTTCATCTTTTTGCCAAAGTGTCGCCGCTGCACCTGCTTCAATTGCTTGTTGAATATACTGATGCCCGTTCGTTTTTTCACCTTTAAAAGGAATGAATAAATCTCCTGGTTGTAAGGTACGTGTATTAATCGACACACCTGTAATCCATTCTTGTTGACCATTCACAGGCTCTTGTTGTAACCAGTTAGCTACTTGTTGAACTGTTTTTTTCATTTTACTTCCGCCACCTTATTGAAAATGAAGTTGTTGTTTCTCTTCAAAACGCTCAATTCCAAGTGTGATTAGCGCTTCAATTAATTCTGGATATGAAAGACCTGTATTTTTCCACAGAATCGGATACATACTTACAGGTGTAAAACCTGGTAATGTATTCACTTCGTTAATCAATACTTCATCATCTACTGTTACAAAGAAATCGGCACGTACTAAACCACTTCCGTCCAATACTTTAAATGCACGTTTTGCCATGTCCGTCATTTTTTGCTTAACTGCTTCTGAAACAGGTGCTGGAATTAATAATTCTGTACTACTATCTTTATATTTTGAATCATAGTCATAGAAATCAGTTAGAGGCTTGATTTCACCTGGAACAGATACTTTTGGTTCATCATTTCCTAGAACGGCCATTTCTACTTCACGTGCAACCACGCCTGTTTCGATAATGACTTTACGATCATATTTGAAAGCTACATCGATTGCCTCAATTAATTCTTGTTGATTTGAAGCTTTATTAACACCGACACTTGAACCAAGATTAGCTGGTTTTACAAACATTGGATACGTTAATTTTTCTTCCATTTCTTTTACAAGTGCTTGCTGTGATTTTTGCCATTCTTTACGAATAAAATACACATAAGGAACTTGTTTAAGACCTGCAATTTCAAATAGTTGCTTCATAACAACTTTATCCATCCCAGCAGATGAAGCAAGTACGCCACAACCCACATAAGGAATGTTTAATACTTCTAAAAATCCTTGTACTGTGCCATCTTCTCCGTATGTACCATGTAGTAGTGGGAATACAATATCAAAAGGTCGCTCTTGTTGTGATAGTAAGAAACTTGAGATGTCATGTGGTTGCGCATCTTTTTCTCGATTGAATTGTAATGCTTCTACTGTTTCTACAGGTGCTGTTAAATAAGCTCCTTTCACCCATTCACCTTCACGCGTAATATAAATTGGCACGATCTCGTATTGATCATAATTTAGCGCTTGTGTCACCGCTTTTGCTGTTGATAAAGACACCTCATGCTCTGCTGATTGACCACCGTATAAAAGACCCAATTTTTTCTTCATTTTGACTTCCTCCATATACTCCATTATTTTCTTTTTATCTGGAATCTGAAAATCTTTGAACTTTACAAGACGTATTCTATTTTAGAAGGTTGCACGAATGAACCTTTTAACATATACCCAAATTTCAAGCTTTCAAAATAACATTTCTATCATAGCACTCTCAACATTTATTGGGGCAGAAAAACGTAAAAAGTTATCCTTCTTCATATTTTTTTCACCAAAAAAGCATCCCGAGTCGTTCAAGACGTTGGAATGCTCTATGCTAATTAGTGAATATTTGCTTGAATCGTTGTTGTTGCATCATGTTTTAAAATAGCGTTTAAATCATCCCAAATTTCATCTGGAAATTGAATGTCTGCTACATTACGTACTTCTAAAACATAGGCCACTTTGGGTTTCTCAACACGATACAATGATAGTAATATACCATCTTTTGCATCTTCTCTAATTTGTTCATAGTCTGTCGCCGTATAATGCGGGATACGTGAGAGTGGCTTTCTTCTCCAAAATGAAAGTGAACGTTCTTTCATCTGAATCAAATGATTGAACCATCTTGTTACAATTTGTGAGACTTCTTCTAAATCGCGTACATATACTTTTGTAAACTTCTCGCTTTTTGATTCTAAATAAACAAATCGATTTTGTAACTGATGATAAAATGGTGAACGAATTGGCTCTTTTTTATGCCCAATGTATAATAATTCTGCTTGCTCTTGTGGTGTTAAAAGATTTAACTTTTTCTCATCGGAAAAATCGATCCAACACAAGTCGCTTTTTTTATCACTCATTTGCTTGGAAAACTTTGTTAGCTCATTCTGTTCAACAAAGGCTAATCGCGTATGCATATTAAAAGAACCTTCTTCTGCATTTTGAATATTTTTTAAAAGCAGTAGATTTCCAAGCTGATCGACTGAAAAAATGAAATCTTGTAAATTCAACCCACTAAAAATAACGAATTGATTCAATTCATTCGTATGTATATATAAATGTCTCATATAATCATCTGCAGTGCGTATTTTTTTCGACAAGTCAATCACCCCTCTCCCCATTATCTATTATAAAATGAAATACGAAAATATGAAACATTTGTGATCTGTTTTCGTCACATCTTTGGTATGAAGCGTGTTACAATAATAAGCGTTATTGCAAACCAAAAGTTATTTTACATTTTTCGTTTGAATTGTTATAAGTTGTGGAATTTTAAGGTAGATACATATTCTTTTCAACTTTGGAGTTTAATATAAGTTAGGAGTTTGCTCAATGAAAATAAAAGTGGACGGGAAAATTTTGACGCTTTTAATTGTACTCTGCGTAATCAGTTGTACATTTATTTATACAGCCGTTGCAGGCTCAAACCAGTACGGCGACCCAAAAAGTTTTGTTATTAAACAGCTTGTTTTTTATGTAGTCGGTATTATTGTCATGATTGTGATTGCCCAAACCGATATTAATAAGTTAAAAACACTCGGTGTTGGTATGTATATCTTCACATTTGTTATGCTACTACTATTAATTGTAGCACCTGAAAGTATCGCAAAACCAATTAATAACGCGAAGTCTTGGTATCAAATTCCATTCGTTGGGACATTTCAGCCATCTGAATTTTTAAAGTTTGCCTTACTCATTTTGACGGCTTACATTATTGTGAAGCATACGGAACGATATCCCGTAAAATCAATCAAACATGATTTCTTATTACTCGGCAAAATCGGTTTGCTTGTATTACCACCATCATTAATTGTCTATCAGCAACCAGATACTGGGATGATTATGCTATACTTCGCAATGATTTTCCCAATGCTGTTTTTCTCAAATATCTCAAAAAAAATTTTATTTCCTGTTTTAGCAGTTCCGATTGCGATTGTATCAGTTGTCGCATATATCTATATCTTTATGAATGATTTTTTCCAAAATAATCTTTTGGCAAAATTATCTCCTCACCAACAGTCACGTATCCGTGGTTGGCTTGACCCTTTTAGTTATGGCGATTCTGCCTATCAAACACAAAAAGGGATTTTAGCAATCGGTTCTGGACAAGAATTTGGTAAAGGTCTGTCAGGTAATAATGTTTATATACCTGAAAAACATACCGATTTTATTTTTGCTAATATTGGCGAAGAAGTCGGTTTCATCGGTGCTTCATTCGTATTGATTGTTTTATTCTTATTACTTTATCGATTTGTACAAATTGCCTTATCAAATAAGTCGCAATATACATCGTTATTAACTGCAGGAATTATCAGCTTGCTGACATTCCAAATTTTCCAAAATGTCGGGATGACGATGGGGGTTCTTCCTGTAACAGGTATTACACTACCTTTCCTGAGTTATGGTGGTAGTTCGCTCGTATCCAATATGTTACTTGTAGGAATTATGGCTGCCATTCAAAATGATAATGGCGATTACATGTTTACGACAAAAGAAGATTAATTAAAAACCTGTGCACGATTCACACTTCAAATGTGAACGTCACAGGTTTTTTTCATAATAAAAAACCAGCTACCCTTTTTTAAAGAAGGATACCTGATTGATTGTTTCATATGTACAAACTAATTTGAAGTGCCCTGCACCACATCAAATTAGTTATGTGTTTGTGGTTTATTTTTCGGCGGCGCGAGTGCTTTAAGTAATTCTAGACGAGATTTCGTTGCAGTTGCCTTCACACCAATTTTGGATAAGTTAGAAATAATTTTCGTTACATCTACTTCTCTCTTCATACTCTTACACCTCTCCTTGCTGTCATTAAATTAAAACGATTTTTAAGAAAATAAGTTTCATACTTGACGGTTTTTTATTTGCTTTTTTCTTACATCTATCATATCATCTTTTGTTATTAAATTGTTTATCAATATTGTTACATCTTAATATTTTACAAGAAATTTACAATTTTATTTCACAAAAGATTTTAGTACAAATTATACTTACCACTATTTTATGAATTTTAAACTTTTAATTTCCATTCCTTGCATACCCCCATGACGTATGCTATTGTATGTATATCGTAACTTACCAGAATAGTCTTTCTATTTTACATACCCCAGATAGGTATGTTACAGTATAACCATACAAATGAACGTAAAGGAGCGATGCTTTATGACAACTGTTCCTGAGTGTCACACAAATAATGAAGAGCGTAAAAGCCACCACCCAGAACATGTTAAGAAAAATCTGGTGACGCGATTGAATCGTATTGAAGGTCAAATTCGTGGAATTAAGGGTATGGTAGAAAAAGATGTATATTGTGACGATATCATCACACAACTCTCAGCAACACAATCTGCACTAAACTCTGTTGCAAAAGTATTATTTGAAGGACATTTAAAAGGTTGTGTTAAAGATCGCCTACAAAATGGTGACGAAGAAATACTAGACGAATTAGTCGTTACGATGCAAAAATTAATGAAAAAATAAGGAGTGCTTGAATATGACAGAAGAAATGCAATTACATGTTGAAGGAATGTCTTGTGGACATTGCGTAAAAGCAGTTGAAAGTAGTGTAGGTGCCATTGATGGTGTCGAAACTGTACGCGTTACATTGGATCAAGGATTAGTTGAAGTAACGTATGATCCTAGACAAGCCTCTGTAGAAGATATGAAGGCTGTAATTGAAGAAGAAGGTTACACTGTAAAATAATTTTATATTGGGTTGTCTTATATTAAGACAGCCCATTCCTTACAGAAAAATATACCCCATATAGGTATGAAGGAGCTGGACACAATGAGTAAATCAAGTGAAATTAATCTCGATATTCAAGGAATGACCTGTGCAGCTTGTGCCAATCGAATTGAAAGAGGATTAAATAAAATGGATGGTGTCGAAGCTAATATTAACTTGGCACTCGAAACAGGTAAAGTGGTCGTCCATAATGATACAAGTGCAGAGGATGTCATACAGAAGATTCAATCACTTGGCTACGATGCTGTTGTTCATCAAGATGAACAACAAGATACAGATTATAAGCAAAAAGAAATCAAACGTAAAACAACACAATTGATTGTCTCGATTATCTTCTCACTACCACTATTGTGGACGATGGTTGCACATTTTTCCTTTACTTCCCATTTATATGTACCTGAACTATTTATGAATCCTTATGTACAATGGGGACTTGCTACAGTTGTTCAATTCGGTATTGGTTGGCAATTCTATAAAGGTGCTTACTTTGCACTCCGTAATAAAAGCGCCAATATGGACGTATTAATCGTCCTCGGTACATCTGCTGCTTATTTTTACAGCGTCTATGTTGTTTTACGAAATAAAGCAGCCATTGAACAGGGACAAATGCTCGATTTATATTTTGAAACGAGCGCTGTATTAATTACACTAATCTTACTTGGAAAAGTATTTGAAGCGCGTGCAAAAGGTCATTCTTCTGATGCAATCAAAAAATTACTCAACTTACAACCTAAAACAGCTTTCATTGAAAAAGATGGTGAACTACTCGAAGTACCTGCAACAGAAGTCCAAGTAGGCGATATCTTAGTCATTCGCCCCGGCGCCTCTATCCCTGTAGACGGTGAAGTAGTATCTGGTTCTTCTGCTGTAGATGAATCTATGTTAACAGGTGAAAGTTTACCTGTAGATAAAACCAGTGGTTCCAATGTATTTGCTGCTACTGTTAACAGTAATGGTACACTTCGTATTAAAGCAACGAATACAGGTAATAAAACGGTGTTATCAAATATCATTAAAATAGTTGAAGAAGCGCAGGGTTCAAAAGCGCCTATTCAACGTCTTGCCGATCAAATCTCCGGTATTTTTGTTCCAATCGTTATTGGGATTGCAATTTTAACATTTATTATTACGTTCTGGGTTGTCGATACAAGCTTTATTACAGCTCTTGAACATACTATTGCTGTACTCGTTATTGCTTGTCCATGTGCACTTGGTCTCGCAACACCAACATCAATTATGGCTGGTTCAGGGCGTGCTGCTGAAATGGGTATTCTTTTCAAAACTGCTGAAGCACTAGAACAAACACGCACAATTGATACAATCGTTTTCGATAAGACCGGAACAATTACAAAAGGACAGCCTGTTGTTACAAACTTCTATGTGAATCGCTCACATGATGAGGAAGAAGTAATGCAGCTGATTGCTTCTGCTGAAAAAGCATCTGAACATCCTTTAGCACAATCGATTGTGCACTATGTCGAAGAAACAATGAAAGTTCAAGCTGCAACGGATTTCCAAGCCATTTCGGGTCATGGTATTGAAGCAACAATTGAAGGCAAACAAGTAATTGTCGGAAACCAACGTCTACTTGAAAATCGTATGATTACAATTCACGATATTGAAAATTTCGATGAACAAGGAAAAACAATTATGTACGGTGCAATTAACGGACAACATGTAGCAACGATTGCTGTAGCAGATGAAGTAAAAGCAACATCAAAACAAGCAATGGCTGAATTGCATGCACTAAGTATTAAAACGGTCATGCTAACAGGTGACCGAGAAACCGTTGCACAAGCAATTGCTAAAGAAGTTGGCATTGATGAAGTCGTATCAGATGTATTACCAGCTGGTAAAGCAAATGAAATCAAACGACTTCAAAAAGAAGGTAAAATAGCAATGGTTGGCGATGGCATTAACGATGCTCCTGCTCTTGCAACAGCTGATATTGGAATTGCGATGGGAACAGGGACAGATGTGGCAATTGAAGCAGCTGACATCACGATTATGCAAGGTGACTTAATGCGTGTTGTACAAGCTGTTAAAATGAGTCGTGCCACTGTTCGAAACATTAAACAAAATCTTTTCTGGGCACTCGCTTATAACTCAATCGGAATTCCAATTGCCGCTATCGGCTTACTTGCTCCTTGGGTAGCAGGTGCTGCCATGGCATTTAGTTCTGTATCTGTCGTACTCAATGCTCTTCGTTTACAACGGACAAAAGTATAACCACTCTTAAAGAGAAGCTAACATCACGTCGCTTCTCTTTTATATTTTCACTGTTTTAAATTATTGAGTTATGTGTATAGGTAAAGAATAGGATATTTTTATCTATTCCCTTGTAATCTACTAGGCATATTTGATTTTTTTAGTATAGTATAGAGTGTACAAAATGAAAGAAAGGAGATCATAGTATGAATAAATCATTAATGCTTCTCTTATCTGTTCAATTCCTCGTATATGTTGGATTTGGACTTGTTATTCCTGTTCTACCACTTGTAGTAACTGAACAAGGATTTAGCGATATTCATGTGGGTGGCCTATTAACTGTCTATTCTCTCGCTAGCTTCTTCACAGCACCTATTTGGGGAAGTCTCTCTGATAAAATGGGACGAAAAAGACTCATTCTGATTGGGTTATTCGGCTTCAGTATGAGCTTCTTAATTTTTGCAATCTTCTCTGATTCATTAATCATGATGTATGTATCTCGTATTATCGGGGGGTTATTCTCTGGCGCACTTTATACATCGGTGACTGGATTTATCGGTGACTCATCTTCAGATGAAAATCGTAATATGTATATGGGCTTCATGGGGATGTCGATTGGTTTAGGCTTCATTTTCGGTCCAGCAATCGGTGGATTACTTGGTGCAATTAGTATTAATATGCCATTCTATGTATCATCTATTCTATTACTTATTTTATTAGTTTATGCATCGCTCGTATTAAAAGACCCACCACGTAAAGGTGAAGCTGAAAAACGTGCAATCATTCCAAAAGGAGCTTCGACTCTTTTAAAATATCGTGTACGTTATCTATTCTTCTTCTCATTCATGGTGACATTCTTATTAGCAGGTGTTGAATCAACACTTCAACTATTCCAAATTGATAAGATTCATATTACATCGGCTCAACTTGGCTCACTATTCTTATTTAGCGGATTAGTCGACTTTGTGATCCAAGGCGGTGTTGTTCGTAAAATCAAAGACGGTTCCGAATGGATTTTCATCATTATTGCACAAATCGTCACAGCATTCGGACTCGCTATGTTCCCATTCACAAGTAGTTTAGCATTTGCTGGTTTTGCACTATGTGTATTTACAGCAGGTAATGCACTAGCTCGTACATTAACTACTTCGCTTGCGTCAAAAGAATCTGGTGGTAAGTATGGTACAGCTGCTGGTTTAAGCTACTCGATGGATAATTTGGGTCGAATTATCGGTCCAATGTTCTTCACATGGGTATTTACAATGCAAATTAACTTACCTTATATCATTGCAGCTTCACTCGGTCTATTATCAATCTTTGTCATCTTAACATTCAAAGCAAGTAAAAAGACCTTACGTGAACCACAAGTAAAAGTAGAAGAACCCTAACTAAAAAACCAGGCTGGGACATAAATGCAAAAAAACACATCCCACGTGAGCATAAAAAAACTGGAATCGCGCTATGGCGCGATTCCAGTTTTTCGTTGCGAACGCTAAAAAGAGCGATGACTCGTTTTGTCCTAGCCCTCTTTATTAAACTTCTGCTAAGTTTTGAGGTTCTTTTGAGTTGAATGTATCTTTGTCTAATTCACCTGTTGCACGAGCTGATGTTACACCAGCAACCATTGAACCACTTACGTTTAACGCAGTACGTCCCATATCGATTAATGGCTCTACTGTAATTAATACACCTGCTAAAGCAACTGGTAAGTTCATTGCTGAAAGTACGATAATGGCTGCAAATGTTGCACCACCACCAACACCTGCTACACCAAATGAACTGATAGCTACAACTAAAATTAATGTAAAGATGAAACTTGGTTCAAGTGGATTAATACCGACAGTTGGTGCAATCATAACTGCAAGCATCGCTGGATAAACACCCGCACAACCATTTTGACCAATTGATACACCAAATGATGCCGCAAAGTTCGCAATTGCATCTGGCACACCTAAACGTTTCGTTTGAGTTTGGATATTTAAAGGTAAAGTACCTGCACTCGAACGTGATGTGAATGCAAAGATTAATGTTGTTGAAACCTTCTTCACATACGTAATCGGGCTAACACCTGTTAAGCTAATGATGATTAAATGAATAACAAACATTGCAATTAATGCTACATAGGAAGCGATAACGAATTTCCCCATGTTGTAAATCGCACCGAAATCAGAAGTAGCAACTGTTGAAGTCATAATTGCTAAAATACCGAATGGAGTTAAACGTAAAACGATTTTTACAACATTCATTACTAATGCATAAATCGCTTCAATTCCTGTTTTAATTAAATCAGCTGTTTTTTCATCCTTACGACGTACACCTAGATAAGCAAAGCCTAAAAACGCTGCAAAAATAACGACTGCAATTGTTGAAGTTGGACGAGCGCCTGTTAAGTCTAAGAATGGATTTGTAGGTAACAGATCAAGAATTTGTTGTGGTAAAGTACGGTCGCCCATTTCCTCTGTTTTTTGAACAATTTGTTCACCACGTTGTTGTTCTGCACTACCATTCATTAATGAACTTGCATCTAAATTAAAACTTGCTGCTGACGCAATACCTACTGCTGCTGCAATACCTGTTGTTGCAACAAGTGTAATTAAAATAATGGATGCCATCTTACCAAAATTCTTACCGACAATTACTTTCGTGAATGCCGCAACAATTGAGATAAATACTAATGGCATTGCAACCATTTGTAGTAATTTCACATATCCTGAACCGATAATGTTAAACCAATCGGTTGATTGAATCAAAATATCTGATGTAGCACCATATGTGAAATGTAATGCTAAACCATATAAAACCCCTAGTCCCAAACCTGTAAATACACGTTTAGAAAAAGATACCTTCTTTTTATTCATAACGACTAATAAACTAATAAGACCAATTAAAATAACAACATTTAATATTGTTAAAAAGATACTCATGGATGTTCCTCCTCTTTGACAAAAGATATTCTTTCATTGCTTTTCACATAATAATATAACAATACCTATCGGTCAAGTATGTTTTGTTCATATATATAATATTACTTCTTTCCAATGAAGGAATAAGATATACTTATAAAGAAAAATTAGGAGGGAGAAATCATGTTAATTAGCGATACAACTCATCTCATTTCATATATCGTTTCGGTGACATTATTTTTCAATATCATACTTGCTCTTGCTATTATCTTTTTGGAAAGACGCGAATCATCTTCGATTTGGGCATGGCTTCTCGTACTTTTCTTTATTCCCATTGTCGGGTTTATTTTATATTTACTACTTGGACGTAAACTGACAAGACGACGCATGTTTAGGTGGAGTGGACGTAAAAAGATTGGTATCGAAACATTAGTTGACTATCAAATTGAATCGATTAAAGAAGGTAGTTTTGAATATAAATTATCTGAAACAGCTGCAAAATATAAAGAACTTATCCACATGAACTTATTATCAAATCACGCTGTTTTAACACAAGATAATCACATTCATATCTTCGATGATGGACAAGATAAATTCGATCATCTTTTAGAAGATATTGCTGAAGCTAAACATCATATCCATATTCAATACTACATTTTTAGATTAGATCGACTAGGCACACGCATTTTAGATGCTCTTATTGAAAAAGCGAAGCAAGGTGTACAAGTGAGGGTCCTTTATGATGAAATGGGATCACGCGGTGTGCATAAAAAAGATTTTAAAGCCTTAATTGAACAAGGAGGAGAAGTAGAAGTATTCTTCCCATCTGTTCTTCCTTTAATCAACCCACGTATGAACTATCGTAACCACAGAAAAATTGTTGTAATTGATGGAAAAGTTGGTTATATCGGTGGCTTTAACGTAGGTGATGAATATCTAGGTTTAAAAGAGAAATTTGGTTACTGGCGTGATACGCATCTACGTATTAACGGCAGCTCTGTTCAACCATTACAAACACGTTTTTTACTTGATTGGAATCAAGCATCTGATCGTAAAAATTTAGAGTATGAAGATAGTTTCTTCCCAACATTTTATCGTCAAGGGAATACAGCTATTCAAATCGTATCATCTGGACCTGACTCAGATTGGGAAGCAATTAAAAATGGTTATATTAAATTAATTAATATGGCTAAAAAGTATGTATATATTCAAACACCCTATTTCATTCCCGATGATGCTTTTATTAACGCTGTACGCATTGCTTGTCTATCTGGAATTGATGTACGCATTATGATTCCAAATAAACCAGATCACATTTTTGTTTACTGGGCAACTTACTACTATGTTGGTTTATTAATTGAAGCTGGCGCAAAAATATATGTTTATGAAAATGGCTTTTTACACACAAAAATGGTTGTAATTGATGACGAAGCAGCTTCTGTCGGAACGGCAAATATTGATTCACGAAGCTTTAAATTAAACTTTGAAGCAAATGCGTTTATCTATGATACCGATGTAGCACATCAACTTGCTGAACTATTTGAACGCGATATTTTATATTCTTCTGAGCTAACACCTGAAAAATATAAAAATCGTTCAACCATCATTAAACTGAAAGAATCTATTTCTCGATTGCTATCACCTATTTTATAACGAAAAAGAACTCTTGCATGACTTATTTATAATCATACAAGAGTTCTTTTTTATTATCCTTTTGCACCGAGATATTCTTCTAATGTCGAGTTATTCTCATAAATTTCTGTCGCTATTTTTTCACCTACATAGCGGAAATGCCACGATTCATGTTTATACCCTGTGACTTTTTCTTTTCCTTTTGGATAACGCATAATAAAACCATACTTATGTGCATTTTCAGCTAACCATTTACCTGCTTCTGTTTCGCCAAAACGGTCATCCGCATAGTCTCCTGGCTTTCCTACCTCACCGATATCAAATGCTAAGCCTGTTTGATGTTCCGAAAACCCAGGGCGCGCACTATACGTATCTGCAGCCTCTTTTCCATCTCTTTTCACATAGCCATCATATAAAACTTTTTGACGATCGTATGAGCGATATGTGCTAAATGCATCAAATGTATATCCTGCTTTTTTAGCCGCCTTATTTAATTGTTCAAATGCTTTTCGAGCTTCTTTACTTTCACCCGGTGCAAAATTTTGAGGCATTGGATATACTTTGTTCGCAATTAAAATACCTTTTACATAGTGTTCTTTTTTAGGTGTTTTTTGATTAATAATGTAACCACCTGCATCTCTTTTCTCTTGTTCTTTTTCAGTGTTAGTCGTTTGCTGTGATGTTTGTTCTTTTTTGGGTTCGTTCGATTGCTCTTTTTGCTCACTACAAGCTGCTAATAGAATGCTACTACTTAGTAAAAGTGTTGCAGTCCATGTAAATGTTTTTAATCGCATCACTTTTCCTCCTTTATTCTCTGTTCCTTTTATCTTCACTAAAAATGCAGCATCTCATCAAGAGATCCTGCACTTTTCATTACTTGATTGATTCAATTGTAAGACGTTACTTACATAAAAAGGTTCACAAATAGAATACCTGCTGAAGCAATACCGAAGAAAATCGATAAATTGCGCATCCAGCGTGATTCTTTTTCAAAACCTTTTGAAGCCATATCTTTTGCACGCACTGCATTTGTTAATGTAAACATAAGTGTAATACAAAATACTGCCCAGTTGAAATTTTGTTTAATTAGTAAGAATACCGCTAATACACTCGTAATTAAAACGGCGATTCCCATAATTCTTTTTGTCACGTCCATTTCCTCCTCTAATAAAAAAGGCTGTCCTCTTTTACATGCAACTGAGAATCACAGATGGATTTTCAATTGTATTATGTAAATAGAGAGACTGCCTTTGTCTAAGCTCAACACTTATTTTTTCTTTTTCTTCTGTTGTTTCGCAGCACGCTCTGCTGGTGTTAATTTGCGTTTTTCAGCGGGAGCTTCTGGTTCAGATTCAACTGTACCACCGAATAGCTTTTTCTTCGGAGTAGGTTCTTGGCCTTCTGGTACTGTTGGTGGATATAACTTACGTCCAATGATTGTTTGAAGTACAAGTAATGCACCACTAACAGACCAATATAGAGGTAAAGCAGCCATACTTGTGAACGAAATGAACATGATCATAATCGGTGAGATGTACATCATAAGCTTCATTTGTTTCTTTTGTTGCTCTGGAATTGTCCATAGAGATACTTGTGCTTGGAAGAAGTATACAGCACCCGCGATTAATGTCATCGCAATATCCGGATCGCCCAGTTTGAACCATAAGAAGTGATGCGATTGTACATCTGCAGAATAACGAATTGCATAGTACAGACCCATGATAATCGGCATTTGAATAATCATTGGTAAACAACCCATGTTTAATGGATTTACACCATGCTTCTTATATAGTCCCATCATTTCTTGTTGTAGAGCCATTTGCTCTTCTTTAGACTTCGCTTGCTTTAATTTCTTTTGAATATCGTCCATTTCAGGCTTTAACTTGTCCATTTTTTCTTTCATACCTTGTTGATTCTTATAGTTACGAATCATGAATGGCATTAAAACAAGACGTACTAAAACTGTGATAATAATGATGGCACCACCATAACCACCATCTAGAACTGTATTACCAAAGAAATCAATTAAAAACTCCATCGGCTTTACGAATGTGCTATAGAAGAAGCCTTCTTGGTTCTCTACTGCTTCACATCCCGCTAAAATAAACGGCGCTAAACCGAGGATTGAAATTAATCCTAGTTTCTTTTTCACTATTTTCACCTACATCAATTTTTTCACTACTGTGAAGTATACAGTATGTTAGTACAATTAATCAAATCAAAGAAAGGTACATTTAAGACATTTTATAAAATTCTTTCTGGTAGTTGAAAACGGAAATACTCATGATCAACTTGATCGCGGAAATGTTTTGGTGTTAATCCAACATATTTTTTAAAAATTCGCGTGTAATAACTTTGGTTACAGAAGTGGAATTGCTCAGAAATGTTTGAAATACTTTTGTTCGTGTGACGCAAGTAATACTGTGATTCTTCCACACGACGTACATTTAAATATTCAACTAATGTAATGCCCACATGTTCCTTAAAAATTCGAGATAAATGTGATGTACTGATTGAGAAATGAAGTGCAATATCTTCAACTGATAAGTCAGTCTCTACTTCGTCATCTATGTACATAATTACTTTGTTTACAGTTTGATGCTTATAAGAAGGCTGCTTTCTTTCTGAAATTACATAAATGTAAAATTCAATTAAGTCGTCGGCGAACTGTAAAAATTCAGCATCGTTCATTCTTTCATCAATCATCTCTACGCATGCTGCGTTAAATGCAAATGCTTTTTTAAATGGAGCTTGATTCTCTACTAATTTGCGTGTTACCACAGAAGATAAAACAACGAAGTAGTGTCGAATTGCTCGGAAAAAGTGCTTGCCTGAACGCTCTGAAAGAATATCAATTAGCTTGCCTAGTGTTTCTTTTGCAGCTTCTTCTTCTAATTGATAAATTTCTCTTACTAATTGCGCTTCAATATCAAAGAATTTGTCGATACCATCGTAGCGATTCATCGTTTCAATTTCTTGAAAGTATCGCTTTGAAATAGCTTCTGAAATCGAATATTGGTGTTGTAGCATAAGCTTCCCCATCTTTCTAAAATTACGCATTTTGTAATAACCCACTTTATACTATATAACGAAAATAGTAATATGAAAATAGTTTTAACCCTATTCACACAAAAAATGTAAAAAAATATAAATTGAGCCTTTATACTTACTTTCCTTACACACAAAATACCTGTTTTTTATAAAAATTATACATTAATATTAATTAAAGGGAAAGACCACGTTCCTGTTTTTTATGATAAATTTTGCATTTTTTTCACAGATATATACTATTTTTTTCGACTGTAATTCCATAAAATGAAGCTATTTATCGTTCAATTTTATCATATAACTGCTTTTTTCAAGTTGTTTTATTTTCTTTTCTTAAATTTACCTCATTGATGTAGTAAAATGCTATAATAGTGTGTAAAATAAGATTATGAGAAGACAAGGAAAGAAACGAGGTATGAATTAATGGATCCAAGATCAATTGAGGAATTGATAGAGGTTATTAAGGAGTTTTTCCCGGACAATACATCAATTGTTGTTTCAGATACAAAAGAGTATCTTTATTACCAACCAAGTAAAAAGATTGATTTGAAAATCAAGCCGGGTGACCCAATTCCAGAAGGTTCGGCAACACATAAAGCACTAGATTATGGTCAAAAAATTAATTCATTTATTGAGCCAGATATCTTTGGTGTTCCTTATTACGGCATGTCAATTCCACTTATGGAAGAAGGCGAGCCAAAAGGTGCAATTACAGCGGTATTCCCACAAAAGCCATCACCATTCTTAACAAATTACATTACAGTCAAAATTGATGATTGTTGGTATCCTGTAAAACACAATGAAGTAATCTACTTAGAAACACAACTTCGCAAAACTTTCGTTAAGACGATGTCTAAAGAAGGTTACCACCGTTTAAATTTAAGTGATTTAGAATTATTCTTATCGCCAGATACCTTTATTCGATGCCATCGCTCATATATCGTTAACATTGATTTCATTGATGAAATCCAACCAGACTCACATTCAACATTTTTATTAATCATGAAAGACGGCACAAGAATACCTGTCAGCCAACGCTATGCAAGTTACTTCCGTCGCTCTTTAGGTTTTTAGTTTATATGTAAATCCAAAGTATGTCTTTAATAGCTACTTTGGATTTTTTCTTTTTTATAACATGTTTTATTTGTTATTGTATCGTTAAAACTATATTGTAGAAATATTCTATTTTCTATTTTCAGCAAACATTTTCCCTATTAATCATTTTTTAAACCCTTTCATGCATTAAAGAACTATATGTGACAATTTAGTGATAAAATTTTTTTGAACTAAATTTTCCATAAAAATAATATTTATTCAAGATAGAAAAGGGGAGTTTTTCATGGTTGCAAAAGTTGAAGAAAGATTACGCGCCACAGCACTTGCTGATAAAGTAATGTCTGCTGAAGAAGCGGCTCGTATTATTACAGATGGTATGACTCTTGGTTTAAGTGGTTTCACTCGTGCTGGAGATGCTAAAGCTATTCCAATGGCATTAGTTAATCGTGCAAATGCTGGTGAGAAATTTAAAGTAAACGTATTCACAGGTGCTTCATTAGGTTCAGATATTGATGCTTTAATGTCAGATGCTGGAATCGTTAATAAACGTCTTCCATTCCAATTAGACCGCACAATGCGCAATCATATCAATAAACAAGATATGTATTTTGTTGACCAACATTTATCAGTAACAGCTGAATACTTACGCCAAAATGCTATTGATACAATTGATGTTGCTGTAGTAGAAGCTGTCGCAATTACTGAAGATGGTATGTTAATTCCAACAACTTCTGTTGGTAACTCACCAATCTATGTTCAAACAGCTAAAAAAGTTATCATTGAGTTAAACTTAGCTTCATATGAACAATTAGAAGGTATTCATGATATTTATGTACCGGAAGCACAGGGCAAACGCGGACCGATTCCACTTGTAAACGCTTCAGACCGCATTGGTACAATCGGTATTCCATTAGACTTTGATAAAGTAGCTGCAATCGTATTAACAGATCAAGTAGATACGCCAACTACAATGACTGCAATTGACGCTGAAACACAACAAATTGCAAATCATATTATCGACTTCTTTCGTAAAGAAGTAAAAGAAGGTCGTCTAACAGAAACACTTGCACCTCTACAGTCAGGTGTTGGTTCTGTAGCCAATGCTGTTCTTGGCGGTATGGCAAACTCAGAATTCAAAGACTTAGAAGTTTATTCTGAAGTACTGCAAGATTCTGTATTCGATTTAATCGATGCTGGTAAAGTAAAATTCGCTTCTGGTTGTGCGACTTCTCTTACAGCCGAAAAATTAGACTCTGTATTTGGTAACTTAGAACGTTATAAAGATAAACTTTGCTTACGTCCACAAGAGATTTCAAACCATCCTGAATTAGTTCGTCGTATGGGCTTGATCGCGATGAATACAGCACTTGAGTTTGATATTTATGGTAACGTAAACTCTACACATGTAGCAGGTAATAAAATGATGAATGGTATCGGCGGTTCTGGTGACTTCGCTCGTGCTGCACGTACGTCCATCTTCATTACAAAATCATATGCTAAAGAAGGCAAAATCTCATCTGTTGTACCATTCGTTTCACACGTTGACCACAACGAACATGATGTAGATGTTGTTGTAACTGAACAAGGTTTAGCTGATTTACGCGGTTTAGCTCCACGCGAACGCGCTGAACTAATTATCGAAAAATGTGTACATCCTGATTATAAACCAGCGTTACGCGCTTACTTAGAAGAAGCTAATACACGCGGCGGGCATACACCTCATGTACTTGAAAAAGCGTTCTCATTCCATACGAACCTAGCTCAATATGGTCAAATGCTTCCTCCAGTACACGCTTAATTTATGATACGAAAAAGGAATCGCGTCGCTATGAGGACGTGATTCCTTTTCTTTTACACAATTATTTCTTCTCTTGTTCTTCATTTTGGTATTGAACAGATGTTAAACCGCCTTCTGCTACCATTTCATTTTCTTCAATTTTGTAGTCTTTTTCAGGATTACCAGTAATGCTATCATCATAGTGTGTTGCATGTACAACTTTTTCATCATTATGACGCTCTTCACCTGTTTTATCTTTATTTGCATTTACGTACTCATTTACTTTATCTTTTGTGCTGTTGAAAGCAGCTAATGCTTTTTCACGATTTTCTGGTTTCTTTAAGTATGCATAAGCTCCTGCTGCTAAACTTGCTAATAATAATGTTTTCTTTTTACTCATAATAAATTCCTCCCAGTTAAGTTCATTAAAACTATTATACCCGAAACAACTTTTCCTCAACCTAACATTTACTATTTTCTATATTACATTTAAGTGACCTAATATTTCAAATGATACAAATTCTATTTTTTTTGAAATAAATTGTTTACATTACCTATATTTTGTATGTATAATATATAAGGATTCTAGAGTTAGTGGACACTAACTTTTATGTAGAGAGAATTAGAATCTCGTCAATAATCTGTTCGCTCGGTTTAGTTGTTGAACGGATTTTTCGATTTTAACTTCATCTAGAGGGGGTAGCGGAAACTACTCTCTTTTTTTATGACGTATTTGCTCATTTGAGGTGATTCAATATGTATGAACCAAAGAGTACAAAAGGAAATCTAACGAAACAACGTATTTTACATATCGCGCGCAGTCTATTTTATCGTCAAGGCTACGACTGTACATCAACAGCACAAATTGCAAAGCAGGCTGATATTTCAGAAGCTGCTATGTATAAATACTTTAAAAATAAACATGATTTGTTATTAGCTACTGTTCAACCAAGTGTTTTATTTAATCGTCCGAAAGAAGAGCTTATTTCTTTGACGAATGATGAACTAATCCAACTATGGACTTCTGATTTACTTGAAAAGATTTTTGCCAACCGTCCACAATTTACAATTTTATTTACGGAAGCGGTTCGCCACCCTGAACTATCAGAACAATATACAACGAGTTTATACGAATTAACACATGGAGATCATGAAATTTTAAGGCGCATGAAACACGGTCGAATAATGGAAATCGATTTGAAGTTATTACAAGTTGGTATTATCGGTGCAACATTGTCGATGGTACAACATACCTTTATTTATAAGCCTGAAACTGAATTCACACATGTGCCAGAACATATTAAGAAAACTATCTTTCAAATCATTCAAGGTGAGTTGTTAAAAAAAGAACAGGAGAAATTGCAGTAATCTGCACTTCTCCTGTTCTTTTTCTTATTGCATTGGTGGTAATGTTTGATCAGTTGGCTTTGGTTTGCGTACAAAGCACATAATTGCTGCGATATAATATAAAATTGATGTAATACTAATCAATCCTGATAATACACCTGCTGCGATTAATAGACCGCCTGTTGCGTTCATGCTTTTATTCTTCATTAGATAAACAAACGCGATAATACCTAAAACAACTGAAATCACTAATAATGCGACAATCACCCAACCAAATGTATTAACGAACGGTTGAATGACATCAATAGCTTCTTGCATCTCCTCAACAGTCATTTGTTCTTGCCCTGTCTGATTTTGTTCGACTACAATTTCTTCAACTGTATTCGGATCATCAAAAACGACGCCAATACCGAAGATTATAACAGACATTAAACCTATTCCTAGTACACTACAGATGATTGCTGCCATTGTTAATACTTTTTCTACAGTTCTTTTCATATTCTCATCCTTTCAATTTTTCATTCTACATATTATTGGGTAAATTTCAAATAATTTCATAAAAAGAAACCATCTTCCCATGTAAATCTACGGAAAAGATGGCTTTTGGTTTCATACTTTTGATACTTTTATATCATCATATGTGTTCGAACGCTCGAAAGCTGCGACAACATATGAACAAACAGGCTCCATTTTATAATGATTTTTACGCGCATAGTTCGCTGCAGTATCTAATAATTGTTTGGCAACACCTTGTCCTCGCAGCGAATCATCTACGAATGTATGATCCATCACCATAACATCACCTAATTGCGTCCACGTAATTTCAGCAACATTTTCTCCATTAACTTCATGGATATAAGCACCTTGATTTCCGTCTTGTTTTAAACTAAATTCCATTTCATCAACCTCCTTTTCCATAGTTTACCACAATTTATTGGATTTTAAGTGGATGAAGACTCGCTTCTATTTCTGTACGTTTCGGTTCTAAAAATGGTGGAAGTGCTAATTTATTTCCCATTTCATCTAATGGTTCATCTGCATCAAAACCTGGTTCATCTGTTGCTAGTTCAAACAGAATGCCATTTGGATCACGATAATACATTGAACGGAAATAGTAACGGTCTACTTTTCCAGATGTTACATAACCAAGTTCATCAAATTTTTTAACCCATTCATCATATTCCTCAAAATTGTTTACTCTAAACGCAACGTGATGCACACTGCCCCTACCTGGTCTTTCCATCGGTAAATCGAGTCTTTGTTCAATATGCACTTCTCCTGCTGGTCCTCCAAGATCTGTTGAAAACACTAAGATGTTTGGTTGGTTCGGCACAAGTGATGGATAGCTTCCGATATATTCAAAACCCAGTACTTTTGTTAAAACACGCTCTGTCGCCTGTGTATTACGTAGTGTCAATGTCACACCACCTAATCCAACAATCGCATATTCAAGTGGAATATCATCCACTTTCCAAGGCTCTCCATATGGAATGCCCGAACCGTCATCTACAACAAGTAAAAAACGCGCCAAGTCTTCGTCTCGAAATGGTAATACTTTACGTCCAAAACGTTCTTCAATTTCTCCGTGTTCAACACCAAGCTCATCGAAGCGTTGAACCCAAAATGCTAGTGCTTCTTCTGATTTCACACGAAATGCTATGTTATTAATGCTCGATACACCTTCATGTGTTCTACCTGCCATCGGGATATCGAAGTATGTCATATCTGTCCCCGGTGTTCCAACTGCATCCGCATAAAATAAATGATATGAAGATGTATTATCCTGATTTACGGTTTTTTTAACTAGGCGCATTCCTAAAATACGTGTGAAAAAATCGTGATTTCGTTCAATATGTGAAGTAATAGAAGATACGTGGTGAATACCACCTAATCGTAATGTCATATAAAACACTCCTTTTAAAAAATATCTTGAATTCGAGATATTTACCACATTCATCTTAACATGCTTTATTTTAAATTGCAAAATAAAAAGCAATTGATGTTTTCAGCTCTACATCAATTGCTTTTTATCTAATTAGTTAAACCAACCTTTTACTGTATCTACAAGGTTTTGGAAGAAGTTCTTCACACTCGCCCAGAAACCAGTATCACTATTAATATCATTTTTGATATTGTCTAATTTATCTTTAATTGTGTTATTTAAGTCATCTAGTTGTGAAGACCATTTACCAAAGTCGATGTCTAACTTACTGATTTTATCCATTAAATCAACTAGCATTTGACGATCTTGGTCACTTAATTGAATGTTTAATGTGCTTAATTTATCATCGACAATTTGAGCTACTTCTTCTTTTGTAGCTGGCTTTTGTTTTGCAATTTCTTGCTTAATTTCTGTTAGTAACTGACTTACTTTTTCATCTGAAACATTTGAATTTTTTGCTAAACCTGTTGCTACATTTAACTCTTGATTTGCTACATCTGTACGGTCTTTATCGAGCTTTTTACCTGTTGTTGATTCATATGCTTTATAAATACCTGCTAATGCAGAATGTCCTGTTACAGGTTTTGGTGCCGCTACATCTACTTTTGCATCATCTACACCTGCAGTTAACATTGCATTGGCATACATATCAGACGTTACTTCTGTAATATCATCTGGTGTGACAATATTAATCGCTAAGCCTTTACCTTTATCTTGTGGCGTGATTTTTGCTGATGAGTATAGTCTTGCGCGTGGATTACCATCTTGAATATACTTCGCAATATCCGCTCCTGTAACAGTGATTTCTTCTGTTTCCTCATCTGCTGCTACATTTAAACTTTTCTTCACTTTTTCTTTTTCATCTGCTGTTAATGAATCACCATATACAGCGATTGGTACACCTAGTTTTTCATTTACTGCATCTTTATTCGTTTGTGTAGCTGTACTAGCTAAACTAATTGTTGGTGCTGCAATAGACGTTGTTGCCAGACCAATTGCTGCCACAACGGCGATTACTTGCTTTTTCATGTATTCTTACACTCCTTTACAAATTCTTCTGTTTCTTTCGCGCTATACAATAATACGAAAAAATAAGGAAAAGGTTTCTTTATCCGTCTATAACATCTTTTTTATACAATTGAGTATGAAAAAAAGGAGGGTACCTACGCATAAAGCTACGGCTCCTCCTGTTAAAATGAGAGGGGAGTTGGAATGACTTCGAATAGAAGTTATTTTAGAATAGTCCATCCATCTTCTTGAACAATTCTTCCTGCTTTCATTAATGTACCTAGTGCACGTTTGAAAGCTCCTTTACTCATGTTAAACATCTCTTTAATTTCTTCAGGTGAGGATTTATCACCGAATGGCATTTTACCACCTGCTTCTTGAAGGTAGGCAAAAATTCGATCTGCGTCTTCTGATAAACGCTCATATACACGTGGTAACATTGAAGCGTTCACTGTACCGTCTTCTTTTACTTCAATCACACGAACGGTTACGTCAGCACCTAGTCTTGGTTCTGCTTTACGCTCTGATTCATGAACAAAAATACGGTATGGTACATCAACACCAATTAAAAATGTACCTACAGGTAATAAACGATATGGTCTTGCTACAATATTTTGATTGAATAATGATGGGTCTGCGTCTTCATAAAGCTCTAAAAAACGATCTTCATTAATTAAACGACCAAATAGTCCACCATTACGATCAACGCGTAATGTCACATATAAATGATCGCCTGGCTCTGGCCATAATTCACGAAGTGTTGGTAGATCTTCTGCTGGAACGAATACTTCACGCGAAGTACCGATATCGATTTTTGCACCATCATGTTCACTTACATGTAATACTTTTGCAAAACCATATTCATCTTTTAAGATGTGTGGGATTGCTGTTGTTGCAGCTAAGTCGCCACGACGGTCAGCATATAAGAATACTTCAACATGATCATTCAATTGAAGTTCTTCTTCTACATCTGATGCATTTAACGGAATATCTACCTCATCATTCGTTAAAATATATTTTGAATCTAAAATTTCCTTTACGACTAATTTTGTAACGTCGCCTACTTGTAATTGTGTCACTTTATGACTCCTTTCGCACTAAAGAACGGGTTTTGTTGTTAATCTTCTTGTTGATTCCTAACAACTTCAAGCTTTTGAAGAAACTCGGGATTTTCTTCTAGCACTTGAATCAGATCTGCTATTCGATCAATTGAATTCCAACTTAAATGATGCTCGATTCCTTCCACATCATGATAAATCAGCTCCTCATTCACACCAATGAGACGCAATAACTTTTCTAATAAGCTATGTCGATCGACTAATCTCTTTCCTAGCTTCGTACCTTTTGAAGTTAAAGTTAAACCACGATAACGCTCGTACACTAAATAGCCATCCTTATCTAACTTCTGAACCATCTTTGTAACAGAAGAAGGAAGCACTGATAGAGCTTCTGCGATATCCGATACACGTGCATAGCCCTTCTGATTAATTAATAAATAAATCTGTTCGATGTGATCTTCCATACTAGGTGTCGGCATCTAGTTCCCTCTCTTTCAATGTCTTATCCTTCTATCTTACTACATGGAAACATAAAACGTAACTACTTCAAGAGAAAGGTCAATTATTTGTACTAATCAGAACTTTTTTCGAAATCAATGAGAAGAACTTTCATCAATTTTAGCGTAAACACAGGTATCACGAAGGTGAATACCACTTGCATCTAAACAATCATTTCGTAAAATACCTTCTAGTTCGTATCCCGTTCTTTCTGCAACAGCACGACTACGAACATTATCTCGGTCACAGCGAATTTCAATTCTTTTTGCGCTTAATTCTTCGAAAGCAAACTCTGTAATACGTTTGACTGCTTCCGTCATATATCCATTCCCTTCAAAACGGTCATCAATCCAATAACCAATCTCAAATTTCGGAATTTCCCAATCAATTCGATGTAGACCTGAACTTCCAACAAACTCGCCTGTTTCTTTTAAAAATACGTGGAGGCGTAAGTCTTTTCGTGCTAAGAAATTCGCATTTGCTTCACGTAATGTTGCACGTACTTCTTCGCGTATAGCTTCTTTTTGAGCCCATGGCATGTAGGCTTTTAAAGAGCGAGCAGAACGCTTTTGTGCTTCAAATACAGCATCTGTATCATCTAATTCTGGCATGCGGATAATTAAGCGCTCTGACTCAAAGCTCGATTCAAAGTCCCAATTAATTTGAGGCTTTGGACGTTCCTCTGTTACGTCATCCCAGCAAACTGGCGTTTTTACACCCGATAAAAAATCTTCGCGTGTAATACCATATGTGATTGCATCGTAGTATTCACCTTCTTTTGGTACGTACCATGCCTTTCTAAAATGCGCTTCCTTCACAAAGCCTACACGTTCAAATGTTTTACGCATTGCAACATTATCTTGACGTGTATGACCTTCTAAACGAATTTTACCAGGTAATTTGAAAACATATTCTGAAACTAATCGAAGTGCTTGTAGACCATAACCTTTTTCACGATACTTTTCTGCGATTCGTAAGTCGAAAATTGGAATTTCATCTTGTAGATCATAGAGTTGAACAATACCTACTTTTTCACCCTCTGTATTCTCTACCCAAAACGTCTTCACATCGTCTGACTCATAGCCGCCTTCTTCAATCACCTTTTCAATTATTTCTCTCCCTGGGTGAGAATTCACGTGATAAGGCCATACATTCGTTGTTAAAAATTGAATCAATGGTTCTTGTTCTTCAATCGTCCATTCCTTTAATTCCATTGTATTTCCCTCTTTTTTCTATTTTATATGAATCATTTTTATCTTATACAGGTTCGAATAAAGTCATTTCTTCGAATGTATTGAGTATATTAAAATCTAGCATATTATTCAATTTTTCATATACATTTAAAAAGCTCTACTACATGTCGAGGTCATGTAATAGAGCTTTTATTTATACAATTCTTCCACCTAAGTACAGCCCTATTAAAAAGGAGATAAAGCTTACAATAAGTGTACTTCCCGTATAAACTATCGCAGTTATATATTTTTTCTGTTGTGCTAAACGAACAAAATCAAAGGCAAAAGTAGAGAATGTCGTATAACCACCTAATATACCTAACGTAATAAACGCGAAGACAATTTGACTTTGTATGTTATACAAAATCATGAATCCCATAATCAAACTACCAATAACATTTACAATAAATGTAGCTATATAAAAAGGGCTTTGATATTTTTCGAAAGCAAGGACTGTTACGTAACGAAGAATTGCTCCAATCCCTCCACCTAGTGCAATCCATAAAATCATACTATCCGTTCTCCCCTCTTACGCAAGAGTAAAAAGCCTATGTATGCAGCTAGAAAGCAACTAATTGTTATTCCAACTGCATAGATACTTGCGTAAAAAGGATTTACTTCAAAATGGGTAAACCATTCCGCTGAAAAAGATGAAAAAGTAGTAAATGACCCTAGTATGCCCGTTGTCCAAAATACTTTCCAAACGGGTGCGGACTTTTGTAAATAGTATGCTTGTAAAGCCCCCATCGAAAAGCTGCCTATAATATTCACAATCCACAATACTGCCTCAGCAGGTGACCATAGAATAACAAAGTAGCGAAGGGTTGCTCCAACAGCTCCTCCTAAAAATACCGCTAAGAAGTTCATTCGCTTTCCTTTAACTGAAGTAATACTGGGCAATGATCACTCCCTAAAATGTCATCATGAATTTCAGCTTTTTGAATCGTATGAGCAATTCGGTTCGATATAATAAAGTAATCAATACGCCAACCGATATTGCGATCACGCGCTTTATTCATATAAGACCACCAACTATATTTACCTTCTTCTTCAGGATAAAGGTAACGGAATGTATCTGTAAAACCCGCTTCGAGTAAAGCAGTCATTGCTTGTCGTTCTTCCATCGTAAATCCAGCATTACCTACATTTGTTTTTGGATTTTTTAAATCAATGGCTTCATGTGCCACGTTCAAATCTCCACAGTAAATGACAGGCTTTTTCGCATCTAATTGTTGCAAATAATTTTTTAATTCCACTTCCCACTCCATACGCCCAGAAAGACGAGATAAGTCGCGTTTAGTATTGGGTGTATATACATTCACCAGATAAAATTTTTCATATTCAAGCGTAATAATCCTACCTTCTTCTTCACTTGTTTGCTCCCCCACACCATAATGTACAGAAAGTGGCTCATGTTTAGTGAAGATAGCTGTACCAGAATAGCCTTTTCGTTCAGCATAGTTCCAGTACTGATAATAGCCTGGTAAATCTAATTCAATTTGACCTTCTTGGCATTTTGATTCTTGAATACAAAAGAAATCTGCCTCAACAGCTTGAAAGTATTCCATAAATCCTTTCTTAACAACTGCTCGAATACCATTTACATTCCACGATACGAATTTCATATAGTGCGCCTCCTTATTCCTATGTAAAAAAGCTCCTATGAAAGTTCGATTCCCTATGAGGTTACGAACTTTCTAGTAGCTTTTAAAATTATTTTGGTTGTGCTACATCTTCTCCGACAATACGCACTTCTGTTTCTAACTCTACACCGAATTTTGCTTTTACAACTTGTTGAACCATTTCAATTGTCTTAATATAGTCTGTCGCTGTTGCATTGCCTTTATTAATGATGAACCCTGCGTGTTTTGTTGAAACTTCTGCACCGCCAACACCTTTTCCTTGTAAGCCACTATCTTGAATTAGCTTACCAGCAAACATGCCTGGAGGACGTTTGAATACACTTCCTGCTGAAGGATATTCTAATGGTTGTTTTGACGTACGTTTATGTGTTAAATCTGCAATTGTTGCATCAATTTCTTCTTTATTTCCCTTCTTCAATTCGAAAACAGAAGAAAGTGCATAGAAGCCTTTTGATTGAATCACACTTTTACGATAGCCTAGTTCTAATTCTTCTTTTGACAGAACAACTACATCGCCTTCACGTGTTAAAACTTTACAACTTTTAATGACATCATTAATTTCGCCACCGTATGCGCCTGCATTCATTGCCATTGCACCACCAACTGACCCTGGAATACCACATGAGAATTCCAAACCTGTTAGTGATTCTGCTGCTGCTGCTTTTGATACATCAATAATAAGCGCACCTGCTTGTGCATAGACAGTTGTACCTTCAATATGGATTTGGTTAAGTTTTGAAAGATTTAGTACGATTCCACGCATTCCCCCATCACGAATAACCATGTTCGATCCATTTCCTAATAGGAAAATCGGAATATTATTTTTGCGTGCATATTTTACAACCGCACCTGCTTGCTCTTCTGTAGTCGCCATGACAAATACATCAGCAGGTCCTCCTAATTTTGTCATTGTATATTTATTTAAGGGTTCATCGATTTTGATATGCTGAGGGTCAACAATCGCTTCTAATTCTTTTGCCCATTGTAATTTCATAGTTGAAACATACATTCCTTTCTCGAATAAGTTCATTTAAAACGTGAATATACATTAGACATTCTACCTGTATTTATTCATTAAAGCCACTCTTTCGACCATTTTTCAATTGAACGAATTGTACTTTCCAAACTCATTCCCTTATCTGTTAATCGATACTCTACACGAATTGGGACTTCTGTATATACATGACGTTCTACAATCCCCTCTTTTTCTAATTCCTTTAAACGCTCAGATAGTAAACGCCCACTAATTGGTAAGCTCGACTGTATTTGATTAAAACGTCTTGGACCATCTAATAAATCATACAAAATTAAACCGACCCAACGCTTTCCAATCAAATCCATCGCTTTGGATAATCGAGGACATAATTCTTTTTGTGTCATCTTCTTCACCTCGTACTTTCTATTGTACAGATTTCTTGTGTGTGTGACTAATTGTAATAATTATCTGTGCGAAAATGAACAAATCTTTAGGTTTTAGTATAAGAATAAAGGGAAAAAGTGAGTGTAGAAGATTTGTGAAGAAACATCGCAAAATATCTTCCATTTCCTTGAATTTTTTATCTCGAATTAAAAACTCTTGAATCCGAGATAAAAATGCGTTATGATGTATTCAATACCAAATAATAAACAATTCTAGGAGGATTTATAATGACAAAACAAGTATTTAAAGTAGACAGTGCACACTCAAATTTAGGATTCGAAGTCAAACATATGATGATTGCAAAAGTACGTGGTTCATTCGATACATTTACTGCAGACTTAAAATTAGACCCTGAAGATTTAACAGATGCTGAAATTAAATTTATAATTGACGTGGCAAGTATTAATTCACGTAACGAAGATCGTGATATGCACTTACGTTCTGAAGATTTCTTAGATGCTGAAAAATATCCACAAATGACATTTGTTGCGACAGATATCAAGAAAACAGGTGATGCAGAGTATGATTTAACAGGTGATTTCACAATTCGTGACGTAACTAAACCTGTTACATTCAAAGTAGAATATACTGGACGCGGACGTAACCCATGGGGTGCAGAAGTTGTAGCATTCGAAGCAAACACAAAAATTAACCGTAAAGACTTTGGTTTAACATGGAACTCAACTTTAGAAACAGGTGGCGTACTTGTTGGTGAAGAAATTAAAATCCATGTTGAAATCGAAGCAAATCCATTAGACTAGTATTAAAACAGGTAACCATACCTTTTTCAGAGGGTTATATATTAACAGACATCGTGTCTATTGACGCGGTGTCTTTTTTGTTGATTATTTTATAATAAAAAAGAGCCGTACATGAATGTACGACTCTGATTATATGAATTAAGCATTCACTGTTACGTTCGCTAATTTTTGTGCTGCTGCTTTCACTGCTTCGAAACCAGCTGCTTTGATTTCTTCAGCTTTTGCAGGCATTGCATTATGACCTTCGATGATTACTTCATCAATGATTTCCATACCGAATACGCCGCCAACTACTGCTTTGATGTAGTTTACTGCCATTTCCATACCAGCTGTTTCTGGAGTTGAGTAAATACCGCCACGAGCATTTAAGATGATTGCTTTTTTATCTGTTAATAATGATACTAAGTTACCGTTCTCGTCATATTTGAATGAGAATCCAGCAGCATATACGTAATCAATGAATGTTTGTAATTTAGCTGGGATTGTTAAGTTCCAAAGTGGGAAAGCAAATACAACTACATCTGCGTTTGTTACTGCTTCACGTGCTTTTGTTTGAGCGGCCATTACAGCAGCTTCTACTTCGTTTAATTCTTCGCCTTGCGCTAATTTACCGTAAGCGTTGAATACGTCTTGACCGAAGTATGGAGTATCTTCTTCATATACATCGTAAGTTGTTACATTTACGTTATCTAAACCTTTTACAGACTCCATGAATACTTCATACATTTTACTTGAAACGCCTTCTGTTGAAGGACGATTATTTGCTTTTACTACTAATACGTTTGTCAAAATAATCTCTCCTATTTATATAATCAATTTTATTATTGTCTCGATTTCGAGATAAATTAATCATACAGAAAATCGCTTTTTAAGTCAATCAAAAAACCTACGACTTTCGACTGAAAATCGTAGGCAACTTTTCATTATAGTTCACATTGTCCGTCTTTACATACACCAGACTGACCTGACCCCATCATTTTTAACCCTGGGCGTAAGCCTTCTTCTTCGGCAACTTGTTTAATTGCTTGTTCAAATACAGAAGTTGGTTGTGCTCCCGATACAGCATATTTTTCATTTAGTACGAAGAACGGAACACCTTGTACACCAATCTCACGTGCTTGTTGGATATCTGCAAGCACTTCTGCTGCAAATTGATCATCTGCGAATAAATCACGTACAGCTGCTTCCTCTAGCCCGACTTCTTTTGCAAGTGATACTAAGACATCTGTATTACCAATCTTCATACCTTCTTCAAAGTAAGCTTTTAATAAGCGTTCTGTCATCTCTTTTTCAAGACCATGCTCGCCTGCAAATTTTGATAGACGATGTGCTTTAAATGTATTGGCAGGTGTCATTTTATCAAAGTCATAATGTAAGCCGACTTCTTTTGCACGTGCTGCAATACCTTCCGTTTGTGCTTTTGCTTGTTCTTCAGAAGAACCGAATTTACGCGCTAATGCTGTGTACATCGATTCATCTGATTCTGCTGGCGATGTTGGATCTAATTGATATGCTTTAAACTCCACATCAATTTTCCCTTTAAAGCCTGTATTTTCAATTGCTTTCTCTAACTCTCTTTTACCAATGTAACAGAATGGGCATACATAATCTGACCATACTTCGATTTTCATTCCAATCACCTCTTCACCATTCTATAGGGAAAAGGAATCAAAAAGCAATTTATCAGCTCATACCCATATAGGTATTTTTGGAATCAAAAAATACGCACTTACAATCGAAGTAAGTGCGCATCTTTTTCTTATTGGAATGCTTCTGTTAATGTTGGGACAATTTGTTTTTTACGTGATACTACACCTTTTAGCTCAATTTGATTATTCGCTAAAATTGTACCGAATGCTTCAGCTGAACGTGTTGCTAATTGACCTGCTGGTACTGCAACTGAATCATTGTTTAAAATATCTGTTACAACGAAGAAGAATAAATCTAATCCTTTTTCTGCAACTTCTTTATTTAATAATAATTCAAGTTCTGCTTGGCGACTTAATACATCATTCACGTCTACAGCATTTACTTGTGCAATGATGACTTTGTTTGAACCCATTTCGAATTCTTTTGCATCAAGTGATAATAAATCTTCTAGTGATTTATCTGATAAGTCTGCACCTGCTTTTAACATTGCTAGACCATATTCTTCTAAGCTTACACCTGCTTTAGCAGCTAATTCTGTTGCTGCTTTTACATCTTGTGGTGTGCAAGTTGGTGATTTTAATAATAATGTATCTGATACGATTGCAGATAACATTAAACCAGCATAGTTTGCAGGAACTTCTACGTCGTTCTCTTTGAACATTTTGTTTAAAATCGTTGCTGTACAACCAACTGGCTCTGCACGATAGTAAAGTGGGTTCGCTGTTTCAAAGTTTGCAATACGGTGATGATCGATTACTTCGCTAATTGTTACATCTTGAATATCTTCAGCAGATTGTTGGAATTCATTGTGGTCTACTAAGATCACTTCTGCTGCTTCAGGTGCAACTTTTTCAACAAGGCGTGGTGCATCAAAACCGAATTTTTCTAAAGCGAATGCTGTTTCATTGTTTACTTCGCCTAAACGTACTGCTTCTGCGTCTACACCTAGTTGTTGTTTTAAGTAAGCATAAACTAATGCAGATGTAATCGTATCTGTATCTGGATTTTTATGCCCGAAAACTAAAATTTTGCTCATATTCTAAATTCCTCCTAAAGAAATGTACTTACTTATTTAATCCTATGTATTTTACCATATTTATAAATGAAAAAAAATGAAATGAAACCTTGAAAATAAAAATTCATCTATGCACTATTTTACCTTTAAACATTTTATTAACCGTTGTTTTTTAACAATTTTTTGTCTGTTATATTATATATAGTTCAATTAGTATCTAATAAATAGTTATATATGATATTATTTTGATATAAACGAAATGAAAAAAGAGGTCGAACTATGGAACATGCAATCGAAAAGAAATACATTCCTTTAGCCAACTATTTTCATGTATTAAAAGAACCGGTGATTCAACTTTCTTTTTCTGAAATAGAAACGATTATTGGACAAAAGTTGCCAAATGCAGCTTATTTAAATAGAAGCTGGTGGACAAAAACAAAACCACCTTTACACCATTTTTTAGCGTGGACAGAAAAGAACTACTTCGTTTCAAAAGTACAGCTTGGTTTTTATGTACAATTTGAACGTTCTGCTCAACAAGTACAACAAAACAAAACAACAAATGACGCAACATGCACATATATTATTCGCCAAGCTGAGCTAAATGATGTACGCAATTTAACGCGTTTTATGCATCGCTTAAAAGAAGTAGAGCCGATGAATCACTATGATTTCTTACAAGCTCCTGATACTTTATCCGCTTTACGTAAAAGAATTTCGCATTGGAATGTTAAAAATGCCGGACAATTTTTTGTGGCAGTTGTTGATGGACATATTCGTGGTGTTGCACAAGTCTGGCGACATATCTCACAAGGATTCCAACATCGTGCGATGACATCGCTTCAACTCATGCCCGAATATCAAAAAGCAGAAATCGCGCATGACTTACTATGTGCAGCAGAAGAATGGGCAAAAAAACAAGGAATTGAACGATTAGATGCATCTGTATTAGATGGGAATCATCATACACTGACGTATTATAAAAGTAGACAATTTGAAGTTGAGGGTACAAGACCATATGCGATTCAATTGAACGGTCAATTTTATGATGAGGTTTTCTTAGGTAAAATGTTAACACAACCACCTACATATACAGATGCCACAAAAGAAGAAGTTTACGCATAAAGCAAAAGTAGCGAATGGGCTGAAAAACCACTCGCTACTTCTATTATTTGCATATTAAATATTCTGTTGTAAATCGTTCATAAGCATCTAGATTTACATCATATCCAATACCTGCTTTTTCAGGTAAATGAATAACACCCTTCTCTACAACAACTTCAGGAATAATCAAATCTTCTTCGAAATAGTGACGAGACCCCGCAGTATCAGCTGGTAATGTGAAATCTGTTAATGTCGCAATGGCAACACTATGCGCACGCCCAATACCTGCTTCTAGCATACCGCCACCCCACATCTTAATACCCGCTTTACTCGCTTCTTCATGAATTAATCTAGCTTCTTCAATACCACCAACACGCGCAATTTTAATATTAAAGATTCGCCCTGCATTGAGGGCAATAGCTGTTTTTGCATCTTTCAAACTACAAATGCTCTCATCTAAACAAATCGGTGTTTTTAATTCTTTTTGTAACGTCGCATGCTCTATTAAATCGTCTGCTCCAAGTGGTTGCTCAATCATCAATAGATTATAGGCATCAAGTTCTTTTAATAAAGGAAGATCTTCTAATGTGTAGGCTGAATTCGCATCAACCATAAGCGGTACATCTGGATAGCGCGCACGAATTGTTTTAACTACTTCGACGTCGTTACCTGGTTTAATTTTCACTTTAATTCGTTTCGCGCCATTTTGTAATGCCTGCTCTATTTTTTCATATAGTTGCTCGCTTGTCGGTTGTAATCCAATACTTACACCTACTTCGACTTCATTTCGGATACCGCCAATTACCTGATAAAGTGGTTTATTCATTCGCTTGGCATAGACATCCCAAATCGCTGTTTCAATAGCTGCCTTTGCCATTGGATTACGGCGATAAATCGATAAAAGTTCACGTACTTCACTGGGGTGCTGAAAATCTACATGGAGTAATCTCGGTATATAAAAATCTCGCAACATATGCCAACAGCTTTCGACTGTTTCTTCTGTGTACCACGGAATTTCAAAGGCATCCCCCTCACCGTAACCACAGAAACCTTTTTCATCATAAGCCTCTACTATAATAAATACTTTATCTTGTACCGTACCAAAGCTTGTCGTAAAAGGATGCTTCATTCGCATTTTCATTTTTCGTAAAACAAATTTTTCAATTTTCATGTTCGTTTATCACCCTAACACTGGTGCGGATTGCTTTCTTGCCTGCTCTAATGCTGTCATAACAGCGCGTGATAGAATATTTACACCGACAATTAATTGCTCATGATTAAATGTCATATGTGGATGATGAAGTCCTGGTACTAATCCACAACCAAGACCCAGCATAGCCGCTTTAATATGAGGACGACGTTTTGTATAGAAATGGAAGTCTTCTCCTCCTGGTGTGATGATTTCTTCACCTAAATGATCTTCACCTACTGCTTCAATAATCGACTTTTTCAAAATATCTCTCGCTTCGTCACTTACTTCTGCAGCAGCGATATCTAATAATACTTTTTGTTCGATATGTGCTCCGTACATTTCTGATACGGCACGAATACTTCGACTAATCCCTTCACCTAGCTGTTCCATTGCAGCATTTGTTTGCGCACGTGCATCCATCGTTAAAATGGCTTTACCTGGAATAACATTCCCAGCCTCACCACCTGCTTGGAAGCGTGTCACTTTAACAGACCAAGGAATTGTTGTATCCACATGAATTGACTTCAAAGCGTCTACTAAACTACTACCAATCTCAATCGCATTTTTTCCAAGATGAGGACGAGCAGCATGTGCCTCTTCACCATAAATTTCACATGATACTTGGCGTGACGCACCATGATGAAGTGCTGGACTAAATTCACCATCTTTTAATTCTTGGATTGGGCGAACATGTACACCGAATAAATAATCCACATCATCCATTAGCCCTGTATCAATGACCGATAACGCCCCTTGCCCTTTTTCTTCCGCAGGTTGGAAGATGACGCGAATTGTACCGCCTTCGTCCATTGAAAACTGATTTTTATCAATTAATTCTTGAATAAATAAACAAGCACCAATAGCCATTGTCATATGTCCATCATGCCCACATGAATGATTCGCACGGAATTCGCCGTTTACTTCTTGCCATAGCGCATCCATGTCTGTTCTTAGAGCGACAACCGGACTGCCACTACCAAATTCAGCATATAAACCTGGAATACGTTCAAAAAGATGTACTTTAAATCCATGACTTTCTAGTAAATTTGCAATATATTTGGTTGTACTTATTTCACTCCAACTTTTTTCTGGATTCTCATGCAAATGTAAAAATACTTCGTCTAATGTTGGCTTTAATGTCTTTAACAAGTCACTATTCATTTTAATCCCCATCCTTTTCTACTTACATACATTATATAATCAATCGGTCCGTTATAATGAAACTAAATGAATTTTTAAGGAGTTCGTTTTCATGCAAAAAACAATACAGGAAATTTTAGAATTCCGAAAAGAGCGCGGTTGGCACCTTAATCAAGATGCACGTGCTTTAGCTATCTCAATCTCACTTGAGGCAAATGAATTATTAGAGCCTTTTCAATGGAAGACAGGTGAAGAAGCAACTGCTACGCATCACCAAGCAATTAAAGAAGAACTAGCTGATGTATTCATTTACTTAGTTGCTCTCGCTGATCACATGGATATTGATTTACAACAGACTGTTTCTGAAAAACTAGCCAAAAATCTCAATAAATATCCAGCAACCGAAAAATAATGTGTTTAACTTATTAATATTATGATAATGGAATATTTCAATAATTAACATCATAAACACTTTATTTTTATTAAAATAAAAAAAGTGTAGTGATTTTTAAATGCATCACTACACTTCTTTATTAATCAATTTCCATCTGTTTCGTTTCTTTTCCTAGGAAGATAATCGCGATAATGGCAATGACAATCGCAATCGTGAAAATTGTAAAAATACTACTAATATCAATACTTCTCGCTGTTAACACCCCAACTAATAGCGGTCCGAAAATCCCACCTAAACGACCTACAGAAGCAGCCATACCTGAACCTGTCCCACGAATAATGGTTGGGTAATTTTCAGGCGTATAAGCGTACAATGCACCCCACGCTCCTAAATTGAAGAAAGATAGGAACATACCTGATACTAGTAGCATCGCTGTCGTATCTGCAAAACCGAATGTTAAAGCGCTTACTGCTGTACCAAGTAAGTAAAGTGATAACACAAATTTACGCCCTACTTTTTCAATAATCCAAGCTGCTGTAAAGTAACCTGGTAATTGTGCAAGTGTCATAATCAGTACATATTCAAATGATTGAATCATGCTGAATCCTTTCATGACCATAACACTTGGTAGCCATAAGAACATACCGTAATAAGAGAAGACCACCATAAACCAAACAATCCATAGCATGAGTGTACTCTTTGCATATTCTTTCTTCCAAACAGACTGTATATTTTTCCAAATAGATTGTCTTTTGGATTTATTCGCCTCATATTTTGGTGAATCAGGTAAACTAATACGTAAGTAAATTGCATAGAATGCTGGAATCGCTGTTAAGATTAATGCCACGCGCCATCCGTATGTTGGAATGACAAAATAAGAAATAATCGCTGCTAGTAGCCAACCACCTGCCCAGAAGCTCTCTAAAAGAACGACTACACGTCCACGCTCTTTTGGTGCAACACTTTCAGAAACCAATGTTGAAGCTACTGGTAATTCTCCACCGAGCCCCATTCCTACGAAGAAGCGTAGTACCATAAAAGCTGCTAGCGTTGTTGTAGCAGCTGATAGACCACTTGCTACTGAGAAAATAACGAGCGTCCACATAAATACAGCTTTTCGTCCAAAACGATCTGCCATTAAACCAAATACGAGCGCACCAACAGCCATACCAATCGAGTTAATACTACCAATCCAGCCCATCTCTGTCGGTGTTAAATTCCACTCCACTGCTAAAGCTGCAATAACGAACGATAGAATTCCTACGTCCAATGCATCAAAGAGCCAGCCAACTCCTGCAATTGCTAATAGTTTATTTCGTGTAATCGGCTTCTTTTTGCCTTTTGTTATTGTTGTCACGTAAAACCCTCCAACTGTCTTGTCACTAGAATATACATAACTATACCCTTTTTCATTTATTATGACAATCCCTTTACAAATTCAAATTGTTCCGAAAATTTCTAAAGAACTATAGATATAAATGCAAAAATAAGTTAAAATGTCTTTTATAGAAAAACAGTTGTCTTTTCAAGATGAACAACTGTAATTGAAGAACGTACAAAAAAGGAGCGCATTTATATGTGGAAAGGCTTAATTGAACAATACAAAGAATATTTACCCGTAACTGACAAAACACCAGCATTAACTTTACATGAAGGGAATACACCTTTAATCCGTTTAAACGCATTATCAGAAGAATTAGGAATCGATCTTCACGTAAAATATGAAGGATTAAATCCAACAGGTTCATTTAAAGACCGCGGTATGGTAATGGCTGTAGCAAAAGCTGTAGAAGATGGTAGTAAGTGCGTCATCTGTGCTTCAACAGGGAACACATCAGCGGCAGCAGCAGCATATGCAGCACGCGCTGGTATTCAATCACTTGTTGTGATTCCAAAAGGGAAAGTAGCAGCCGGTAAGTTAGCACAAGCTTATATGTACGGTGCAAAAATTATCGAAATCGACGGTAACTTTGATGAAGCATTACAAGCAGTACGTGATATTTCTGAAACAACAGACGTAGCACTTGTAAACTCTGTAAATCCTTATCGTTTAGAAGGTCAAAAAACAGCTGCTTTTGAAATTTGCGACCAATTAGGTGCTGCACCTGATATTTTGGCAATTCCTGTAGGTAACGCAGGGAACATTAGCGCTTACTGGAAAGGCTTTAAAGAATATAACGAGAAAAAAGGGACAACACTTCCAAAAATGTTCGGTTTCGAAGCTGAAGGTGCTGCAGCGATTGTACAAGGCGCGCCAATTGCAAAACCTGAAACAATTGCAACAGCGATTCGTATCGGTAACCCTGCAAGCTGGAAATTAGCTGAAGCAGCACGCGATGAATCACATGGTAAAATTGGTGCTGTAACAGACGAAGAAATTTTAAATGCATACCGTTTAATCGCTGCAAAAGAAGGTATTTTTGCTGAGCCAGGTTCAGCTGCTTCTTTAGCAGGTGTGATTCAATCGGTTGCAAATGGTTCAATTCCAAAAGGCAGTAAAGTCGTAGCTATCTTAACAGGTAACGGTTTAAAAGATCCTGATACTGCTGTTTCTGCTTCAACAATTAGCATGGTTTCTTTACCAAATAACGAAGAAAAAATCCGCGAATACATCGAGGGTGTTCTATGAGTAAAATGTGGTCCATCTCCGTTCCTGGAAGTACGGCAAATCTTGGACCGGGATTTGATTCGGTTGGACTCGCATTAGGTCTTTACTTAAAACTAGACGTTACATTACAAGATGAATGGCAGTTTGTGCATCATTCATCCCATTTACCAGTTGAAATGATCGTGGAAGACCACCTTGTTTATCAAGTGGCGCAACAAGTAGCTCAAAAATTCAATGTACAACTACCTGCTTGCAAAGTTGAAATGTATAGTGAATTACCACTTGCACGTGGTTTAGGCAGTAGCGCTTCTGCGATTGTTGCTGCGATTGAACTTGTCAATGTCGTATGTGATTTACAATTAGATGAACAAGCAAAATGTGCATTATCTTCTGAGATTGAAGGTCATCCAGATAACGCAGCTGCTTCTGTATGTGGTGGACTAGTTGTTGGTGCTACATTGCCAAACGGTGAGTTACACCTAGTCAATGAGAAACAAGTAGACGCTGCTTTCGCTGTCTTTATTCCAAATGTCGAATTAAAAACAGCCGAGGCCCGTAAAGCGCTTCCTACTACATATGAAAAAGGATATGCCGTACACGCAAGTGCATACAGTAACCTACTTGTCGCAGCTCTTTTAAAACAAGACTACGCATTAGCAGGGAAATTTATGGAAGCCGATTTATTCCATGAACCGTTCCGCGCTCATTTAATTCCAAACTACGAAACAATTCGTACATTAGCACGCGATCACGGAGCATTCGGTACTTCTATTAGTGGTGCAGGTCCTACGATGATTTCATTAATTGACTCGTCTAAAGTAGATGAATTCGTTGAAAAGATGCAACAGTACTTACCTGACTATACAATCAAAGCAGCACATGTTGACACACAAGGTGTGCAAGTGACTGTTCAAAACAGATAGATAAAATGATTCATTATAAAAAGGTAGGAGTCATATAAAATGGCTTCTACCTTTTATTTTGTTCTATGTTTTTTATAGTTGTGTAAAATGATATAAATGTTCACTCACAAATGCTTCAAATTGTTTCGCGACTTGTGGAATGTAACGACCTTTCATCGTCGCAATCCCAATTCGACGCTCGCAAACTACATCGGTTACATGCAGCCTTTTAATTTGATAGCCATCAATTCTCTGTAAATCAGGCAACAAGCCCACTCCAAAACCTGCTTCTACAAAACTTGCGACCGTATGAAATTCTTCACCTTCAAATACGATATTAGGAGAAATACCAACCTGTTCAAAAACATGATTCTGAATTTGTCGCAAGGAGTTTCCTTCCTTAATCGTCACAAAAGAATCTTCTGCTAAATCTTGTAATCGAATCGTTTCTTGTTTGGCAAAACGGTGGTGTAGAGGGACAATCACATATACTTCTTCTCGCCACAGTTCACGCCAATCAATTGGAATATCTGTTTCTAAATGGGGAATTAGACAAAGATCACATAGACCTTTATTTAAGTCTTGTACAAGCGGTAGCGAGTTCCTTTGAACAAATTCAAACTCCGTCTCCGGATACTCTTTTTGAAATGCTTGAACAGCTCTTGAGACTAATCTCGTTCCCATCGAGTGTGTAAAACCAATCGCAACTGTGCCGGAATTCGGTGCAACCAAATCACGTATTTCCTGTTTAGCTTCGTCTAATATTTGAGTGATTGGTTCGGTTCTTTCTAAAAATAGAGCGCCATAACGATTCAAACGGATCGCACGTCCTACTCGTTCAAATAGCGGTGCCCCTACTTCATGTTCAAGTTGTGAAATTGCCTTACTGAGCGCTGGTTGCGATATATTCAAAACATCCGCTGCACGCGTCATATGTTCTAAACGTGCAACCGTCTGAAAATACTTTAACTGTTGTAAATCCATATCCCCCACCCCTTCCATTCATAACCAAATCGAATGAATTCAATCAATATAATAGATTGTTATTATGAATTGTAACTCATTATAATAAAAAGAAACAACAATTATAATACTTAAGTATTATTGAAATAAAAAGGAATTATTTATAAAGTTAACCAATTTTCAAACTTTAAAAATATCATAAAATTTTTTAGAAAAGCTGTAAATCTATGGTATAATCTTATTGAGAAATAAATTTAAAGAAAAAATCAATAAAATATACCACAACCAAAAAGGAGAGATTAAAATGATTAAAAAGTTAATCACATCAACCTTGGCCTTGACACTAGCTCTCTCAGTTGCTACATCTACTGCTGACGCTGCTACATCAAAGTCAACAATATTTAAGGACGTACCAAAAACACATTCAATGTACAAACATATTACTTCAATGAAACAAAAAGGAATTATTTCAGGCTACTCTGATGGAACATTCCGCCCAAATCAAGGTGTTACACGTAAACAAGTAATTGCTATGGCTGCTAAGGCAACTCAACTTAAACCAGTTCGAAAAGGGAAAGAATTCAAAGATGTAAAAAAATCTGACCCAAATTACAAACGAGTTCAACTTGCTTACCGAGCAGGAATCATTGATGGGAAATCAAATGGCAAATTTGGTTTAAATGATAAAGTTACTCGTGCTGAAATGTCAAAAATCCTAGTAAAAACCTTCAAACTTAAACTTCAAAAAGGTTATATCTTCAATGACATTACTAAATCCAACTCATACAAAGATTACGCTGCAACATTATATGCTAAAGGAATTATTCCTGAAAACAAAGGAAAATTCGAAGCAAATAAAGTCGTAACACGCGCTGAATACGCCGCATTTACAAATCGCACAATTAACCCTTCTCAAGCTTTAAAACCCTCTAAAAAACTTAAGTCAACTCCAGTAAAAGCTAAAGTTGCAAATACTTCATACGTAAGCCCATTCAAAAAGAAACCTTCTAAAACTCCTCCAGGTGCTAAATTACTCAAAACTGAAAAGTTTGAAACTGGTGTATGGAAAACTTATTCATACAACAAGAAAATCTCTGGGGGACACAAAATTAAATTAGTACGTGTAAATAAATATGTTGTTGTCATTAAGGTCCAAGTTAAAAAATATGAGTATTTAGCTCAGTATAATAGAGAGAACTCTAGATTCTCATTCTTAATGCTTGACCCAAAAGTTAGCCAAAACACAATTGAAGATTTATACACAATTGGTGAAGACTTCGATGCTTACTTGAGTGGTTGGTATTAAGTTGTAAATTGTTAAAGCTCCATAATAAAAAGAGAGGATATTG
>NZ_BJOB01000014.1 GCF_006539985.1 Kurthia gibsonii | reverse complement strand
TGAATATAGTATAACCATTTTTAATAATTCATTCAAGTGTTTATTTGAATATAGTATAACCATTTTTAATAATTCATTCAAGTGTTTGTTTGAATGAGTAAAAAAATTCATAAAAAAAGAATTGGAGTACCCAATTCTAATAACAAAATAACCAAACTGCATAAGACTTTAAGTACATAACATTATCTGGCCAATTAGTAGTAAGGGAATTACATAAGCGTTATTAAGGGGCGGTAATTTGAAAAGCATAACAACTGTTATAACGATTATTCTAGGTATCGTGATTATATTTGTGCCAACGATTATTACTGGGCATGGCTATAACGATGAAAAAATGATGGGCGCATTACTTGTGGCGGATTATACATTGAGAGTGGTTTCGTTAATAATTGGACTACTTGTGATTAGCTTTGCTATTAGAGGTTTAGCTAAAAATTAGCTAAAAGGACTCATCAAAAGCACCTTCTCGTTGTAAAAGAGGGTGCTTTTTATATTGTCTTTGTAGTTCCTTTTCACGTATTAGTGGAATCGCTTTCCTCGATATTTAAAGCAAGAAAGGATGAATGTATTGAAAAATGTATTATTATTAGTTGCATCTTTTTTCATGTCTCTCATTGTGTGGTTAAGTACATATCGTTCTTTACCAGAAAAAGTTATCATGCATGCTAATTCAGGTGGAATAACGGATTATGCGCATAAAAGTTTCATGTTTCTCATGTTTATGATTATTTCATTGTGTGTCCTCGTTATTTTTTACGCTTTGCTGCTCATCGATAGAAAAAATGAAAATAAACAAAAAATGAATACAGCATTTGCTATGATCGGTGGTTTATTCGTTATTGGATTAAATATTGTCTACATACTCAATGTCCGTAATGAAGCGTTAAACACAGAACGTCTCTTTTTAATCTTTGTAGGCTGTATTTTCATTATCATCGGCAGTTTCTTATCTACAGTCAATTATAATTCTAAAGTGGGTGTTCGAAATGCCGCTAGCTTTCAAAATAAAAAATCATGGACTCAAATTCAAAGATTTAGTGGATGTGCGCTTATCATCTGTGGTATATTCATAGGGTTTGCAGCTCTAATTTCATCATTCTTATATGCGATTCTTGTCATTTCACTACTGATTACTGCTATGTTATATAGTATTCAGTTATACTCGAATAAATTGCTTAAAAATGAGTAGACGCTTAGCTCTCAAACGCAGGTAAGTATAATAAAGTGAAGGTGATCCATTGGAAGTTATAATCGGATATGGATTAATACTCTTTTTCCTTGTCAATTTTTGCGTGATGATGTACCAGGCTTATAAGGAAGTGAAAGAGAACCCTAAGAGCTTTTTTAGAATGCTGATTTTCATACCTCTTGAATTATTATTAGGTACATATGGTTTCTATGTAGCAATTGTCTTGGGAGCACTGTTAATAGGTATCCTACTTGTTTTCTATCCATAATGAATCTAAAAAGCGAGTAACACGTTCAGCGTGCTACTCGTTTTTGTTTTGAGTTTATATACTTCTTTTTATACGAGGATTCGATTATGCCATACACAATCACCGATAGAATCAATCCACCGAAATACACGATAATAATATAAGATGGAATTTTCTCTAGAGGCTGAATTTGTATAGAGGCATAGAGCAATATAAAAAAGAAAAACAGTGTCAAAGCGGATACGAGTGAAGTCCAAGAGCAATAGAGTTTGTACAGTTTCATACTTAGTTGTTTATCAAACTTTACTAAATAGCGATTGAATTTAATAAATCGAAAGCTTTTCAACCCTGCGAACAGTAAGATTGAGACAATCGGCAATATCCATAAAACATATTTTGAACCGTAGCCATCTGGACTACCTAGTAAATTAAAATGAATCGGAACTCGCTCATCTAACCCTTTCCAATACAACAGCAATATGACGATTTGAGCTAACATGAAAAATATGAAATCGCATCGAGGTAATATGTATGTTTGGGTAATGTAAGCTTCATTAGATCCCCTCCTACTTAAAATTTTGTAATTAAAGATTCACTATCAGCTAATGAAAAAGTAGTTTTCAACAAAAGCTTATACATCACATTTGAAGGCAATACTACATATATTTTAATCTAGCACCAAAAGGTCGTTTTCGTGCTACAATAAAATGGCAGCATTTTCAGCTGACTCCTTTTTCGGAAGGAGGTGTACTACATGCCTAAATACTCGCGACAAGAGAAAGTAAAGGCTGAGCGAAAGAAAAAGCGTGAAGAAGGACTGACCATCTTTCGATATGCAGCGGATCTATTTCGATTCGTGGATACAATTTATCGTTTCTTCCGTATGATGCTGTAAGAAAAAAGAGCGTTGATTCCAACTGGGCTCAACGCTCTTTCTATAGATTTAATACATAAAAAACGCCTGGTGACCAAACCAGGCGCTGTACTACATGTGATTCTCGCGACAAGAATCTTACTAACTTCATTGTATGATGATTATAGATAGAAGTCAATTAAATAAGATAGAAATAAAATAGGTTAATTAAGTGATATTATTATCGAAAGCATCTATGATTTCGTATTTATACTCAATTATCGATTATTTGTATAAATAAATAATAATCGATTATAATCGATACGATTTTAAAGTTGCCGTTTTAAAAATCGGTTTTATATTGAAAAGTGCAGCAGCAATTATTAAATATAAAAAGATGAGCTCATCTATATTCGATGAACCCACTTATTTTTATGATTTCGAACGTTTTTGAATCTCTTGTTTACTTTGCAAAATTTTATAAGCGAGATGTACGACAATTCCAAATAGCAGAAGTGCGAAAATAGAGGCTAAGCCGATAAAGATCGGTTCACCAAAGCGCCAGAAAGACTCCGGTTCTTTTGCGGCAAATGAACGTGAAATTTGTAGCAAGACAACAAAGAACAGTGTCACAATCGATACGAGCCCCACTTGTTTGACCTTCTTTTGCAAGAAGATCGCTTGCTCTTTACGCGATGTTAATTTCATTATGTAAAACTCCTTTAAAACATACTACCTTCTATAGTAATGGTTGAACTAAAAAGACGCAATTCTTTCCTATTAAATATGTATTCAGATGAAAAGGATAAGTAATTAAAAAACGAAACCGCACATATAGCGCGATTTCGTTTTTCTTATGCATGTTCTTCTTTAATTTCTTTCACGAGTGCTTCGTGTTGCTCTGGGTTGTATTCATTTTCTAGTTTTGATACAACAACTGTTGCTACGGAGTTACCAATTATGTTTGTGATGGCACGCGCTTCTGACATGAAGCGGTCTACACCGATTAGTAGGGCAATACCTGCTACTGGAATCATTGGGAACGCAGCTAATGTTGCAGCTAATGTAACAAAACCTGAACCTGTAACACCTGCAGCACCTTTTGATGTAACCATTAATACTAATAATAATGTTAGTTGTTGCCAGATCGATAGGTCAACATTGTAAACTTGTGCGATAAACATAGCAGCCATTGATAAGTAGATGGCTGTACCATCTAAGTTGAATGAGTAACCTGTTGGAATAACTAAACCAACGACTTGTTTTGAACAACCGAATTTTTCTAATTTCTTCATGATACCTGGTAAAGCTGTTTCTGAAGAAGATGTACCTAATACAAGTAATAATTCTTCTTTGATATAAGCAAGGAATTTGAAGATATTGAAGCCGAAGCCCTTCATAATACCGCCAAGAATTAAGAAGATGAATAGCGCCATTGTAATGTAGATACAAGCCATTAATAATGCTAAGCTTTTTAAAGAACCGAAGCCGAATGAGCCGATTGTGTAAGCCATTGCACCGAATGCTGCTAATGGTGAAATAACCATGACCATACCGATGATTTTGAAGAAGATTTCAGAGGCAGATGTCATAACCTTCATAACAGGTTGTGCTGCTTCACCAATTGAAGCAGATGCTAGACCGAATAGCGCCGCACATACTAAGATTGGTAATAAATCACCGTTTGCGATTGCGCCAACGAAATGCTCTGGAATAATGTTCATAATGAATGGTACGAAGCCAGACTCTTGTGCTGCTGCTTGATCTGTAAAGTTTTGAACAGCTGATGTATCAATTTTTGATACGTCAATACCTGTTCCTTTACCTGGTTGGATAATATGTACCACGATAAAACCAATTGCAAGTGCAACTGTTGAAACAATCTCGAAGTAAATTAACGCTTTACCCCCAATTTTACCAACTTTTTTCATATCCCCCATGTTACCAATACCAATCACAACCGTTAAGAAGATAATTGGTGCGATTAACATTTTAATTAATTTGATGAAAATGTCTGCTAGGATTTTTAAATCTTGACCGAATGTTGGGAAGACGCCACCAACGATGATCCCTAAGATGATCCCGATGACTACTTGAACCGTTAAGTTCTTATACCACTTTTTCTTTTTCATGTTCATCCCTCTTTGTTATTCAATTTTGTGATCGCTTACATGTATCATAAGCGCTGTTTTAGTACAAAGGAATAATTCGGTTATAAAGTTCTTTTTGGTCATAAAGTTCTTTTTACCGAAAAAGGATGAAAACGTTGATTTAACAGCATTTTAAAAGACTGAACAAAGGTGTCCAGTCTTGTATGAAAACGCTTTATGGTCATTTTTCTATTGTTGTAATACAGTTTAGGTATCTGTTTTTTTCTGAATTAATTGCTGAATTTCGTGTAGATAATGTGCATCACTACGATTTTCAAATGAACGATAGAGTGGCATAAACGCTTTTTTCCACGCTGTTTGTTGCTGCGGTGTTAAAGTGTGTATCTCAACGGAGAGATTCTTCAGTTGTTGTAAGTCATGATCGTTCATCTGCATAGCATTCTCCATATTCCATTCTGTTGCATCTTTTAACGCCTGCTCAATCAATTGCTGATCGGCTGGTTCGAGTTGTTGCCAAAACTGTTTATTAATAATGACCGCATAGGCAAGAATGCCATGATTTGAAATCGTTAAATGATTTTCTTTTTTATACAGGCTTTTTGAGTAGATATTTGAAATTGTATTTTCAAGTGCATCCATCTTTTGTTTATTGAGTTCTGTAAACAATTCGTCAAATGAAGAGGTTACAGGCGTTGCTTTCACTTGCTCGAATTGTTGTTTAAGCATATCACTCTCCATCGCACGCACGCGAAGCCCTTTAAAATCTTGTACGTCTTGAATGATTTCTTTTTCATTAATCATCTGTTTAAAGCCATTTTGCCAAAAGCCAAGTGCCTTCATATTTTCATGTTGGAGTTCGTTTAAAAGACGTTCACCGACATCACTTGTGAATACTTTTTGAACTTCAGCAGTGGATGAAAATAAATAGGGTAAATCTAGAACTTCCCAACTCGGTACTTCTTTTGTTACTTTAGAAAGAGTCGGGGCAATCATCTGAACGTCATTATCTTTTAGCGCTTGTAATTCATTCACATCATTGTAAAGCATACCATTCGGTGAAATTTCAACTTGAATACGATGATGCGAGCGCTTTTGAACGAGTTCAGCAAATTTCAACACAGCTTGTCCCTTCGGTGTGTCTTCTGCGACAACATGTGAAAAACGAATCGTAATTTGATCTTTTAATCCCTCTTGTTCTTCGTCATACGGTAATGTTTCGCTTTTGAAAAAGCCTTGTTCATAGCTCATATAACCGAGTAAAGCGATAACGACGAATAGAGCGGATAGCATATATGTACGCAACGTCGACCCTCCACTTTGATTTAATTTTTATTAGTTTAACATAATTGAAGTGGTACAATGTTAAAAAGTATAAGAGAGGTGGCTTGTTTGTTCAAACAAAAAATGACCTTAAATAAAGGGATGATTGCACTTACGTTCTTCATCATTGCCTTCTCATTATTGATTGCGGGCGTCTTTATTTTAGGGAGTATTGTCAATTCAAAAGAAAAAGAATTACAGAAGCAGTCGATGCTTGTAGCGAGAACGGTCGCGACATTACCTGAAATTGAAGAAATCTTACATAACGAGAATAATTTATCTATTGAAGCACAGGCACGTCGAATTAATCAAACCGTTGAACAGCTACGAACGGTCAATTCTGCAGACTATATTGTGATTATGAATATGGATCATATGCGATTGTCGCATCCTTTAACGAGTAAGCTTGGCACAGTTTCGACAACACCAGACGAAGAAGCAGCCTATTCAGAGCATTATTATACGTCGAAAGCAAAAGGTGAAGTGGGTGTAATGGTACGCGCCTTTGTACCGATCATGAATACTAAACATCAGCAAATCGGTGTTACAGTCGTTGGCTATCGTTTACCAAGTGTTCTTGAAGTGTTAGGTGGAATGAAGTGGGAGATTGCACTTGCACTGACACTATCAACTGCCTTTGGTTTATGGGGAGCGCTGATTCTAAGTCGTCGTGTGAAGAAGCAGATGCTGGATTATGAACCGCATGAGATTGCTAAATTATATACAGAGCGTATTGAGACATTCAATGCGATGCATGAAGGGATTATCGCCATTGATAAAGAGTTTACGGTGACCATCTTCAATCCGAAAGCGCGACAAATTTTAGGGATTGGCGAGCAGAATTTGCTCGGAAAGAAGATTTATGATATTTTACCTGATACACGCCTACCAGAGATTTTAGATTTCAATCAGCCCATTTACAATAAAGAGTTACATATTAATCAACATACGATTTTAAGTAATCGTGTGCCGATTGAAGTAGACGGTGAGACGGTCGGGGCGATTGCCATTTTCCAAGACCGTACAGAAGTGAAAAAGTTAGCGGAAGAGTTAACAGGTGTAAAAGAGTTCGTACAAGCGCTTCGCATTCAAAATCATGAGCATAAAAATAAGTTACATACGATTTCAGGACTTCTACAACTAGGTCACCATCAAGAAGCGATGGATTACATTGTAGAAGTGCAAACGACGCAGGAAAAAACAACGAATTTCTTAAATCAGCGCATTCAAAATCAAAATATTGCAGGTCTGGTACTGAGTAAAATCAATCGCGGGAAGGAACTGGGTATTGATGTCATGATGGACGAGCATAGTACACTTGAACGCTTACCAGAAAAACTTGATTTCCACGATTTTGTTGTGGTGTTTGGAAATCTTGTAGAAAATGCTTTTGATGCGCTGCAACTGACGAGTAGTTCATCAAAAGAAATCTTTATTAGTATTGACCAAAACGATGAAACATTATCGATATTAGTGGAGGATAATGGTGTCGGTATGACCGATGAACAAATTCAAAAGATTTTCGATAATGGTTTTACAACGAAGAATTCTGCCAATCATGGCATTGGTTTATATTTAATTTCAGATATTTTAAACAAAACGAACGGTAGTATTGATATTACAAGTTCGTTGAATGAAGGAACGAGTATTTTAGTTACATTTACAATGGAGTAGGGGGAACATCGCGTGATAGATGTTGTATTAATTGAAGACGATCCAATGGTACGTCAAGTCAATCGCCAATTTTTAGAGCAAATCGAAGGTATTCGTATTGTAGGAGTGGCGAAAGATGGAATTGAAGGGGTGGAGCAGCTGAAAACATTAGCGCCAGATGTAGCGCTTATGGATATTTTCATGCCAGAACAAGATGGAATTAAAACATTGCAACAAATTCGAGATCAAGGTTTACCTGTCGATGTTATTGCTGTAACTGCAGCGAATGATATGAAAACAATTGAAAAAATGCTGCAATTAGGTGTTTATGATTATATTATGAAGCCTTTTACGTTTGATCGTATGAAGCAAACCATTCAGCAATATTTAGCATATAAAGCGTATATTACGAAGAAGGAAGCACTCAATCAGGATGAACTGGATCAATTACTGCATCCAACAAGAGAGACCGACCATTATCATGATGCTTTACCAAAGGGATTAAATGGTGCAACCTTACAAAAGATTATTCAATTTATTGGGGAGCAAAAAGGTGCTGTTACAGCTATTGAAGTGGCGCAGGGGGTTGGTTTAGCACGTGTAACCGCAAGACGTTATTTAGATTATTTAGAGAAGCAGCGTCAAGTTGTCATTGATATTCAATATGGCGGGGTAGGACGACCCGTGAATCAATATCGTCTCGTGCAGAAATAAAGGTTTTAACTAAAATTAATAGGGAATATATGGATTATAATATTTAGTCGGAGGGTGTGAAAAAACTTGCTAATATTACTAATTCTCTCTATTATTGCACTAATAGGTATTCCTTTACTACTTGTGATATCATCGCTTAAATTTGAAGAACGTCAATTGGACGCGATGATTCATCAATACTATGTAGAGCATCGTACAGTTCGAAAAACGCAAAAGATGTCTGTAAAACCAGTCGTTGAAAAACAGACACAACAAAAAAGACCGTCTGCGAAAGACAAATCAAAACGTGCGTTTACACATACAATTCGTAAAAAGTTACCTGGTTATATTTATCCGTCACGTGAAGCAATGATTCGTGATCGTGCCAATAAAAACTAATTAATAGCTTTATTTGAGGGGTCTTTCACCCTCCTACATAACAAAGGGGTTCAAAAAATGCAGTCTTTAGTAAAACAATTACATTTTATTGAAAAAACAATTGTGCAACTATTTGATGAAGTGAATGAGCAAACATGGAAAGAACCAGAAGCAAAGAGGATTCGTTCTGTTTTCGAATTGTGTCATCATATGACCTACTTACCAAAAGCAGATTTAATGTTAGCAAATTCTGCGAGTCATCAGGAAATGGATGCATTTTATCAGCGCAATCGTTTGGAGACGATTTGTGAAATGAAACAGATGTTTATTTATCATATGAAGCAGCTTTACGCACATATTGAATGTATGCCAGAATGTGAAAAGCAGCGTGAATCAACCAGTTATTGGGGCGCTACATATACGCAACAAGAGTGGATACTAGAAATTCTAATGCACCTCATTCATCATCGTGCACAGCTATACCAACTCTTAATGCAACATCGAGAAAAACCTATCTCAATTTGTCTATTTCAATAATTTTCAGACTGTTTCCAAAAAGGAGACAGTTTTTTCTTTTATTTTGAAAAAGGTGCGCTATAATAAGAAAAACGAAAGAAGGCGAATGGGATGGAATTTAGTCAATTAGATGATGATGTTATTTATTTACGTCCACTTGTAATGGAAGATGCAGAAGCTTTATTTGAAGCAGGGAATCATGCGGAGATTTGGACATATACAGCACATACGATTCAATCATTAAAAGATGCAGAGGCTTATATTGAAGATGCCTTACATAAATCGAAAACGGAGCAAACTTATGCAATTGTAGATCGTCAGTCGAATCGCGTAATTGGCTCGACGCGTTTTTATCAAATAGATACTAAAAATCGTGCTGCAACGCTCGGTTACACGTGGCTAACCCCCGCATATTTTGGCACTTCGGTGAATAAGCGTTGTAAATATCTATTATTTCAATATGCTTTTGAAAAAGAAGGGCTTGAACGGATTCAAATCGTAGCAGATGAGCGAAATACACGTTCTTGTCGTGCTATTGAAGGGCTTTTAGCAACAAAAGAAGGGGTACTGCGTAAACATATTATTTGTAAAGATGGTTATATTCGAAATAGTGTTGTCTATTCGGTTATACGTGAAGATTGGCCGCGTGTAAAAGCGCATTTGGAGCAGGCGATTGGTTATAAAACAGTTTAAAGGAGAAAGACACAGCATGAGTACACTAACGTTCCGTATAGCAAAATTAGATGATTTAGAGCGCATTGTCGCGATTTATAATTCAACGATTGAAGGGCGTATAGTGACAGCTGATTTAGAAGCAGTCACTGTTGAAGAACGTACACCTTGGTTTCATGCCCATATAGCAGATCACCGACCACTATGGGTGATGGAATTAGACGGGGCGATTTGTGGCTGGATTAGCTTACAAGATTTTTATGGTCGAAAAGCCTATGATGCGACAGCGGAAGTGAGCATTTATTTGGATGCTGATTTCAGAGGACATGGCTTAGGCAAAAAGGCGATTCAATTCGTTTTAGATGCAGCGCCTTCTTTATCCATTCAAACCATACTCGGCTTTATTTTTGCTCAAAATGAACCGAGTATGAAACTATTTAAACATTTCGGTTTTGAACAATGGGCGTTCTTACCGGAAGTTGCTGAACTAGACGGTATGAAAAGAGACCTCGTTATTCTAGGTAAAAAAGTAAGTAAATAATGTAATGATAAGAAAAAACCAAAATCGCGCTTCGGCACAGTTTTGGTTTTTTCTGTTTATTTTTTAAGTGGTAACGCTAGAGGCTCATCTTGATAAATGGAATAGCTTTCTCCGCTTATCTCTACCTTTTCACAAGTCTTATCTGCACAATCAAACATATAATTGTTGTCTTTTGTTTTCACAAAAACAGACATGTAGTAAGGGAAAGCGCCACCTTTATAGCGATCTACACCATAGTTAATGGATAAAATTTGTTCTTTTTCTGCAATTTTCTTGTAATCATCACTTTCCATCGTCTTAACGACCATTTCACCTAAGATTTTATATTCTTTCTCTGTTTCTTCATAGCCTCGTTCAAAAAAGTACCATTTCCCAAGGAGGAAGAGGTTGAGAGCAATGCTGATTGTTAAAATACCAATAAGTAATTTCTTTTTCATGTATGTCAATCCTTTCCAAAAAATATTATATCATAGATAGTTGAAAAGAAATTGACATCTTTTTTATATAAGAATATGATTATATAAGTAAGTTATTATATTTTGAGGTGATTTAAAAAATGAACAAAATTCTTTATTTTTTATGTACAGGTAATTCATGTCGAAGTCAAATGGCAGAAGGTTTTGCGAAGAAGTTGCTACCAACTGATTGGACTGTAAAAAGCGCAGGAATTGAAGCGCATGGTTTGAATCCGAAAGCTGTAAAAGCCATGCAAGAGGTACAAATCGATATTACAATGCAAACTTCAGATGTGATTGATTCACAAATTCTTAATCAGGCAACATTAGTTGTAACGCTATGCGGTGATGCAGCAGATAAATGTCCTGTAACGCCACCTCATGTAAAACGGGAACATTGGGGTTTTACAGACCCTGCAAAAGCGACAGGAACAGAAGAAGAAAAGTGGGCTGTTTTTCAAGAAGTTCGCGATGCAATCCAAAAAAGAATTCAAGATTTTGTTGAAAAGGAGCTAGATGATTATGAAGGTCATTCAAATGTATGAACCAGCAATGTGTTGTCCAACAGGTCTATGTGGACCATCGATTGACACAGATTTACTGCGAATTTCATTTATTATGCATCATGTACAAAATCAACCAACAATTACAGCAGAGCGCTTTAATGTAACGAATCATCCAGATGTTTTTGTTGAAAATCAACAAGTGAATCAATTGGTTATGGAAGAAGGTATGGATTGTTTACCTATCACGCTTATAGATGGTTTACTGGCAGTAAAAGGGCGCTATCCTACTACGGAGGAATTTTCTGAATGGACGGGAATACCTACTGAAGAATTAGCGAAAAAACCAAAAATTCGTCTAAACATTAAGGGAGATGTTTCAAAGTGAAACGTTTAACAAAAGCTGATTTTCCTACAACCCCTTTCGTCTTTTTAACAGGTAAAGGTGGCGTCGGTAAAACATCTGTTTCATGTGCATTAGCTATTTCAATGGCGCGTGAAGGGAAAAAAGTGCTGTTAATTAGTACCGACCCAGCTTCTAATCTGCAAGATGTGTTTCAACAAACGATTTATGGAGAGCCGACCCATATTTCAGATACACTCTATGCGTTAAATATTAATCCAGAAGAGGCAGCAGCTCATTATAAAGAACAAATGATTCAACCGTATCGCGGAAAGCTTCCACCTGTTTTAATTCAAAATATGGAGGAACAATTATCAGGTGCTTGTACAGTTGAGATTGCTGCATTTAATGAGTTTGCTCAATTATTGACGGATCAAACCTTACTTCAAGATTTCGATCATATTATTTTTGATACAGCACCGACAGGGCATACACTACGTTTACTGCAATTACCATCGGCTTGGACACATTTTTTAGATGAAAATACGACAGGCACTTCTTGTTTAGGTCCTTTAAAGGGTTTGAATGAACATAGAGACATGTATCGTTTAGCTGTAGAGCGTTTAATGGATAAAAATCAAACGACGTTATGGCTTGTAACTCGTCCAGATGGGAATCCTTTAAAAGAAGCTGCACGTGCATCTCAAGAATTAGATGCGTTAGGTATGCAGCATCAGCAATTAATCATCAATGGCTATTTTGAAGAAGTGAGTGATGATGTGATGGAACATGCTTTCGCAAATCGTCAACGAGCAGCCCTTCAGCATATGCCGCATGCTCTACGTCATTTAAAAACATACACACTTCCATATGTACCATATACGTTGTCATCTCAAGCAAATTTAGAGTGTTGGTTACGTGATGAGTCAATTCCATTTGCTCATACAGAAACTTCATCGTTTGATGCGTATATAAACTTAGAAGAATTGGTTCAAACGTATACGAGAGAAAAGCCACATATTATTTTTACAATGGGTAAGGGTGGTGTTGGTAAAACAACCGTTGCTTCTTATATTGCTATGCGTCTTGCAGAAGAAGGGCAATCGGTTCATTTAACAACTACAGATCCAGCAGCACATCTTTCTTGGACTCTAGATGAAACACTTCCTAATCTAACAATGAGTCGAATTGATCCAAAAGCAGAGTTGGCGAAATATGAAGCAGCTGTTTTGGAAAAAGCTGAAGAAACTATGACAGAAGATGGTTTAGCACTTGTGAAAGAAGATTTAGCATCTCCTTGTACAGAAGAAATTGCTGTATTTCGTGCATTTGCTGAAGTTGTGAAAGCACATGAGCATGAAACAATCATTATTGATACAGCGCCTACAGGTCATACATTATTACTTTTAGATGCGACTGAAGCGTATCATCAAGAAGTGAATCGTACACAAGGAGAGATTCCACCTGCTGTTTCTGAGTTGTTACCAAAACTACGTGATTCAGACTATACGCGTGTGTTAATTGTAAGTTTGCCTGAAGCAACACCTGTACTTGAAGCAGCACGTCTACAAACGGATTTAGAACGCGCTGGATTATTAGTTGATTATTGGGTTATGAATCAATGCTTTACTGCAGTGGCTACAGAAAGCCCTATTTTTAAAGAAAAACAGCAAATGGAGCAGCAATGGCTTGAAGCAGTTCAAAAAGAAAGTAAACGAATGGTAGTTGTTCCTTGGTTGATGGAGGAGCCTATCGGTCAAACAGGTTTAAAGAAACTAGAAGGAGAGGTTAAATAATGAATTTAACAATAGAAGGAAAAAATTATCTAATGCAAGTTATGGAAGGACAAGCGCCTAAATTGCTTCGTTTTTATGGTACAGAAGGTTGTTGTGGTGTAAATGTTCAAGTGGAAATTGCCGAACCAACTATGCAAGATACGGTTCAACTTGTAGATGGTTTAGAGATTGCTATACAAGATCAAGTGATTCCTATATTAAAAGATGTGACAATTCATGCAGAGGAAGAAGATGGACAGATGGGGCTTGTATTACAAGGTTATAGTCCGACGTCTTGTTAAGGAGGAAAAGAAATGAAAAAATCACATGAATTTCGTACAGCAGTTCGCTTGAATTACGCAAAAGTAGCGACTCAAAATAATGACTGCTGTACAACGAATACAGTAAGTTGCTGTGATCCAGAAGAAAACTTGCAGCAATCACCGGAAGAGTTAGCTCAAAAAATGGGTTATTCTATCGAGGAATTAAATCAAATTCCAAAAGAAGCAAATATGGGATTAAGTTGTGGGAATCCACATGCTATTGCACAATTTAAAGAAGGCGAAACCGTTGTCGACTTGGGTTCAGGCGGTGGTTTTGATTGCTTCTTAGCTGCTAAAAAGGTAGGGGAGACAGGTCATGTCATCGGTGTCGATATGACACATGAAATGATCGCAAAAGCTCGCGCACAAGCTCAAAAAGCAAATTTAGCACATGTTGAGTTTCGTTTAGGTGAGATTGAGCATTTACCGATTGCCAATGAAACAGCAGATCATATTATTTCAAATTGTGTTATTAATTTATCACCAGAGAAAGAACAAGTATTTAAAGAGGCCTATCGTGTATTAAAACCAGGTGGTTATTTAGCCATTTCAGATGTGATTTTAACAGCTGAATTACCAGAAAGTTACCATGAAGATTTACAATTATATTCAGGATGCATATCAGGAGCCATATCGATTGAGACATATGAAGAATTGCTACGAAATGCAGGGTTTAAAGAGATTCGAATTGAACCAAAAGATGAATCGAAGGAATTCATACGTGACTGGGAACCGAATTATGATTTAGAAAATTATATTGTATCGGCATTGATTCAAGCACGTAAATAAATCAAACGAAGGAATATGGTTGAAAAATTCATTCAACCATATTCTTTTTTTCTCAAATATCTCAATATTATAAGTATTCTTATTAATGATACAAAACTTCCTATAATTTATATTATGTAAACTAAAAAGGAAAGAAATAAAAAGCATACAATCTCCTATGCCATTTTTAATAAAAAATACAGTCCAGACAATTGCTTCGTCCAAACTGTATAAATGCTATATTTAGTATGCTCCGCCTTTAGCTGATCGGTTGCGTTGCATAAAGCGTGTTTCAATTTGTGCGTGATTCCGTTGTTTAACCATGCGTTGTTTTCTTTTTATACGAATGAAGTAAATACTGCTTACTAATAGCATACAACTCATTAAGATAATCCATACAAACATCTTATTTCCCTCCATCTTTCGTATCACTTACATAAAATGTACCTGACGTGAATTTTGTTGTTAATTGTTTTTGACCTGCTCCAACGATTGACGCACCCTTTGAGTTTTCACCATTCGTTAAATCAACTACGACATCACCTGACGTTTCTTCATGCGTATAACGTAGGTCGCGAACAAGTTCTGTATAATGAATGCGTACATCACCACTCGTCCCATTTATGAGCATCTTTTGTAGGGGCGTAGCCATTGTAAAATCGGCTGTACCTGATGTTAGCTTTAATGTAGCTTCTTCTCCTAAAAGTTGCTTCACTTGGATATCACCAGATGTTAATTCAGCTGTCATTTTTTTCGCTTGAACATCGACGAGACGTTGTGTACCAGACGTTGCCTTCATGCGTAAATCATCCGTTTCAATTTGTTTGAGTGATACATCCCCTGATGTAAGGCGAACAGACTGTTGATCTGAAATGATATTTTGTGCTTGTATAACACCTGAGGTTGTAGAAACCTCTACATTTTGTGCCTGTAAATCTTGCACTTTCATATTGCCTGATGTCTGTTTGAATTGTAGATGATTTCCGTATATTCCTTCGACAATCATTTGATTCGCTGTGTTTTCAACATAGAGTTCTTTCCATTCCTTTTCAGGAACAGCAATCGTTAGCTTCAGTTTGCTATGTAGGATATTGAAAAAAGCATAACGAAGCGCCTCTTTATGTGTAACTTCTACTTTTAGAGTATCGCCCTGCTTCTCTACTGTGTACGCTAGCTTTTTAGCTAAAGAACTATTCATCTTACCCTCTAACTTCGCGCGTAATTTTAAATCACTCGTCGGTACCACTTCTATATCTGCAATATCGGAATAAACATGAAGATTTTGAATATCTTCTATGGAAATTTTTTGAATATCATGAATTTCTTCCTGATTAACGCTATTCGCAACAAAATAAAAAATGGAAAATAAGAACAGTGAACCTACAATAATCAATAAGAATTTTTGCATAAGCGCTCCTTTAAATTTATTTTTTGAAAATTTTGGAATATCATGCTTCATTATAAAGGATATAGCATAAAAAAGGAAGTTTTTCACAGATAGCGTCATATAGTGGTTTCATACGATGTTAAGAAGTCACTTTTTTTATGCTTTATTTTACTAAATTAGTATGAAAAATAGATTATAATGCACTTCAATGATATTTTTTTAGTAAATATGCCTTTTTTTATATAAAAAGAACACTTGTTCTATATGCCGTATGTGTTGTATATTCGATATACTAATAAAAAGGAGATGGTACACATGACAACTGTTGAGAAATATACAGAGCAAGCAGAAACATTAAAAAAACAAGGGGCATATGCGGAAGCATTAGAAACATACGTCAAAGCAATACAATTAGATAGCTCAAATAGCCGCCTATATCGCGCTTTTGGTAAAGTAGCATATCTTATGCAAGATCAGAAATTAGCAGTCGCAGCTTATCTTTCAGCCTTACATATCGAAATTGCGAAAATCGAGTATTATGGTTTAACTGAAGAAACAGAGAAAATGTTAGTTGCTCTGCCAGATGAAATGAAAGAAGCACTCCCTAAAGTAGGTGGCTTCATTATTTATTATGATACCAATACACTACGTCACTTAGCGCATGCAGTCGCAGACTTTGATGAAGAAGCAATTCGTAAACAACCAAAGATGCTCGCTTATAAAGAGATTTACGCAGCAGAATTAACAGAAGACGATGCGCTTTATGAAGAAACACTGAAACAATTCAATCGTACAGAAGACGAAGTGACAAATGAAGCAAAAGCTTTCTATATTCCTGTTGGAAAAGAACTTGCTTTTTCTTGGATTAAGTGGAACGAGCTGAATAGTTTAGATGTAGGTAAATTATATTTTCCATAATAAAAAAACAGGGCTGCTACTACTAGCATTTGCCCTGTTTTTTATTATACGGTTTGTGTAATTGTATTTAAAAAAGCTTGAATCATCTGATTCCCTTCATCTGTATGATAAGATTCTGGGTGGAATTGAAGCCCGTAAATCGGTAATGAGCGGTGGTGACAAGCCATAATCTCCCCGTCCTCTGTGACCGCATCTACATGAAGTAATGTATGCGGGAAGTTTTCACCATTTGCGACTAATGAATGATAACGCATCACTTCGGTTTCAAAAGAACAGTTAATTAATAGTCCTTCCTTTTTATGCATGAGTGGAGACATACGTCCATGCATGATTTCTTTTGCTTGTATAATTTCCCCACCAAAAGCCTGCACAATCGTTTGATGCCCTAAGCAAATACCGAGTATGGGAAACTCTTTTTGAAGTTGTGTAACGACCTCAAGGCAGATTCCTGCTTCATCTGGTGTACCAGGACCTGGTGAAAGGACAATTGCTTGTGGTTGAAGCGCTCGAATCCCTTCGATTGTTATGGCATCATTTCGTACAACTTCTACTTCCGTACCGAGTGAGGCGATTTGTTGGTATAAGTTATATGTGAATGAATCGTAATTATCAATAAGTAGAATCATGAGATCACCTCCAATAAAGCTTTTGCCTTATTTAATGTTTCCTCATATTCACTGATTGGATTTGAATGATGTACAACACCTGCTCCAGCTTGAACATGTGCTTTCCCGTCTTTTACGACCATCGTACGAATGGCAAGTGCTAAATCTAAATCACCTGAAATCGAAAGATAACCAATCGCTCCTGCATACACGCCTCTTTTTACATGTTCGAAATCATTAATCAGCTGCATGGCACGAATTTTCGGTGCGCCTGATACCGTACCAGCTGGTAAACAGCTCGCCACAACATCTAGTGGATGAATAGCTGGTCTTAATGTTCCTATCACTTCTGATACAAGGTGCATGACATATTTATAACGCTCAATTACCATGTACTTTGGCACACTGACAGAACCAATCTCACATAGTCTCCCTACATCATTACGACCCAAATCAACAAGCATACGATGTTCAGCTAATTCTTTCTCATCCTGAAGTAGACCTTCTGCAATGACATCATCCTGCTTATCGTCCTTTCCACGCGGTCTTGTGCCAGCAATTGGGTTTGTGGTCACCTGACGCTTTGAAACCTTTACAAGGCTTTCTGGAGATGTTCCAAGCACGGTATAACCATCAAAGTCAATATAATACATATACGGAGATGGATTCGCTGTACGCAGTTGACGATAAAGTGCCATCGGGTTCCCATCATACTGTGCTGAAAAACGCTGAGACAGTACAATTTGAAAAATATCTCCTGCTTCAATATGACGTTTCCCTTCCTCTACCATCTGGCAATAAGCATCTTGTGTCATACTCGGTATAAATTGAAGCGCATCCACTTGTTCTAAAAAAGGTTGAAGTGGTTTCGTTAATTGCTTTTGGATCCGTTCAATTCGTTCATCTAAAATCGCTTCTGTTAAACCTTCTTGAAATAAATCAATGGTCGCAATCGTTAATGTCTGTTTAACATGATCCATTACAACAAATGTATCAAAAAATAGTAAATGCATATCGGGCATATCGATTGGATCAACTAATACATCACCAATCTGTTCATGATAAAAAGCAGTTTCATACCCGATGTAGCCAATCGCTCCACCATAAAAAGAAAACGGATAGTCCCCTTTTACATAGGGAAGGAATTTTTTTAATTCTTCAAAAGGGTGCAGTGAATTCAATTCAATACATACATCGCCCTTTTTATACGTAAGAATCTGATTTTTCGCAACCAATGTTGCAACAGGTGAAGCAGCAATAAAAGAGTAACGACCACTCTCTTCATGTTTTGCAGAAGATTCAAATAGAATTTTTTGCTTCCCCTCTAATGCATGATAAATCGAAATAGGTGTCAGCATATCTGCTTCTAACTCTAACTGCTTGTGTAATACGGTCTGTTCTGTCATGTGAAAAACTCCTCTCAACTCAGCTCATTTTTCCTCAACATATAAAAAGTCCCCCACGAAGAAAAAATCTTCATGGAGGACGAAATCAATCCGCGGTACCACCTCAGTTGTGACCTATGTCACCTCTCGCAAGTAACGGTTGCCGCCGGATGTCTCTACTTTCATGTTCAAGGCACCACTCAAAGGTCCATTCGATTCATGCACTTTACTAACTTCCACCAACCGTTAGCTCTCTTGAAAAGTAACATTGAATGTACTACTCCTTCTCAACGTGTTGCACTCATTATATGACGAATCGTCGTATAATTCAATTTATTATTCTTTCTTTTTTTGGAAAAACTGTAGCATGTAATGTAAAAAGCGACGATTCATTCGAATTTGATCTGTTAAATCACGTGCAATAACTTCAAAAAATTCATTTGCTTCATCGGTACCGCGCAAGACACGTCGTGTTCTTTTTTCATCTGGCCATGAACCGATTAAATAGCCTTTTTCTTCTAATTCCCATGAAACGGTATAAAGATAGCTATTGGAAGGACCCCAACCGAAAAGGTCTTCAATCTGCTTTGCAACATCTGCCATTGAAAAACTGCTTCTCGTTTGTGCAAGTTTAAAGGTAACATAGCGCACAATGTCTTTCACCGAAATCAGTTTTGAAAAATAAGCTCGAAATTCTTCCGGTAGTGGATGATCTGGCTTCGGTGGCTTCTCTCCGTTTTTCGTCAATGCATAATAAAAGCGATCTAATATTAAAACAATCTCGTGGAATCGTTCATAGTAAATTTGCTGATAACGTAAAAGACGCTCTTTTCCAAGTGTCGTCGCTTCATAGTACACTTTTCTGCCTTTTGTGAACGAAGAAAGAGCACCCTCGCCTTCTAATTGCTTTGCAACACGTGCCACATATTCATAACCTACTCTGCGACCTGGGAACTGATCGACGAACTGTTCATATAATTCGGCTGCATAGAATGGTTGTGTTGAGGTTTCATGTAGCCAGAATAATGCAATCGTATCTTTTACACTAAACCCTACTGCATCTTGAAATGTTTTCTCTTTCACAGTTTAGAAACCTCCTTTTTTCTTTTAGTTTACCATGTTTTAACGATAACGTATGACTCTGACCGTAGTCGATTTAGAGACATTTCCAGCCTGATCGACTGCCTTCACTTCAAATACATAGACTTTTTTCTTTTTAAGTTTCGGTATAATAACTTGCGCTTCACGCGTTTCTTTGATACGTTTTCCGTTCATATAAAGAATATTTTTAAAAAAATCCTTACTACTCGACTGCTTCCACGTTAATTTTACTTGTCCTGTTGGTAGTAAATCAGCCGTTAGCTGTTTTGGAGCTCGTGGTTTTGTGATATCTTTTTTTGTTCGAATTGTTGTCGTGACCACTTCCGAAAAATCTCCGTAAGCATTTACAAAACGGAATGAAAAAGTTAGCTTTTTATTTGCAGGAAGGTTTTTTAAGGTTAATTTATTAGCTTTACTGCGCTGAATCACGCGTTCATTTTGTAATACGATAACGTCTTCTTTTTTACGATTTGTTAGTGAAAAAGAAGCTTCATGATCCGTCACTTTTCTTGTTGAGATGACGGGCGTTTTATCTAATGGTATAGGAGCTTTTATCGCTAAAATCGGATAGGGCTTCTCTTTTTGCATCTGTTTTAACTTTTGAACAAGCTGCGTATTTGAACTATATGGATAACGTTCTTTTAATAAAGCAAGTAACCCTGTAATATGCGGTGCTGCAAACGACGTACCCGTTACATAACTCACTGTACCAGAACGGTTAATCGCTGGTACATCTTCACCAGGTGCTAAAAAATCAACCCGTCCTTGATGGTTTGAAAAACTACTAATATCTTGATAACGATTAATCGCCCCAACACTGACCACTTCGTTATAACTTGCTGGATAACGAACCTTTTCATAGTAACCATCATTGCCTGTAGAAGCGATCATTAAGATACCTGCCTTATTTGCCTTTTGAATGACTTGGTGAAGTGCTGCTAAATCATTCGGAAGTCCAGAAGATAAATTAATGAAATCGATTTGATGATTAATCGACCACTGAATCGCACGTACAATATCAAAAGCAGAGCCTCTTTTTGTGCCATCTGCATATTTTAAAGCATATATTTGAACATCGGGTGCAATCCCTTGCGAAAATCGATTAAGTAGGTGCGGCTTAGCAGCAATAATCGACGTAACGAGTGTACCATGTCCTAAACCGTTATGACCGCGGTCAATCGTATCCGCTTCATTCACAGTCGTATTCGGATCGTCTGGTGCAAATACGAGTTGTTGCTTAATGGCGTGTTGCAAACTCGGTATTGTCGCTACACCGGTATCAATAACAGCTACTTTCACATTTTTCCCTGTATAAAGTGATGCAGGTATGACAGGAATACGTAGAAGCGATAAATTCCACGTTGGTTTAGTCTGTTCATTTAATAATGTGACAGCTGTATTTTTTTCAATCGTACTATCTGGGAAAGCTTGGTGAAAAGTACGCTGTTCAGCTACTGTAAGGTCCGTTAAGATGAGTTGTAAATCTGGCAATATCTCAGCGTTTTTCGGTAACTGCTGCTTCATATCATGTACATCTTGATGTGGTGTAGAGATGATGACTTCTTCTGCGGAAGCACTTATGAAAGATGTTGCAATGAGACCTAGACAACAACTTGCCGCCAATAATAACCTTTTCATACCAAACCCTCCTTTAAAGTGTTGTTACTCCATTATATGAAAAATGAAGTCCTGTATTCAATAGTTGTTCTGAAAATTGAAAAAGAGCAGCGATTACTACGCTACTCTTTCAAATTAAGTCGTCTGCATGACCCCGTATTTAATTTTTAGCCGCTCTAGCTTGTCACCAATTGGTTTTGTAAGTAACCACAGGAAGATGACATTCGAAATCATATACGTAATAGTAAATGGAATCGCTGTGATGATTTTAGAACCATAGACAATCCAACTAAAGCCGTTACCAAGCGATAAAACCGTCCAAATATCCATGAGCATCGAATACATGATACCTGAGAAAATCCCGTAAAATAGTAATGAGATTTTTGATTCCATCCATTTCGTTTTGCCGAGTAATCCAGCAATGTAGCCGAGAATACCGAGCGTGAACATTTGGAAAGGTGTCCACGGACCTTGACCGAATAAGATATTCGACGTAACAGCAGATACAGCACCCGTTAGAAAACCAGCTTCTGGACCAAGTTTAAAGCCTGTAATCGCCACAAGCGCTGTCATCGGTTTAAATGCTGGGATAAAGGCGAATGCTGCACGTCCTGCCACCGTAATTGCCGACATCACTGCGATAATTAATACTTCTCTCGCATCGGGTTTTCGTCTTTCAAATGATAAAAAGAAAGGAATACAAGCAAATACCATGACAAACATGGAGATTAAATTGTATTTTCCATCTTCTAATAAAGTCGCTCCAATTAAAATCCCAATGGGAATAATCACAAAAAAGATAATGAGTGAAATCACCTTTTTAGACATGTGTCATCACCTCTTGTTGAGATTGGCAACGTGCAATTAACTGCTCTGTCGTTACAACATCTTCAAATAATTGACGACACATACGATTTGTCGCTGTTGTATAGAAGTGATTGCCACTATAAAAGGCTGCCGGTGTCCCTTTTGCGACAATCTCACCATCAAAGAACATCGCACAAGACGTTGCATGTTCAGCGGAGAATTCGACATCATGCGTCACCATTAAAATCGATGTCCCTTGACTTTGTAAGTCATGTAGAATACGAGCTAATACTTGTTTAGATTCACCGTCTAGCCCCTTCGTTGGCTCATCTAGTACTAAGATTTTTGGATTTTTAAGTAGTACTTTTCCAAGTGCGACTTTTTGCTGCTCCCCACCGCTTAAATCATATGGATGTTGAGCAAGTAGATGGCGAATTTGAAGTAAGTTAATTACGCGATCAATAGCTGTTTGATCTTTTGACATCATGGCGAGTTCAAGTTGGACTTCTTTTTCGACCAGTAATGTTGTAGGGTCTTGTGGCAGCATCGAAATCATACCTTGATACAATTCTTTTTTCGCATATTTTTTAAGCAGTTTATTAAAAATCGTTACTTTTCCTCGATGTGGCTTTAGTAGCCCTGTAATTAAGCCGAGTGTTGTGGATTTACCCGTCCCGTTTCCACCAACAATACTTAGAAATTCACCTTGATGGAGCTGGAAATTCAATCCTCGAATTAAATCTTCTGCATGACGGTCATAGCGAAACCATAAATCTTGCACATCTAGTACGACTTCTCCAGAAGGCTCTGCTTCTTGAATTTGCTTATGGTCTTTTTCGTAATGCTTTTCAAGCCATGTGCGTCCGTCACGAATCGTTAAAGGTGTTTCATCTGATTGCTTAAGTGCATGATGTACACGAAGTGGCGTTGGCAAACCTAGTAACATCGGATGATGTGCATCAACATGACGTAAACGTGTCGCCGCTTTAATCGGTGTATCATTTGCAATAATTTCACCTGCATCTAAAATAATGACACGGTCTGCAATCGGATATACTTCCTCTAATCGATGTTCAACCAGTACAATTGTTAGACCGAGTTCTTTATTAAGCTTTTGAAGTGTTGCGATAAATTCACTCGCTGCAATTGGGTCAAGTTGTGATGTAGGTTCATCTAGAATCAGTAGTTGTGGTTGCATCACCATAATACTCGCTAAATTGAGCAATTGTTTTTGCCCACCTGATAAGTCTGTTGTATTTTTTCGGAACCATGTTTGAATACCAAAGAAGCTTGCCATTTCAGCAACGCGACGACGGATTGTCATGGAATCGTAACCGAGATTTTCAAGACCAAAGCTCAATTCATGCCATACTTTATCCGTTACAATTTGTAGTTCAGGTTTTTGAAGTACATAACCAATTTGACTGGCTGCTTCACGCTGAGGCAAGTCTTGTAAAGCGACACCATTGAAATGAATCGTTCCAGACGTTTGACCATGTGGCGTTAATTCACGTTTTAAATGCTTTAATAATGTACTCTTACCACATCCTGATGTTCCGCATAATACGACGAATTCACCTGCTTCAATTTCAAGAGAGATGTTTTTTAAAGTTGGTTTTGTTGCAAGTGGATAACTAAACATTAATTGATTGATTTCAATGAGCGCCATTTGAATGCCTCCAGTACTTCAATAAAAATAGGTAGTGACACGAGTATACCATAACTAATGGTCATGAAAATCATCGGACCATTCCAAACGATTGGTGAGAACGTTGGATAGTAGTAGAATTCATTCCAACCGAAATAGCTACATAGTAATTGAATGATAAATAAAATAAAAATACCGCTGAGTGCAAATCCATCTAATCGATCAAAGCGAAATAATGAAAAAGTTGAGCGCCCCTTTAATCCGTAGCCGCGTGCTTTCATCGAATCGGCTGTTTCAATTGCACTTTCTAAAGCCCAAGAGATAAGGATGGATAAAATACGAGTTCCAGCTTTAATACGATGCCAAACCGAACCTGAACTAGGGTCCATGCCAATCGCACGCTGCGCATACATAATCTTCTTAATTTGATGACCAAATAAAGGAACGAGGCGCATCGTTAATGAGATCAGTAATGCCACAGCAGGGGATATTTTCGTAAATAAATATAAAAATTTATCAGATGTCATGACTGCATTAAATGCACTAAACCAAAAGATAATGGCGATTAACATGACAGAAGCAGCAAATCCATAAACAATAGCTTCGACTGTAATCGGTTGTTCATTGATATAGAGAATCGCTGTTTCGCCTTCATGAATGAGTAAAGGGTTTAAAATAGCTGCTACCAACATGAATGGAAGCAGCCATTTAATCGATTTCAAAAAACTTTTCTTTAATAAAAGAAAGCTTGTGACAGTTGCACCCGTAAAACTAATTATAAGAAGAATAGGATGCATATAAAACATTGTTAAACCAATAACAGCGAAAAAGTAACTGAAAATAACGAGCGGGTGAAAATCATGAAGTGATTTCATCTAACTACCACCCTAAGTCCGTTCCACCATTAGTTGTATATTGCAACTCAATGCGGTCACCATCTTCAAGTTGATAATTACCTACGCCAACAGGTGCTTTTACACCGTTAACTGTATACATCCAGCCACTTAATGAACCTGCTTGTTTTTCGTTTATATGATTAATCCCGATAATATAAATACCGTACATTGGATTTTTTTCGTAATTAATATAAATACCGTATTTTGAACGTAGTTTTGAAATGGCATCCCAAGCTGTATCGCCTTCTTTAATTTCAATTTTTGCGTTATTTAGTAGTACGCCACTTGCTGGTACATATTGTTCACTTTGTAGGTTTTTCGGTAATAGCTCATAATGATCAGGATTTAGTAATGTACGCATGCCAATTGTAATCGTTGCATACTCTTTTTTCACTGGTTTTTCTATAGGTTTTTCAGGTGTTGACGGTTTTGGTGTCGATGGCTTCGGTGTAGAAGTCGTTGTCTCTGGTTTTTTCGTTACCGTCGTTTCTTTTTTCGGTTCGTCTTTTTTGACTGGTTTTTCTGTTTTTGTTGGTTGTTCTTTAGAGGTCTTATTAGATGTTATTGTTTCCTTTTTTGCCTCTGTTTTTTGTGTTTGAGATGGTGTCGATGTTGGTTTCTCTACTGTAGAAATGGACGAATTCGTTGACGTTGTCGTGTCGTTTTCAGATGTAGTAGCCACTTCTTTCGTTACAGAACCTTTATCATCTTGCGCCGTTTCTTTTGTTTTTTCTTTTACTTTTTTCTGTTCTTCGTCATTTAGAACAACGACTTTTTTCGCTTCTTCCTCTTGCTCATTTTCATATTGCTGTGCGGTTTGCACTTTACAGCCTGTTAAAAGTAAGGTTGCAGATAGCGCAAATAGTATAATTTTACTTTTCATGTTGTCCCTCCTTTTAAGATAGCAATAGGGCTGTTCCAAGATTTACATCTTAGAGCAACCCTTATTCGCTATGTGTAAATCTTATTTGCTTTTTACTGCAACTGTAACGGATTTACTTGTGTAATTTGATTTTTTCGCATACACTTTTACTTTTGTTTTTTCTTTTAATGTTGGCACTTTAATTGAGAAAGAACCTGTTTTTGTGCTGGCAGTTGCTTTATATGTTTTGTTTCCAATTTTCGCATATACTGTTGCACCTTTTGTTGTTGATCCGGTTACTTTTTTAGCGCCTTTTACAAGTTTACTTACTTTTGGTGTTGCAGGTGTTAAACGATCAGCCACTTTTTGTGTAATGGCTTTGCTCTTATTACTAGCTAAGTCGGTTACATAGAATTTTACTGTCGCATTGGCCTTGAACGCAGTTTTTACTGGATATGAGAATTTACCTTTTGCATCTGCTTGAACTGCTGCTAATTTTTTCGAACCATTATAGATTGTAACCGTTGCATATGGTTCTGTCGTACCTGAAATTGTTTTTGTTGTGTTCGCCACTTTTGTAACACTTAATGATTTTGGTGCAGTTGTATCATACTTTAAAGAAGAAGCTTTTGCGTCTGCTAAATCAAAGAATGTATTTTTATCTGATGCATAACGATCATACGCAACAAGACCTAACATTGCACTTGTTGTTGCAAATAGTTGTGGACTTTTTTGATCTGGTGTTATTTTAAAACCACCTGTTGTTGCATCAAAGTTTAATAACATATTTGACACAGCCCATTGACCATTTTTAATAAATGAACGTGCTGTTTTTGGATTAATGCCATTCTCTGTTAGAGCGATGACCACTTGTGCTTGTGAATCGACACTATTACCGCCCCATGGACTGTAACCTGCAACATCCGTTAATTGGCTTGACATATAGTCTAAACCTTTACGAATTGACGCTTTAACGGCTGGGTCTGAATCATAGTTCGCAAGTGCGCTTAACACCATTGCAGTCATGTCGACACTCACGCCATTTTCAACGTCTTCAGCCCAAGAGAAGCCACCATTTTCAAATTGTGTACTTACTAAATAATCCACCATTGATTTACGTGAGAAATCAGCGTATTTTGTACCTGCTGGGAAGCTATAATCTTTCGCTTCTAAAGCACGTAATACATATAAATAATCTGTGATGTATAAACTTTTCGCTGCTTTACCTGCTACTAATTTATCACCTAATAAGTTAATTAAGTTATAACCCGCCACATTTTTCGGATCTTTACCGATGGCAGTAATCGCTAAAATTATTTTTGATAATGCGCCTGGCGAGCTATTAAATTGACCTTTTTGCTTCTTTAATTCACGTTCAACATCTTTATAGAATGTTGTGTAGTAATCTTTACTTACAGCGTAATTTGAACGCGCAAAATTAAGTACTGCATCTGAACTTTGGTAAGTTGGTGTTGATACATCTGGTAATGAATAATAATAGTTCGATGTTGCTTGTAATGTATTCGCTACATCAACTTTTTTAACTGTTGGTACTTTTGCTTCTGCTTGTAAAGCCGTTGCTGGTACAGCTGAAACGACTAAAGCTGCTGATAATGTTGCTGGAATCACCCATTTTGATTTAAACATAAAAATAACCCCCAAATGGTTTTGATTTGGAGGATTAGCTAACACGAAAAGCTCACGTTCCGAAGACATGAAGAATTATGTAACAACAATTATACATACGTGCGTCTAATCCACCCCTCGAAGATTGAAACGAATGATGAAAGCAGGTCTCCTGGCTCTATGATCATATTACTTTGACAACTTCCCGTATAAACACAGTGTTTGTATGTCATTTCATCCCATATTACAGTAGCGGGGCTGCATCGGATTTTCACCGTTTTCCCTATTATCTAGCCTAAAACTAGTACTCTCACCTGAAAGAATATTCAATTATCTTAATAGAAAGTATTCCATACTCTATAAAAAAAGTAAATAACTTTTCGTAAAAGAAGGTCTTAGGACATACAAAAACCTCTACTTTACACATTAAGTGGAAAATAGAGGTTTAATACCTAGCTAATCTCTTGAATTGTGGCGTCTCTCTTATACTCATTAAATGCATACAATTGCTCCTCTGTTAATTGTTTGACATATAAATGGTAATTCATCGACTCCAACCCATAGTTTTCGCAAGCTTGACAATACGTCTGATAACCTTCCATAAAGTGTTCCATTAAACATCTCTCCTTTTGTTATATAACAGTTTTACTTGTTGTATTTAATATATAACAGAAGAAAAGAGGTGTCAACTAATTTTCTGAAAATTCAACAAAATATTTAGTTTACATAATAATATTATTTTTAAAACAAAAAACACCTTGAGATGACAAGGTGTTCCACGACAAATGAGTCTGTATAGTTTAAGGCGAATGAGCCATTATTAATTCGGTGTAATCGCAAATGAGCGTACGGGAAAACCAGATGCTTTTTCAGGTTTAGCCACGATATTAAAGATAACTGCCCCCTTTGCCGGAAGTTGATCTAAATTCGTTAAAAGTTCGACTTGATACGTATCTTGTTCTAAAACGAAATACTCTGCGGCTAATGAGCCATGTTTTCGATATTCTTCACTCGAATCTGTATCAAATGTTTCATGACCAATCGCTTTAATGCCTCGTTCTTTGAATAAAAAAGATAATACTTCGACAGACCAACCTGGCACATGAGCCACGCCTGCTTCATCAATATTATTAAAGGTATCATGGTCGGGCCAGCGCTTCGACCAGTCTGTGCGTAATGCGACAAATGAGTCGGCTTCAATGATGCCATTTTGATCCTCAAATGAGAGGATGTCTTCAATCGTTACCGTGTGACCTGGATTCTTTTGTACTTGAGCTGTAATATCTACAACAATAAGTGGCAGTACTAATTCCTGAAGATGAAGTTCCTCAATATAGCGTGTATCTCGTACAAAGTGTATCGGTGCATCAAGATGTGTTCCATACTGACCTGCAAAAGAAAATTGTTGTGCAAAAAAGCCATCATCATGTGTAAAAAGTGTATCAAATTTTGCTGGATTGAATGCATGGAAGTGAGGTGACTGGCTATTAAATGTATGTGTCAAGTCCACCCATTTCTGCTTTTTCAATGTTTGTAATGCTTGTAAAACATCTTGCTGTAAAACCGATTCGCTCATAACATCACTCCTTTTTAATCTACAAAAAAACCTCTCCTGATAAGAAGAGGTTTTGAATAGTCAAAGGAACTCTTCTTATCTTTTAGCTTACGCTACAGGATTTAGCACAGTTCATTTTAACATTGTCTGTTGCTGAAGGGTCAACGGGCCAGTCCCTCGCCTTCTCTTGATAAGAGATACGATTTTTTTGTTAACTTTATATTACAGTAAGCAAATCGGAATTGCAACTGTTTTCTGAATATTATTTTATTTTTAGATTTAATTGCGTTCTTGCTTCTTCAATTTGCTGTTCAAATTGCTCAAATAAAGCTGCAACAGTTGGAATGGAATGAATGAAACCAATACTTTGACCTGCATATCCAAAACCATCTTGCTGCTCTTCATAAATATAACGACGATTTGCTGCGCCGCTAGTATAATCTTTTAATGCCTCATATGTAGGCGTCTTTTGTTCAATTTCTAAAATTTCATCTGTGAATGGTGTGTGTAATACACGCGCTGGACCACCAATGGAACGTTTAATAACGACCGTATCCATTTCATCATGTTCAATCAATGCTTGTTTGTACAGTGGTGCTGCATCTACACATTCTTCTGTCGCAATAAAACGTGTCCCAATCTCAACTCCGTCTGCTCCTAGTGCAAAAGCAGATAAGATACCACGACCATCTGCAATGCCTCCTGAAGCGATTACAGGGATGTTGACAGCATCGACAACGCGCGGAACGAGTACATGTGTCCCTAAATCATTTAAACCGAGGTGACCGCCCCCTTCTTGTCCAACAACGACAACAATATCTGCCCCTTTTTCTTCGGCCTTTAAAGCCAATTTAACAGAAGAAACGAGTACAAGCTTCTTCATATCGGTGTCTTTCACCATTTCTAATATAGGACTTGGATTTCCTCCTGTAATCGAAATGATTTGAATACCTTCTTCTATTGCTACTTGTACAAAAGGTTCGTAATGTTCACGGTGTCGTCCAATCGCAAAGTTCACACCAAAAGGACGATCTGTTAATGTGCGTGTTTTATGAATTTCTTTTCGTAAATCTTCTGGAGAATCTAAACTGAGTGCTGTCACTTGGCCCAGTCCTCCAGCATTCGAAACTGCTGCTGCTAAATCTGCATAACCAAGATAGGCGAGACCTCCTTGAATAATTGGTTTTTCAATTCCTAATAATTCCGTTACACTTGTTTGCCACTTCATCTCAAAATCCCCCTTATGCTATTCTAAATAGAAATCTTAAATATCTTTTTTCGTTTGTTCATCAATATGATATTCTTCTTTTAAATACATCTCAATCGTACCATATTTTTTAAAATCTCATCATGTACTTGGTCGAACAATATTTGATTGACTCCTGCTAATACCTGCAGAATTTCTGAATCCTTTACAGCTAATTCAAGAGGTTTCTACCAATATATGTCATACTATTACCTGCTTTTATAGTTCAATCCATGTATAAACACTAATTGTATATACCCCAAAATCATTATTGTAAATAAAAACCCTTCCTTGCAATCTATTAATGATTTTAGATCTTTGTAAAAGACGTGCATAATAGCTCCATATTACATAGTTTTTTAGTTTACATAATATAATTATTTATTAATAAAAAAGAATTACAAAACTGCAATTCTTTTCACATCTGATTATTCAAAGTGATGATGTATAATTTGCTTAGTTTGATGTAACATATCCGCATGTATTTCATAATTATCGATAAAATAATGATAATACAATAAATTTACAATATACTGTTGAGCAATAATTGATGTAATCGCAGCAGTACGAATAATATCAATACCTTCTATTTGACTATGAACTAAAACAACTGTCGATTTGGAAGCTAAACGACTTGAAGGGTTAGATACAATACTAATGAGCGGAATGCCTAATTCATTACACACTGTAGCCAATGTATTCGTTTCTTCTCTTTCTCCTGAATTCGAAATGAAAATTCCTACTTTTTTCTTCTGCTTAGCAGTTAATGCTGTCGCAATCAAATGTGCGTCCTCTGTGTGAAGTACGGATTTTCCAAGTCGAATAAATTTTTGAGCTATATCTTGTGCGATAAGATTAGAAGAACCTACACCATAGACGATAAGTTCATCAGCATTCTTTAATAACTTCGTACAAGATTCAATGATATGATCACTCATTAATTGTTCTGTTTCATTTAGCGCTGCAGTCATACGAAGATTCAATTGGTGTTTAATTTGCTTAAGTGAATCGGTCGTTTTAATCTCTTGTTGTACTTGATTCCCATGTGAATTTTCTGCGGACAATATAATTTTTAAATCTGGAAACCCTTTTACCCCAACTGATTTACAAAATCGTGTAATCGTCGCATTACTTACTCCTACGCGTTTTGCTAATTCTTGTGTTGATAAATAAATGACTTCTTGTGAATGAGCTATTACATATTGTGCAACAGCTTGTTCTGCTTCGGATAGTGTAGATAATTTAAATTGTATTTGAAAAATTAAGTTATTTGACATCTCAAAAGTCCTCCTTACAAAACTGCTCGTTCTACATGATTTCTAACTTCTCTGCATGAATCAGTAAATGTAAACCTACTATAATATGTATACATAATCCTATTATATAGGACAAAGTATGTCCTTGTGTAATGAAATTAAATTTACTCTAATGTGAAAAAGGAATCTCTTACGCAAAAGCGACTCCTTTTCTTATAGACGTATTCATTTCTTCTAGCTTAATCTTCTGATTACGTGGGCAAATTGACAATAAGGATTGATTTTCTTTTCGAATTTTTCCGATTGTAAAGACATGCTCACTCTATGGTAAATATCCTTTAACTGAGATCTACTTCCCTAACATACGAACCCATGCCAAGTATATTCATCGTAATATCTCCCGCTTTTTTCCCTCTAGATTTACCAAATAGAACATTTTCGGAAACATAAGAGCGACTCTCTTGTAAGCAAATAACGTCGCTTGAAAGATCAGAACGCGTATGAAAGGTGAATTGATGTATTAACTGGATTGCATGCGCGAATATAGGGCTTGTACGATGTTTTTCGAGCGTTGGTGCACTGTTTAAGGTAGTAGAGATGTCGCTCTAGAGGAATATTTTCACGCTGTATCAACTGATTCTACTGTTAAAAGAATGAATCATCTAACACGAAGGATTGAATGGGGATTTCTTTTAGTCCAGATAGTAAAGCTTTTGCTTGTTTTGTCATTTGTACATATCGTTGTAAATCGAATTAAGGATTTTTCATAAACATAAAAAAACAATTCATCGCTACTAAAAGGATGAATTGCTTTTTTATTAAACAAGTAGTGCTTCAATTTCTTTGGCTGGAAGTGGTTTTGAGAATAAATAGCCTTGTAGATAATCACAATTTGATTTTTCAACAATGCTTTGTTCCATAACCGTTTCAATACCTTCAGCTACCACCTTCATATTAAAGATTTTAGCTAATCCTATAATGGCACGAATCATATTTTCCTCATTCGTATTTTCATGGATACCACGTATAAAGTCACGATCAATCTTCAATGTATCAATCGGAAACGTTTTTAAATAACTTAATGAAGAATAGCCCTTTCCAAAATCATCTAGCGCAATTGTTACCCCGAGTTTTTTTAATTCACTAAATGTTTTTGTTAAAATGTCGCTATTATGCATTAAAGAATTTTCCGTAATTTCAATTTCGATTAATGTAGGATTACAATTATTTTTCTTTAGAATATACTCTAATGTATCGACGAAATTTTTCTCTTTTAAGTGTAGTGGTGAAATATTAATCGCGATTTTTATTGGTTCTGGCAAGGTCTTTTGCCATAATACAGCCTGTCTACAAGCTGTCTCAATTACAAACTCATCAATTGCTGTTGAAAGCCCTAATTGCTCAGCGAAATGAATAAATAACTCGGGAGAAACCCAACCAAAATCTTCATCATACCATCTAATCAGTGCCTCTACGTCCACTATCTTTTTCGTATGTACATGGTACTTTGGTTGGTAGTAGAGTAAGAAGTCTTGATTACGAATGGCATTGCGCAATTTTTTTTCAAATAAAATATGATTTTGAAACTTTGTATTCATGATTGTTTGATATTCTACATAGTAATTTCCTTTGCGTTCTTTTGCATTCATAAGTGCGATGTCAGCTGTACGAATCACTTCATCAAACGATGCAACTTCAAGGACAGAATAACGAACGCCAATACTAACCGAACTATAAAATTCAAACCGATCTACTTCAAATAAATCATTAAAACGAAATAAAATAGCATTAATTAAACGAAGTGCGTCTTTATTTTTACACATTACTACAAATTGATCGCTACCATAATGATAAACTTGTCCATATATATTCACAATTTCTGTAAGAATCGAAGCGACATTTACTAAGAATAAATCGCCAATATGATGACCAAAGCTTTCGTTAATAATCTTAAAACGATTAATACCGATTAGTAAGAAGGCGTAACCTTCTTTACGCTTTGAATTTTTCATCATTTGTTCGTAAGTCATACGTAATTTCCGGCGATTTTGTAGTCCAGTTAGTTCATCATGGTAAGCTAAATGCTCATAATGTTGTGCATTCTTTTGTTCTGTAATATTTGTGCGAATCGAGATATATTGATAAGGCTTACCCTTTTCATTTAAAAAAGGCACAATGGTCGTCTGTACCCAATAAAGCGCCCCATCTTTTGCACGATTACAAATCTCACCTTTCCATACCTTACCGTTACCGATTGTTCGCCACATTTCTTTAAAGAATGTTTTAGAATGATAGCCGGAATTGACAATTTTATGGTCTTGTCCAATCAATTCAGAAGCTGAATACTTCGAAATTTCGCAAAAGGGTTTGTTGACAGAAATAATTTTCCCTTGCGCATTTGTAATCGCAACAATGACGGATTGATCAATGGCTGCTATGATATCAGCCATTACTGACTGATCAAATTGTGCATTGTCTAATAGTTCTAAAGTAGCGTTCATTGAAACATCCATCTGCACCCCTCCCCTAAGTGACGTATAATCGAACCTATTTTACCATAAACTTACGTATAAATGCTCATTTCACATTTAATTTTTAGGAAATTAAATATTTATTTATATTTATTAAATAAATAGACCCGCAACTTTTTACTTATTTTTTACAAATGGTGGTTTTTAATTTTTATTTCTTATTCAAAGGATGTTCCGTCATTACACGCTGAATTTCTTTATTTTCAACATGTGTGTAAATCTGGGTTGTTGAAATATTCGAATGCCCTAAAATTTGTTGTAAACTTCGAATGTCTGCTCCTGATTTATAAAGGAGTGTGGCCGATGTATGGCGTAATTTATGCGGCGTGAGTTTCTTTTTTTCAAGACCAGAATCTTGATTGATTTTTCGTACCAAATTCGATATGGCTTGTCTTGTTAAACGCGTCCCTTTTTGTGATAAAAATAACGCCTGCTGTTCTCCTCTTACTTGTAAATAGCGTGAGCGAATCTTCATATAAGAAGAAAGAGCTTCTAAACATTGCTCATTCAAATATAAGTTACGTTCTTTATCCCCCTTTCCACGTACTGTTAGAATATCATTGTGTACGGAATCCATATCTAAAGCGCATAACTCGCTCACACGTATTCCTAAATTCAAAAAGAATGTCATCATGCAATAATCACGTTCAGGGTGTCTCGAGTGTTCTACGCCCTCTAAAAACTGATGTGATTCTGTAATATTCATATAAACAGGTTGTTTTTTACTTAACTTAGGTGCCTCTAATTCATCTGCTGGGTTTTGCGTAATTAAACGTTTTTTCGATTTTAAATAGTTGAAGAATGATTTAAGTGTCGCTACTTTGCGCGAACGCGAAGCAGCTCCGTTCCCTCGTTTCACTTCACAATACTCTAAAAACAGATAGAGATCTTCCAAGGTTAATTGTTGTAAATCCTCTATTGTAAAAAGATTCGAATCTACTTCATTTATTTTATCTAAATCTAAATCATGTGAGATTGCAATTTGAAATCGTAAAAATAATCGTAAATCATATTCGTATTCTTTTCTTGTTCTTTGGGATTTTCCTTTAATCGCTGTTAAATAAACTAAGAAGTCGCGTACATATTTCGGAAGCATTCTTCCACCTCTTTTACTAAATTCTAGTCTATTATATCATTAAAAAACTTTCCCAAATGTATATTTGGGAAAGTTTTTGTGTTTTAAAGCTCTTTTAACCTATTTCCCCGTAAAATGGTGCGTTAAATACAGTAAATCTATTGCATCCAAATGAACTCTGTTTTACTTATATGTGATGTTTTTCACATAGTGATTTACTTTTTCTAAAACCACTATCTAATTTAGCAAGTAGTATTACCTTTCATTTAACGAATGATTAGTAATTCGTTAAATGAATCATATTCCTAAAAAGTATACACAAAGAGCAACTCTAATATATGAAGTTGCGTTTAAAAGTAATCCACGCAACTTCATTTGAATATTCAGATAATTTATCGTGGAAGATAATAATTTTAAAATCAACATATATGGTAATAAATGTTTTATGGAAAATAGATAAAGGGTATGTAAAAAGAAAATAATTTTTCTTTTTACATCTATCGATTTAAAAAGTTACTTTTCCTTTAATTAGTAAATAAATCAAAAAAATATCATTTGTTGTTTTCGTTCTTTTATGTCTTTTACAATAAATAAAATACGTTCATTCGATTTTTTTATGCTTAGAACTATAAAAATCTCGTTAAAAACAATTTTTTCTCTGATTTTTTTCGTTTTTGATACAAAACAGGGAGTGATCGAAAAACTGTCATAAAACAGCTAAAATTCGCTTTTTCGACTAACAGACATCATAAAAACATCATATATTTTGAGATATTTTTCTCTTTAAATAGAATTTTAAGTACCTATTAAAGAAAATTTTTAATTTTTTAAAGAAAAAAGTGTTGCATTTTAAAACGCTTTCAAATAATATTAACTCAGAGCTAGGAAATAATTACCTTGCTCGCCAAAAAAACTATATAAAAAGGAGGCATACTTTTATGGATCAAAACTTAAACGGTTCTGATGTTCTAAATGTAAAAGCAACATCAACTGAAGTTGATAAAGCAGTTGAGTTAACAGAGCAAGAGTATGTGAAAATTTCAGAAAGCTCAGAATATCATGCGCTTGTGAAAAAGAAAAACAAATTCCTTGTTCCAATGACGATTTTCTTCTTAGTATTTTACTTCACGTTACCATTACTAACTTCGTTTACAAAAGTATTACACGCAAAAGCAATTGGAGATATCACTTGGGTATGGATTTTTGCTTTAGCGCAGTTCATAATGGTTTGGGCATTTGCTATGATTTATGTGAAAAAAGCAAACGCATTCGATAAAGACGCAGCAGTTATTATCGAAAAGGCTAAGGATGGTGGATACAAATGACAAGTGGCATGAGTGGAATTGGTATCGCGTTTTTCGTCGGTATCGTAGGGGTTACATTACTTGTAACATACTTTGCTTCTAAAAACACAAATTCAGCACAAGATTTCTACACAGCTGGTGGTGGATTAACAGGTTGGCAAAACGGGATTGCAATTGCTGGTGACTATCTATCAGCTGCTTCATTCCTAGGTATCGCAGGTGCGATCGCTTTAACAGGTTTCGACGGTTTCTTCTATTCATTAGGTTACTTAGTAGCTTATCTAGTTGTGCTTTATATTGTAGCTGAACCTTTACGTAACTTAGGTAAATATACTTTAGCAGATATGATTACAGCTCGTTTCAATCAAAAGAAAATTCGCGGAACTGCAGCAGTAAGTTCAATCGTTATCGTTTTATTCTACATGATTGCACAATTAGTAGGTGCAGGCGCTCTTATTCAATTATTATTAGGTATCGATTACAAATTTGCTGTATTAATCGTAGGTGTAATGATGACAATCTACGTATTATGGGGCGGTATGGGTGCCACTTCTTGGGTACAAATTATTAAAGCCGTTCTATTAATGTTAGGTACTGTTATTATCTCGGTATTAGTTCTTGTGAAGTTCAACTTCAATATCTTAGAAATGTTCTCTTATGTAAAAACACATCAACCACATGGTGAAGCATACTTAAATGCAGGTGTAAAATATACAAATGGTATTGACACAATGTCAATGATGATCGCACTTGTACTTGGTACAGCAGGTCTTCCACATATTTTAATGCGTTTCTTCACTGTAAAAGATGCAAAAACTGCACGTAGCTCAGTTGTTACAGCAACTTGGATTGTAGGTATCTTCTATATCTTAACAATCTTCTTAGGTTTCGGTGCTGCAGCATTCGTAGGTACTGATGCAATCTTAGCTGCTAACCCAGCTGGTAACATGGCCGCACCACTGTTAGCGGAAGTATTAGGTGGCGACATTCTAATGTCCTTCATTTGCGCGGTAGCGTTCGCAACAATCTTAGCCGTAGTAGCAGGTCTTGTATTATCAGGAGCTTCTGCATTCGGACATGATATTTATGGTCAAATCATTAAAAAAGGTAAAGTAACTGAAAGACAACAAATGTTAGCTGCTCGTTGGGCTTCATTAGGAGTATCAGCATTCTCAATCCTTTTAGCACTTGGTGCACAATCATTAAACGTAGCATTCTTAGTATCGCTTGCATTCTGTATCGCCGCTTCTGCGAACTTACCAGTAATTATTTACACAATTTACTACAAAAAGTTCAATACAACAGGTGCGATGGCAGCAATGTTAACAGGTTTAATCACTGCATTAGTTCTTGTAGCAGTAAGTCCGAATATCTGGAATCCTGAAGGTACTGCAATTCTTACAGGTACACCTTTATTCCCTCTTACTAACCCAGCAATCGTATCAGTTCCACTTGGTTTCTTGGCAGGTTGGATTGGTTCATTAGTTGGCGCGAAAGCAGACGCGAAGAAATACGCTGAAGTTGAAGTACGTGCAAACACTGGTATCGGTTCTTCTGGTTCAGTTGATCACTAATTCAACGCAAAAAAGGAATCTCCTCGGAGGTTCCTTTTTTAATATACGAAAATGATTTATCTACCATACACAGGATTACTAATTGGTTACATCAATGAAACGTATAACGATTCCCTACCGAACATGACCTTGTCTCCTACTACAAGCAAGATACAAAGCTCTCTTGATTTTACTTCAACTGTTAAAATAGACTGTAAATATACAACCGCATTTCATTTAAAGATCTATAATGATTATTTTCGCTTTATTGTGTAGCATTTTAATAAAAGAAAACACAAAAAAAAAGGAAACTGCCGAAGCAATTTCCTTTTTGATTGTAACTCGTTAAAATTAAAATTTTACGATGTTTACTGCTTGTGGTCCGCGTTGGCCGTCTTCGATTTCGAATTCAACTTTTTGACCTTCGTCTAAAGATTTGAAACCTTCGCCTTGGATTGCTGAGAAGTGAGCGAATACGTCAGAACCGCCTTCAACTTCGATGAAACCGAAACCTTTTTCTGCGTTAAACCATTTTACTGTACCTTGTGTCATTTAAATGACCTCCAATTAAGTTATTAATACATAAGCTTTTAAAAAACAAAAAATTCACATATTACAAAAAGTACCGAACAAACACGATTACTCTTTGTAACATGCGAATTCATCTCTAATAAGAACTATTTGATTAATCTTATTATATAACACTTATTACGGTTTGTAAAGCATTTACTGAAAGTTAATTATACCAAAGTTTTTTCTAATATCCATTCCATCTTGAATTGCAATTTGATTCGTAGAAAATAATGGAATGGTCGGTTTGATTAAACGTGCACGCTTAACCGCATCTAATCGAATCTCTGTCACGCGATACCCTTTCTTTTGATAATCGCGAATTGTATGTAAATTATCATTTTTGCATACTTCGAAGTCCCTTTAATAGAAAAAGAACCGCATGACTGCGATTCTCTCCTTTTATCTATGAATTTGTTTCGACTGGTTCTTTTTGAAAGAATTGCTCAATTGTATCATAATCTTTACGGTGCAATGCGTCAACAATCGCACTTCCTACAATCACACCATCAATTCCTTCACTCATTTTCTCTGCTGTTTGTCGATTCGAAATACCGAACCCTGCAAGGACAGGTAAAGATACCAACGATTTAATCTCTTTTAGGTGTTGCATAACATGATCTTGGAAATCTCTTTGTTCCCCTGTCGTTCCATTGACAGTTACCGCATAAATAAATCCTTCTGCTGCTTCCGCAATTTCTTGAATACGCGCTTTAGAACTTGTTAATGATACAAGCTGTACAAGTGCGATATCCGTTCCTTCTAAGAATGGCTGAATTATGTCGCATTCTTCCAGTGGCATATCAGGAATGATTAACCCTTTTACCTTCGCTTTTGTAGCTGCCTTCACAAAATCTTGTAAACCAAAATGAACAAGCGGATTTAAATATGTCATCAAAATAACTGGTGTTTGCACATCTTCTTTTATTTCTTCTAGCATCGCTAAAATAGTACGTAAATTCGTTCCTTCTGCTAAAGCACGCAATCCTGCTTTTTCGATAACAGGCCCATCTGCAACAGGGTCCGAAAAAGGAATCCCTACTTCAATAGCAGTTGCACCCAGTTGTTGTAGATAGCGAATCGTTTCTTTCGTGTGCGTTAGTCCCTCGTCTCCTGCCATAATGTAAGGAATGAATGCTTTTTCACCTTGTTCATTTTTTTGTTCAATTACTTGTTGTAATGTTTTAGTCATGTACTCGTCCTCCTAATGCATCACGTACTTGTGCAACATCTTTATCGCCACGGCCTGATAAGCAAATCACCATGATTTCATTTTTTGTCATCTCTTTCGCTAACTTACTTGCAAAGGAAATCGCATGCGATGTTTCTAAAGCAGGAATGATTCCTTCGATTTTCGATAATAGTTTAAAACCTTCTAATGCATCTTCATCAGTAGCAGATTTATATTCAACGCGTCCAATATCATGTAAATAACAATGCTCTGGTCCAACACCTGGATAATCTAAACCAGCTGATATCGAAATTGCTTCTTGTACCATCCCGTGATCATCTTGTAGTAAATACATATAAGAGCCGTGTAAGACACCTTCTTTTAAATCAGCAAATGCAGCTGCATGTTCCCCAGTTGCAATACCATGACCTGCAGCTTCTACACCATATAAACGAACATTCTCATCTTCTACAAAAGGTGTGAACATACCAATCGCATTACTTCCCCCGCCAACACATGCGACAACTGCGTCTGGTAGGCGTTGTTCTTTTTCTAAAATTTGACGACGTGTTTCGTCACCAATAATACGCTGGAAATCGCGTACAATCGTTGGGAACGGATGTGGTCCGAGTGCCGAGCCTAAAATATAATGTGTGTCTTCTACATTTGTAACCCAGTAGCGCATCGCCTCGTTACATGCATCTTTTAATGTAGCAGAACCTGAATCAACTGGTTGAACTGTCGCGCCAAGTAACTCCATACGAAATACATTTAATTCTTGTCTTTTGACATCTTCTCGCCCCATAAATATTACACATTCCATATCGAACAATGCACAAACCGTGGCAGTTGCTACACCATGTTGTCCTGCACCTGTTTCAGCAACAACTTTTTTCTTCCCCATACGTTTTGCGAGTAAGACTTGCCCTAGTGCATTATTGATTTTATGTGCGCCGGTATGATTTAAATCTTCGCGCTTAAAGTAGATTTTTGGTCCACCTAGATGTTCTGATAATCGCTTTGCAAAATAAAGTGGATTTTCACGACCTACATAGTTGTGTAAGTAATCTTGTAGTTCTTCTTGGAAGCTCGGGTCTTGTCTTGCTTCTTCATATGCTTGTTCTAATTCATTTAAAGCTGTCATTAATGTTTCGGGTACAAATTGACCACCGAATTTACCAAAACGCCCTTTTTTCTCTGTTGTTGTTACCATTTATACCACTCCGTTTCTTGTTTGATTCATAAATGCGCGCATACGCATTTCATCTTTTTGTCCGTCTATTTCAACACCACTTGATACATCAATTCCGTAAGGTTCTACTTGTTCAATCGCACGTCCTACATTCTCAGGGCTTAATCCACCTGCTAGGATGATGTTTTGTCGATTGATTTTCGTATTTTCTAATAATGTCCAATCAAACGTATTACCACTACCACCTTCATATTCAATGCCAGGTGCATCGAATAGATAGTAATCGACGTTATATTGTGCTGCTTTTTGTACATCTTCTTTTGTTCGGACTGAAATGGCTTTAATAGTCGTATATGGTTTTAAAGCTTCAACGACTTGTTGGGGTTCTTGACCATGTAATTGAATCACGTCTAGAGGCACTTCTTTTGCAATGTGTAACATATTCTCCACTGTTTCATTGACGAATACTCCCACTTTTTGAATGGGTTCAGGAATCGACTGAGCTAAAACTTTTGCTTGTTCAACGGTTACTTGGCGTTTACTCTTCGCGAATACAAATCCGATATAATCCACTTGTTCTTCAACAGCTACTTGAATATGCTCTTTTTTAGTTAATCCACAAATCTTCACGCGTACCATTAATAAACACCTTCTTTTTGAACTTGAAAACTTCGAAGTGTTGATTCAACATCTTCTGCGCGCATCAATGTTTCACCAACTAGGATGGCATCTGCACCGTCTTTTGACACAAGTTCTGCATCAGCAATAGTTTGAATACCACTTTCGCTAATAAATACATGTTGATCCATTTCATTACGTGCTGCGGCAATCGTTTTTGTATGTTCTAAGTCCACTTCAAATGTTTTTAAATTTCGATTATTAACTCCGATGATTTTTGCACCGATTCTTTTAGCAATCGCATATTCTTCTAAATCATGTACTTCGACCAGAACTTCTAATTGTAATGATGTTGCATAATCATGTAGTTTTTTTAATCGCTTTTCAGGAAGAGCCGCCACAATAAGTAGAATAACGGATGCACCTGCTGTTCTTGCATCTTCAATTTGTACCTCATGTAAGATGAAATCCTTTCGTAGAACAGGTATCGTCACTTCATTTGCGACAGCTTCTAAATCAGCTAATGAACCTTTGAAAAAATGCTCATCTGTCAGTACCGAGATACATGCTGCTCCCGCACGCTCATATTTTTTCGCTTGCTCAACAGGATTGATATGCGATTGAATCATTCCTTTAGAAGGTGATGCTCTTTTAATTTCTGCGATGACTTGTAAATGAGGTGTTTGAAGCAGTTGATTATATAAAGAATAGACCGGTTTGTCTGTTCCTACTTTCTTTTCCGTGCGTAATCGCTTTTGAATTTCAATCTCTTTTTGTTGTAAGATTTTATCTAAAATCGTCATTTCGTCATCTCCAGTCGTTGATGGTACTGTCGAACTGCTTGTAATTTTTCATATGCTTTTCCTTGTTCAATCGCTTGGTTTGCACGATGAATTCCTTCTTGAATCGTCTGTACTTTACCAGCTGCATATAAACCAAGTCCCGCATTAAAAAGTACTGCATCATAATAAGCATCCTTTTTACCAAGTAACAATTGTTCTAATATTCTGGCATTTTCAACTGGCGTACCACCTTTAATTGCTTCGAGTGGATACTCGGGTAAGCCAATTTCTTGTGCGGTAATGGTAAACGAAATAATTTCGCCCTCATCGAGTAAGGCGCATGTCGTTTCGCCGCAAAGTGAGGCTTCATCCATTCCTTGTTCACCACTAACGACTAATGCACGTTTTCTTCCTAACTTCTTTAAAACTTCTGCATAGGGAATGACAAAATCAGGACGATTAATGCCTGTTAGTTGATACGTTAAATCAACAGGATTCACAAGAGGACCCACTAGATTAAAAATTGTAGGTGTTCCTAATTGACTTCGAATTTGTCCAATTCGCTTTAATTTTGGGTGCGCAGCAGGTGCGAAAATAAAAGCTAATTTCTCTTGTTTTAATAAAGGACTTACTTTTGACAAGTCCATCGTAGCTGGAATGCCTAGTTCTTCTAATAAGTCTGTACTGCCAGAAGCACTCGATACTTTTCGATTACCATGTTTTGCGATTGGAACATCACAAGCAGCTAAGACAAAAGCGGCTGTTGTACTGATATTAAAACTTTTTAAACCATCGCCACCCGTTCCACAGTTATCTAAATAAGCTAGTGACTGTACACCTTGAACTTCATTTGCATGTTCTTTCATCGTTTTAGCGAGAGCAGCGAGTTCTTGTGCTGTCTCTCCTTTTTTAGCTAGTGCTACTAAGAACGACATAATCTCTTGTTCGGGTGTTTGTTCATCCAACATCTTATGTGCTGCAATCGTCATTTCTTGATTTGTTAAGTGTTCTCTCTGTTCCACTTTTTCAATGAATGCTTTCATACACTTCTCCACTCTCCTCAACTCAACTTTACTTTTGAAAGAAATAAAAAAAGTCCCCATGAAGGAAAAAACCTTCATGAGGACGATATTATTCGCGGTGCCACCTCAATTTCAGATTGCTAAACAATCTGATCTCGACATCCGTAACGAGGATGATTCGTTATCTACTACTACAAAATGGTTCATAGATACTCTCATAAGTCCATTCATATAGCGACTAGATCAGTTTTCACCAACCACTGATTCTCTATAACTAGCTTAACTATACTACTACTCTTACTCTTCAATTTCTCGGCTCTGCTATTTTGATGAGACTGACACTGCTCTCAGTGCCTTCTGCTCATATACGTTCAAAAGTATTGCTTACATCTTATTCCATAGAAAATAGAATGTCAAGTGATTCATTTATTAAGATATATGTTGTTTTAAGAAACGAATAATTTCACGTTGTACTTCAGGTGTAACACCGTGACCGTCTTCAAATGCCATAAATGTTACATTAGCTTGTTGGTCTTTATAGAAGTCGCGTGCTTCTTCACCCCATTGATATGGTAGTACATAGTCCATCTTACCATGTGAAATAAAGACTGGTAGCGATACAACGCTACGTTTACTATATTCTTCTTTGACATGTCCTGGTAAATAACCACTTAATGCGATGGCTCCAGCTAAGCGTTCTACTCCTAAAACAAATGGTAATGTTTCAGCTAATGCTGCACCTTGGCTAAAACCGAGTACGAAAACTTTTGTTGCATCAATTGAATACGTTTGAATGGCTTCTTCAATAAATGCTTGAATATGTAAGACGATTTTATCGAAAATTTGACGATCTGGTTTGCCGAAATCTTCATCAATGAAGAACGCATAACCAGGTGCTTGTGTAATTGGTCCACGCAAGCTGAAAATATGGTATTCATCTTGAAGTTCTGTTAATAAGCCTGGTAAATCCTTCTCGTTACTTCCCATACCATGTAACAAGAAAACGGCTGGATATAACTTTCCTGCTTCTTGTTCTTTTGGTGCAGTGTGTTCAAATGTAAATGGCGATTTCATCTATAAATCTTCCTTTCAAAACGAATTACTTGTATCATAGCATATCGCTCGATTCCACGTAAATCCATTATGCACCAGACACAAAATACCGTATTAAGTGCAAACTTTTTGCTTGGTTCATGCGTCTAATGTATAAAGGAGGGACTCTTGTGGTGAGAAGATGGTTTTCAAAGCGAAAAAAACAGCAGCGTATGGTTGAGCAGATATTACAAAATAATCGTCACATGCTATATAAAATTCTCTATTTGTATGTAGGTGATGAGCAGACAGCACTTTCTATTTTAGAACAGAGCCAGACAGCTTGTTTGAATGCGCACTGGTCAATTGAACAACCCGACTTGTTGTTTAGAAAGATTATGCAAAAGCATATCGAGTATGCGATGAAAGCTGCACCACTTCCAGCAACCCAAGAGCCATATCGTGCAATTGCTTATTTATATTTTGGCGCACAGTTACATGACGAATTGTTAAGTCGCTTACTGCATTGCGATGAAGATGCACTACAACAAATGATTTTACAAGTGATGGTCAATGCAGAGGGTAAACCACAAAAGATCCAACAAGCTTATGAACATATTCAAGTACCAGCAAATCTTACATAGCAAAAACAAGCTGGGATATCGGTGTAAAAAACACCATCCCACATCATATAAGCATAAGAAAAACTAGAATCGCGCTTTGGTGCGATTCTAGTTTTTCTTTGTGAACTCTTAGTGAGATATTTTGTCTCAGCTTGTTTTATTTTTCTTTCGCATTAAATGCATCTACTAAACGCTGAATCGCTTCATGTTGTGAGAACATCATTGGGTAGCCTTGCCACTTCACAAGTAAATGTTCATTCATTAAAAAGTCATTCAACCGATCATTCGGTAACTTCTTTTTCAATTGTAGCAGTTCTACTACGTAAAGTGTTTTACCCTTTACTTTATAACTCACAATAAAGCGTGGCTCTTTCTCAAAATAATTATGGTCTGTTCGTTCATACTTTTCAATATGAACAAGTGGTGTAGACTCAATAAAAGGTGTTGCTTCTTTCCCTTTAAAAGTCATGCTTTTTTCACCATTTGAAATCGTTACCTCATCTACTTGTTGTACGTGATTCAGAATATCTTCTGTGGCTCTTTGTTGTTTTTGATTCTGATTGTACATATTCCAAGCAGCAATTCCAATAACAACAAGTATCGAGATAAAGATCATCCATCTTCTTTTCATTCTATCTACTCCTATATGTAACACATCTTTTACGATTGTATCACATCTAGTCGTTATTCAACATGCACACGTTTTACAAAGAATGTTGAGATGAAGCCAATTAACGCAATTCCAGCAATATAATGGAATACATGGTTTGTTCCAGCTGCAATCATCTCTGTTGGTGCTGATTGTGGATTTTCAGACATGAAGATTTTTTGACCCTGTACCATTAAAGTAATCGCAACTGCTGTTCCAGCTACTATTTTTGTAATAATAAAGGTAACATTTTTACGATATCTTGAAGTGGTTGATTTGATTTTTTAGTGAGGCTAAGTGTTACTGCCCCCTCAATCAACGCATTCAATGTACTGCTAATTAAACGAGCTTGTTCTTTTGAATAATCAGATGCTACTAGTTTTTCAATATAAATTTCTTCAAAACGTTCAAAAACAGCTTCACATTTTAAACGAAGACGTTCATTCACTAATGCTGTTTCGGCAGCCATCAATCCAATTGGCAATGAATCTGCACAAAGCGGTATATTTTCAACCACTGCAAATTTATCTGCAATTTTTAAAATATGTGCTTGAAAAGCTTTTAATGGCTCTACTTCGTTTTGTGTGTCTTCTAAAATATTTGCGGCAACCATCGCACCGAATCGTTCGATTGCTTCGCTCGCTAACTGTTCTTTACCATTTGGGAAGTGGTAATAGAGCGAACCTTTTGGCGCACCGCTCTCTTTAATAATCTGATTTAATCCTGTTGCATGATAACCATTCATATGAAAAAGACGCGTAGCTGTTTGTAAAATTCGTTCACGTGATTGATTTTTACTTGTCATCGTAAGGCACCTCGAAATTATAGTGATTGGTCTAATTAATGATATTAAATACTTTTTAAATGATTGTCAATGTGCTTTTCTTTAGTACGTTTTTTTAATTTTTATATATAGACTAGAGAGGTTTATTTATATTTAAAATAAATATGTAATATAAAAACCTATCACTTGTTTTAAGAAGTGATAGGTTTGCGTTTGAATTTATCGAATATATTGGTTTGATACAAGTAATGATTGAATAGCTTTTGTTGGAATAACAAATTTCACTGGTCCCATACTACCTGGAGCTACTTCATATTCGTTGAATGAAATAACTAATTCATGTTTCTTGTTAATATAGAACGATTGATTTGCTTGAATTTGATCAAAACCATCTGTTGATTCTGAGTTCATCCCTTTAATAAAATAGACTTTTTCGCCTTTGCTATCAGCCATTTGTTTTTTCATTTGTTGCTTAATTTCATCTGAAATCACTTGAACATAGTCTTTATTTTTAAATAGTGACGGTAATGTAATCACTTGTTTTAATGTAGGATCTACTACATCATACTGTAATGTTGTTGCACTACTTGCTTCTGTCTCCGTTGTTTCACGTTCAATTACAAGTAATTGTTTTGTATCTTGTAATACACGATAATCACTTGTTACACTCGCATGTCCTTCACCTTTTAATGCTTTCATACGTTGTTCAAACTTTGTATATTGCTCTTTTGCTTCTTTTTCATATTTTTCATTCAATGTTTGTTCAACGTCTTTATTTTCTAAGTCTCGTACTTTTGGTGTTTTAATGTCTGCTGCATACTGTTCATCTTCATATTGGAACGTCATCGCTTGGAACACATGACCAACGACAGGCATTCCTCCCATCGCACGTGCAACTGATGCATTAGTATTTAATGTAACGAATAAAGCAATAATAGCTGCTGCAATTGCTGCACTCATCCAATACGGACGATAGTTTTTCTTCTTTGTCCCTAATTCTTTTCTCACCATTTGTTGTAGTTCTGGTGGAATCGGTGTATTTTTATAAGCTGTTCGCTCTTTTTTTAATTTTGGATTCATATTAGAATTCCTCCTCCGTTTTTAAATCAGCACGTAATAGGCGTAATGCCTTATATAAACGTGTTTTAATCGTATTTGTATTTTCTTCTAAAATAAAAGCAATGTCTTCAATTTTTAAGTCTTCAAAGAATCGTAAAATTACAACTTCACGATAAATCGTCGGTAAGTCGTCAAGCGCGTGCTCTAAATCAACATTTTCATAAGCATCATGAAAATTTCTTTGATTCGCTTGTAATTGTTCATCTTCCATCACTTGAACTCGTTTATGTTTTCTTAAAAAATCGAGTGATGTATGTACAACAATTTTATAAAACCAACTTTTTAATTTTTCTTTTTCGATTAGCTTTTCATAAGACTGCATTGCTTTTTGGATACTATCTTGTACGACGTCCAATGCATCTTGCTCATTTTTTGTATAACTATAAGCAAGGCGATAAAAATCGTTTTGATAGCGTTCGATTAATTGGATCAGCTGATCATCGTAGTGTAGCTTTTTACGCGTAAATTTCATGCTAAGGGCTCCTTCTATGTTTGTATACGTGTAATAGACGTATGTCCTTCTATAAAAAGTTTGCATTTAATATAAAAAAATGAGGTACGCTTTTCTGCGCCCCTCATTTCTTTATATTTCCTGATACACAATAACAAAAGGTACAATGATTGTAACCGTTGTTCCTTTGTTTTGTTCAAACTTCACTGTACCATTGACGAATTGAATCCGTTCTTGGATGCCTTTAATTCCATTCCCCTGCTCACCTTGCTCTTGATTATAACCAATACCATCATCTGAAATCGTCATACGAATTTCTTTATCTGTTTGTTCAATACGAATCGTACATTTTTTTGCTTGACTATGACGCACGATATTATTAACGACTTCTTTTAAACACATACTTAATGTATTTTCTAAAATGAGTGGTACTTCTTCAAGTTTTAATTTTCCTTTAACTTTTAAATCGATATTAGCAATTTCTAAAATCTGTTGGACATGCAATAATTCATCTTCAATTTTTATTTTTTTCATATCGGATACCATTTCACGCACTTCTTTTAATGCCATACTTGCCGTTTTACGAATATCTGATAGCTCATTTTTCGCTTGTTCTTGATTTTTATCAACTAAACGAATCGCTAAATCGAGTTTAAGACCAATCATTGATAATTTCTGTCCAAGTGTATCATGTAAGTCACGTGCAATTCGTTGTCTTTCTTCTACAACACTTAATTCAGAAATACGATTCTCTGCTGATTTCAACTTATTTTCTAAGCGGTCACTCTGTGTACGGCTGAATAAATAGAATGGTGCTAAAATCGTACCGAACACGATGACAACCATGAATGGAATTTGCTGAATATAAATAGCCGTTTCAATGAAAAAGCCACCAATAATCGCACCAACTGTTGCCGCAATGTGTAAGCCATACATAATATAAAAGCCGACTTTACTACGAATACGTCCAATTAAAAATGACGTAAAAATAGAAAAATAAAAATAGCCATATAAAATCGACATAACGGCATTTATAATCATCTCAAATGATAGCCACATATACGTCAAACCACTTGGTAGTTTGAAATCTAAATACACACAAATCAAATATGTAATCAGAATGGCTGCTGCAATGCTTTGCGTCGTATGATCTTGATTTTTAAATACGGAATAAAATGGAATAAAGCAAATAAATACCCATGCTAAAATACTTTGAATGGGATGTTTCGGTATAATAGAATACCATTTTGACACACGCGTTCAACTCCTTAATTCTCTGTCTATCATATAACAAAATACTGTTTCAAGCTAGAAACATCTTGTTTTCTGTAGTTTCCTTTTACAATATCGTGTACTATTAAAATGACGACGTAAATTTCATTTATTGGAGGCATCAAGTGATGTTAATTCAACTTTTTATTTTAGGGATTTTATCTGAAAATAATTACCATCCCTACTTTATCAAAAAGCTCTTCACAAATATTGTTGATATTGATCCAAGTTTTAAATTAAGTGATGGAAAACTTTATTATCATTTCGACTCGTTAGAAAAAAAGGATATATTAAAAAAATCGAAGTCATTCATACAGAAAATCGTCCTGAAAAATCCGTTTATGCCATTACAGATGCTGGACGTGCGTATATGGTAGAACTCATTTATAAAACATTCAACTTGATTAATTTAGCAGATGTACAAAGTCTCTATATTCCTATTTTATTTTTAAAGTATGCTGATTTAAAACGTGTAATTGGTCTATTAGATTAGGCAATCGAGCGTGAGAGTAAGCGAGTCGAGTCGATTCAATTATTGAAGCTGGTTCACATCCTTCTGTAAAAGATGTTGATTATATTCAATTAATTATCCGACATGCAAATCGACAATTTAACGAAAACTTAAAATGGCTACAAGATATTCGTGAGGCAATTGCAGAACATATTTAAGCACACAAAAAAGACTTAGGCACTGGGCCCAAGTCTTTTTGTTATTTAATCTGTCACTTTACTCCGGAATAAACTTCCTAACGAAAAAGCAATTGTATGAATGATTAAAAAGACAGATTCATTAAAATACCAATCATTTGTATAACTATTAAACGGTGAACGACCGTAAATAATCGATTTCGGATCATTCCATGTTCCACCAAAAACTTCAATTTGGCTTGTTACATATTGATATTCTGTACCGCCTGCTAAAATAAAAATCACGACCATAATAAGAAGTGCTGATGCCAGCTTACCTTTTGTTGCTGTTTCAAAAAAAGATACGCCAACGCTCCACGTAATAAACAGACTGACACACAGGAAAGGCACTAATAAAACAATTAAAAAGAAAGCGGGATTTAAGTTTCCAACTTTTTCAGTAGGGCCCAACGTAAAATAATAATTGATGACCACGAAACCTAAAAAACTAATCCCTAAAGAAATATACCACGATAGATTTTTCACACAATTTCCCTCCATACTTGTTCTCATTATACAAGACAACCTATTTTTACTAAAGCGGAACCTTGCAAAATGATCTAAATATGGTATGCTCTAACCATACTAGATTTGCGGGGGGACTCTTAGGAGTTGAGAAGGTAAAACCTGACCCTTTGAACCTGTCAGTTAATACTGGCGTAGGGAGCAGCTGTTTTTCGCATGTAATGCTGTTCTACGATTAATTCGTTGAGCAGCTTTTTTATTTTTATAGTGAAAAAGCAGAAACCCGTCCTCTAGTTTAGTGAAACTGAGTATGAGAAGCTTCATGAATTTGCTTTTCATTCATCAATGGAGGTAACTAAAAATGAGTATCCAATCAATTCATTCAACGAAACCAATTGTCCACTGTATTACGAATTATGTCGTAACAAACTTTACTGCAAATGGACTTTTAGCAGTAGGTGCATCGCCCATCATGGCGGATGAAATACAAGAAATGCATGATATTATTCAAATCTCAAATGGATTATTAATTAATATCGGTACGTTAAATACACGCACAGTCGATGCGATGATATTAGCTGGACAAGCTGCAAATAAAAAAGGGATTCCAGTCGTTTTAGATCCTGTAGGCATCGGTGCTTCTAAATATCGTAAACAAACAGTTGAACAACTATTACAACATGTACAATTTACAGCCATTCGCTGTAATGCTGGTGAGTTAGCGGCTCTTGCGGAAATTAAAGTCGCCTCTCGTGGTGTCGATGCAGGTGAGGTGTCTTTTGAAATTGAAGAAGCAGCTAAACAAGTCGCAACACGCTACAAAACGATTGTTGCTGTAAGTGGTGTAGAAGATTTAATCACAGATGGCACGACGGTTCACATAATAAACGGCGGACATGCATGGATGGAACAAATTACAGGAGCTGGTTGCTTATTATCTGCCCTAACAGCTGCTTCAATCGCATCACATACAGACGCACTACAAAGTGTTATCACAATTCACAAAGACTATAAACAAGTCGCAGAAACTGCACATCATCACAGCAATGGTATTGGCGATTTTCAAATGCACATCCTAAACCAACTACAACAAATGAGTTTTGGAGGGATTAAATAATGTTACCGATTACACTGACGATTGCCGGATCTGATTCAGGTGGCGGTGCCGGTATTCAAGCTGATTTAAAAACATTTCAAGAATTGAAAACATTCGGTACATCTGTTTTAACAGCTGTTACAGCACAAAATACGTATGGCGTGCAAGCTGTTCATGCGTTACCCGAAGATTTTATTGTGGAACAATTACAGTCGATTCAAACCGATTTTAACGTGAATACACTAAAAACAGGGATGCTTTTTTCAGCTTCAATCATTAAAGTTGTTTCGAAGCAATTAGAAAATATACAAGCACCTATTATTGTCGATCCCGTCATGATTGCAAAAGGTGGTGCTACACTACTGCAACAAGAAGCGGTTGATGCGATGATTACTCACCTATTCCCACTAGCGACTGTTCTCACACCGAATATTCCAGAAGCAGAGACACTGACAGACATGAAAATTCAAACTTATGATGATGTTGAACAGGTAGCTAAAAAATTACTCGCTATGGGACCTGAAGTCATTGTGATGAAAGGTGGACATTTTGCACCTGAACAACAAGCTGCGATTGACCATATTTTCTTTAAAAATGGCGATAAACTATCCCTTTCTACTCCGCGTGTTCAAACGAAAGACACTCATGGTACAGGATGTACGTATTCAGCAGCACTAACTGCCTTCTTAGCAAAAGGTCTACCAATGAAAGAAGCACTTATTGAAGCGAAGCGATTTATCCATGCGGCTATTTCACATGGTTTAGGTATTGGGCATGGCCATGGTCCGACGAATCATTTCGCTTATAACACAAAAGCAAAAGTGGAGGTCGAGATAATTGAATAAACAATTACTTGAAACGTATTTTATTATGGGAAGTCAAGACGTTGTAGGTGATCCACTCTTTGTATTAGAAGCTGCATTACAAAATGGGATTACTTTATTTCAGTGGCGAGAAAAAGGTGAACAATGTTTAACAGGTGACGCTTATGTTCAATTTGCAAAAGACTGCCAAACCCTTTGTAAACGTTATGACGTTCCCTTTATCGTAAATGATGATGTTGAATTGGCAATCAGACTCGATGCAGACGGGATTCATGTTGGACAAGATGATGTCGATGCAAAGAAAGTACGTGAACAACTACCGCATAAAATACTCGGTGTTTCTGTTCATACACAAGATGAATTACAACAAGCAATACAGGACGGTGCTGACTATGTTGGAATCGGCCCTATTTTTTCAACACAATCTAAAAAAGATGCAAAAAAGCCTGCTGGTACAACATTTTTAACAGAAGCCGCACAATCTACTCCTACGCTACCGATTGTCGCAATCGGTGGTATTCAACCAGAGCATGTTTACGATTTACGTCAAGCTGGCGCTGATGGTGTATCGATTATTTCTGCCATTTCAAAAGCAGAAAATCCTGGCGAAGCGACACAGGCTTTTCGTAAAGAAAATGAACGCTTTTTACAACAACTTTAATACTTATGTAAACAGAATGGGACAAAGCATTTCAGCTCCTTCTCAGCGTTTATAATAAAAAACTGGAACCATAACTACAGTGTGATTCCAGTTTTTCTTATGGTCATGTAGGATGGTGTTTTTTACACTTATGTCTCAGCCTGTTTCTTTTTCATACAAAAGGCTTAAATAAAATATTTTTACAGAAGATTTAGAGCATTTCATTATTTTTTCTATACAAAATGTTACAATAAATGTATTCTAATGCATTTGGAGGCTTACATATGGACGTTAGACAATTAATTTATTTTACAGAAGTAGCAAGACAACAAAGCTTTACAAAAGCTGCTGCTTCTCTACATGTAACACAACCAACTCTCAGTAAAGTTGTGAAGCTACTTGAAACAGAATTGAATACGACTTTAATTGATCGTTCCCAACGAAAAAGCGTACTAACAGATGCAGGCGAATTAGTTTACGAGCGAGCACTCAAAATTATTCAAATGGTCAATGAAGTACATCTCGTATTAGAGGACTTAGAAGATTTAAAAAAAGGACATATTAAACTCGGTATGCCACCGCTTATTGGCATTTTATTTTTCCCAGAAATGATGAAAGCTTTTCAAAAAATCTATCCTGAAATTACGATTACACTAGATGAAGTAGGTGCAAATGTCGTAAAAGAGCGTGTATTTGATGGTGATTTAGATGGTGGATTTGTTATGTTACCTGCACATGAAGAGGATTATGACTTACTTCCCTTCACTACAGAACAAGTACAGCTTATTGTTCATCAGGATCATCCTCTCGCTGCAAAAGAGAATGTATCAATGCTCGATTTAAAAAATGAAAAAATGCTGTTATTTAGTGACGACTTCACCATTCATGACCGTATTATCGAAGAATGTGAAAAAGCAGGATTCATGCCAGATGTTGCATTTATTAGTTCGCAGTGGGATTTCATTAGCCAAATGGTCGAACATAATCTAGGTGTAGCTCTTTTCCCAGAATCCATCGCCGCAAAAGCGAATGCTGATATCATTAAAACGATTCCCGTATATCCTGTCATTCCTTGGGAAATTTCATTCATTACGAAAAAAGGACGCTATTGTTCACACGCTATGAAAAAGTTTATCGAATTTATTAAAGATAATTATTCCAAAATGGAATAGAAAATATAAAAATATTTAATTTTACGAATGGTTAAAACAGGTGTACAATTTGATATAGACTTATTAGATAGAAGGAAACTATATGAAAATTATACAAATTTGTGTGCAAATTTTAATCATCACAACTTTTTTACTCATAGGGAATGCAATACATTCGTATGCACACTTACCAATTCCGGGAAGCGTCATCGGTCTTGTACTTCTCTTTTTGGCACTGTACCTCCGTATTATTCCATTAAAATTGGTAGATGTTGGAGCGAAATTATTAACTGCCGAACTACTTTTATTTTTTATCCCTTCAGCAGTGGGAATCATGAATTACCCTGACTTATTCGGTATAGTGGGTATAAAACTTATTATTATTATTTTTATAAGTACAGTTTTTGTCATGATGGGTACAGGCGTGACAGCTCACTTTCTTTCCAGAAAGAAGGTGCAAACTGATGATTTCAAGTCTTAGTCTTGGTATCGTTTTAACTTTATTCATTTATATGCTCAGTAAAATGCTCGCAAAGCGTTATCCATATCTTTGGCTTTCACCTCTTATTATCTGTCCTGTTACGCTCGTACTATTTTTAAGTGTGTTTCATGTTAACTATACGACATACGCGCGTGGCGCACACTATATTAGTTTATTATTAGGTCCTGCAACAGTGGCTTTTGCAGTTCCTATTTATAAAAATCGCGCGTTAATTAAACAATATGCTACTGCTATTCTTGGTAGCCTCGTTATTGGGGTAATCATTGCTTTCACATCATCTTATTTTTTAGCAAAATCATTAAATTTTTCAAGTCAGATGGTTCATAGTATGATGCCACGCTCAATTACAACACCGATTGCCATGGATCTTTCTACCATGCTAGGTGGACAACCCAATCTAACAGCAATTTTCGTTATTGTCACTGGATTAGCTGGTAGCATTGTTGGGCCGCTAGTTATTCGATTCATGCGAATTCGCAGTGCTTCTGCTCGGGGGTTATTACTCGGTATGGGTGCGCATGGTTGTGGCACATCAACTGCTTTTTCCATTGGTGAATTGGAAGGATCTTTCGCTTCTGTTGCGATGATTTTAGCAGCGCTTGTTAGTATTATTTTATCCATCTTTTTCTTTTAAAACTAATATCCAATAAGAAAGAAGTCGCCCTAATATCCAAGGCGACTTCTTTCTTATTGATATATATTAATTTTTCAACAAGATTCTCAATTCATTCTTCTTGAATGATTTTTCAAGTAAATTATATTGATTTCCGAAGTATCAACAAAAAGTCGCACGATTAATCCTCACTTTTTTGTTATTTGGTCAAACTTAACTTCTTCTAACATTTGTAGATACTTTCATTCTTTATACGTCTCTATTTCTATTTTCTTCAGACTAATGATGTAATTTGTAGCTTATATGACACATCTGAAGTTTTGTTGCTAGGTTATTTAATCAATTCAAACTATAATAAATTAAACAATGGCTATTCAAATAAAAAGTAGAAATAGCACTACTTTATATCGAAAGAAGGAATTTCATGACACAAACATCACGCTTCATACGAGAAATAAAAGACTTTTGGTATCCTACTTATAATCAAAATGGTTACCCGCATGTACAACAAGCTTTTCTTTTACCACCTGAAAGACAAACAGAATTTGATCCCTTTATTTTATTAGCTGAAGATTGGTTTAAACGTGGCGTATTCGGTGATCATCCACATCGTGGTTTTCAAACCGTAACGTATGTAGTAGATGGACGTTTAGAGCATATCGATAATGCTGGCGGATACAGTATATTAGATGCTGGTGACATACAGTACATGAATGCGGGATGGGCAGCACGTCACGCTGAAGAGGCTTATGAAGATGATTTAATTCACACTTTACAGCTTTGGTTGAATTTACCCAAGGCTTTAAAAAATACCGAAACAAGCTATCAAAATATCCGTTTAGAAGATGCACCAGTTGTTGCCATCGAAAAAGGCTTCATTCGAATTTATTCTGGTGAGTTTTTAGGTGTAAAAGGTCCCATGAATAGTTTAGTTCCGATTACAATGACCGAAATTACGTTATATGAAGGAGCTGAATATACCCATATTCTCCCAGAAAACCATAATGCTTTTCTTTATATGTTAGCTGGTGAGATGACTTTTGGTGAGTCATCTACTTCTCTTAACAAAACAGGTGTTGCAACGATTTCTTATAATGAAGATATAAATGCTTCAAAAGAAAGTGAATTAAAAATAACAGCGAAAACACGTGCAAAGGTACTGATTTATTCAGGTGTACCTATTCGTGAACAAGTGGCATTAGGTGGTCCTTTTGTGATGAATACACGCGCAGAGATTATGGAAGCTTTTCAAGACTTACAGCGTGGCGTATTTGGTCCACCTGCTATTAAAAAATAATCGTTTGAATCAGAAAAAGAGCAGAAAGGCATATGCCTTTCTGCTCTAAATTTTCGTTCTGTATTTATTATTTCTCTACTTATTCTTTTTGCGTTGATCGGCATGTGTTTCTTGTTTACGATTTCGATCATTTTTATGCTCAATTGCAGTAGCTTGTAACTCAATATAGAGTGAGATGACGACAATGGCAATAACCGAAATGATGACAATGATTTGGAACCAAAACGGCCAATCAAAACCTAGAATATACAATGTTGCTGAAATAATAAAGAAAAAGTAAGCGATAATTCGTGCTTTTTGTCTCCACCAAATCTGTAGTACAACAAATACTAGAAATAATATGAGCGCAATCACTTTTACATATTCCATATCAACACCTCACATTCATCATACCATGTTTTAATACAGGAAGCTAAAATTTTAAAATTGATACATACTATGCAAAATATGAATTGGCTTTTAAATATGAAAATGACTCAGCAAATGACTTTCTCAGTTCATCTCGCATAGAACCGTTTGTTGTTTTAACAATTTGTCCAAAAATTTTATACTGTGTTAATTCTGGATCTTTTAACTTTACGATATCTGTAGACATTACATGAATTAGTGCTTTTTCATTTTTTTCACGGATTTCTTTAATTAATTCAATTGCTGGCATTGTTTCAACTAAATCTAAGCTGATGTAATATAACTCTGCTTGATCTGACCCTAAAAAGCGTATAATGCTTGACGGCTTTCTTGTTGTCAAATTAAATTCTGCATTGATACCTTTTACTTTAGCAAATTTAAATAATGTACTATGTACTAATTCAATATATGAGTAATCTTCTTCACAAATTATTACTTTCATATTACTTTCCCCCAAAGCGATGTTAAATCGTGCTTTCTCTATATACAATCTATATCATAATATCGTTAATATTATCACTAAGATGGTATTTCTTTCAACAAAATTCGACAAATTAATCTTTTATTTTTTATTTTTTATTTTTTACATTATATTACACTTTTTTAACAATAAAGGTTATAAAAAGTTATTTTATAATTATTTACGTTTATAAAGAAAGAAAATCTAACCATTTATTTTATAAGATAAAAGTTAAAAAACTCTTGTTTTTATAGGTGTTTTTTTTATTTTTCAATAATTTTTAATTACCATAATGCAACTTTATATTAAAAATACATTTTTCGACAATTCCATTTCGTTAATAATTCTCTTTTTTGGGGTATAATAATGAAAAGAGGAGGGATTATTCGTATGACTGAATCAACAAAAATTCATGCACAACCTTTCGAAAAGACCGGGAAAGATGTAGGCATCTTTTTAATTCATGATTTTGGTGGCTCCCCTGCACATTTATATCCAATCGCCACTGCTTTTGCAGATGCGGGTTATTCTGTTAAACTTCCTCGCTTACTTGGACATGATACGTCTCCAGAGGAATTAAATCAAGTAAATTATACGGAAATTTTAACATCTCTTGAACTAGAATTTGAACCATTCTTTGAAGAAATGGAATACATTATTTTACTCGGCTTCGCAACAGGTGGCGCACTTGCTCAACAACTTGCTACAAAATATGAAGTTGAAGGACTTATTTTAATCAACTCTCTCTTCCAACCACCTTTAAAATTAATGGAGGATGCTGAAACAGCTTTAAAACGAGATGTTGACTATGTTCCACGTGGTACAGTAGATGTTAAAAATGAACGTGCTGAGCATGCACTTTATGCTAAATATCCAACACGACTCATTTTAGAATTAAAAGAAGTAAGTGAAAAAATTCAAGAACAAGCTAATCTCATTACAACACCCGTCTTAGTATTACAGTCTATTGAAGATCATGTATATCCACCTTCGAATGCAGATCACCTTGTGAACGCTTTTAACTCACGTGAGAAGCATTTAATTATGTTATATGATAGTTATCACTACGCTGTAATTGATTATGATCAACAACGCATTTTTAAACAGTGTTTATATTTCGTGAAGGGATTGGACCCTACACGCGAAGATTAAATAGTATGTAACACAAAATGAGAAGTGGCTAAAAGCCATTTCTCATTTTTTCTATGGAATTTGAATTAGTACCAGCCGTTTGAAACCCAGAATTGTTTTGCTTTTTCCCATGAACCATAACGTTGTTTTACATAGTTATCCGCTACACGTTCTTGGTTAGCTGCTGAATAG
>NZ_BJOB01000013.1 GCF_006539985.1 Kurthia gibsonii | reverse complement strand
GCCATTCAACCGTCCAAACAGGACATTCGAAGGCGAAAATGGATCACTCGCACAAAACACCTAAATTGCTCCCTCTCTGCACTTTCTTCAAGGCTTTTGAGTAATTCAAGAGGACTTCATTTGACTAGGTTTATGTGAATTCGAACATTCGAACGTCATTTTGGGTCATTCGCTGAAGGTGTTGGGGCATTCGCTGAAGGTGTTGGGGCATTCACTACGCCAAACGGGACATTCGAGGACGAAAATGGGTCACTCGCTGCTCGATTTGGGCCATTCAACCGTCCAAACAGGACATTCGAAGGCGAAAATGGATCACTCGCCCACTCAAACAAAAAAGACTTCGAAAAAATTCGAAGCCTTCATCAATCAATTTATTGTTTAATAATGCCTAGCTCTTTTCCTACTTTTTCGTAGATTGCGAGTGCATCATCTAACATTTCTTTAGTATGTGCGGCAGTTGGCATATTACGTACGCGACCTGTACCTTTAGGAACGGTTGGGAAGACGATTGATTTTGCATAGACGCCTTCTTCAATTAAGCGTTTTGAGAATTGTTGTGTTAATGTTTCATCCCCAATAATACATGGTGTAATTGGTGTTTCGGAATGACCAATGTTGAAACCTAGCTTTTGTAATCCTGCTTTTAAGTAGTCCCCGTTCTCCCACAGACGATCATGTACCTCGGTTGAATCCATAATCATTTGTACTGCTTCCGTAATTGCTGCTACATCTGCTGGTGGTAGCGCTGTTGAGAATAGGAATGGACGTGAGCGCACTTTTAACCAGTCAATGACATTTTGTTTACCAGCTACATAACCACCGACAACACCGATTGCTTTTGATAATGTACCGATTTGGAAGTCGATTTCATTTTGAAGACCAAAATGTTTTACAGTTCCCTTTCCTTTACCTGTAACGCCAGAACCATGCGCATCATCTACATACGTAATTAAATCAAATTCTTTTGCGATTTCCACAATTTCAGGTAGCTTCGCAATATCACCATCCATTGAAAATACGCCGTCTGTAATAACCATAATTTTATTATATAAGCCTGATTCTTTTGCGGCTTTTGCTTTTTCACGTAAATCATTCATATCTGAATGGTTGTAAGCGATGATTTTTGCTTTCGATAAACGACAACCGTCGATAATTGATGCATGATTCAATTGGTCTGAAAGAATCGCATCATTTTTATCCATAACAGCTGAAATTGCCGCCATATTACAGTTAAAGCCAGATTGATATGAAATAGCAGCTTCCGTCCCTTTGAACTCAGCTAATTTCTCTTCTAACTTCACGTGCAAATCCAGTGTACCATTAATTGTACGCACAGCCCCTGCGCCAACACCGTATTTGTCGATTGCTTTTTTGGCTACTTCTTTTAATGTATCGTTCGTTGCTAAACCTAAATAGTTATTTGATGATAAATTAATCAGTTGTTGTCCTCTGATTGTAATGATTGGACCATTTGGACCTTCTACTGAGTCGATTTCATTATATAAACCTTGTGTACGAAGTTGTTGTAAATTCTCATCTACAAATGCATTTAAAACTTTAGACAATTGAATCATCCCCTCTATTGATGTTACTGTCATTGTACCATAAGTCGTTTCATATTGTGCATTGGAAAAGAACGCAAACCGTTGATTTAGAAGGATTTAGAAGTGTTTCAAACATACTGTACAACTCAAAAATACATTTGTTTGTATGCAATAAAAAACAGAATGTGATTTACACATTTTGCTTCACTTCTTCTACAATGACTGTCGTTTTTTCTTTTGTCAGATATTGATACAAGCGCTCTGTATATTTGAAAGAAATTTGAATAACAGGACCGAGTACAAATACCATAATGACTGTTCCAAGACCAATTGGACCGCCAATTAAATAACCTGTCACTGCCACTAAAAATTCCAGCGCTGTTCTTGCGACAGTAATACTTAATTTTAGGTGTTCTACCGCAATGAGCATGAGGCTATCACGAGGACCAGCGCCTAAGTTCGCAGTAATATAAATCGCATCACCAATTCCTAAAATAATGACACCCGATACGAAACAGATCAGTTGACCAACTGCCGTATTTACATCTGGAATAATTGCATTGAAAAAGTCGATGAATAAGCCTGTTAATGCCATATTCATGATTGTACCAATCTTCGGTAACTCTTTTAATACGACTGCACTAAGAATAATAATGAGTAACCCTAAAAGAATTGACCATGTACCAATTGTTAAGCCGAGACTTTGATATAATCCGACATGTAAAACATCCCATGAACCGATACCATAACTCTGTCCTTTAATCGTTAGCGCGACACCACAAGCTAAAATGGCAAGTCCACCGATAAAAAATATCCAGCGTAATGTGTAATGATTTTTCATTGTTGCCTCCGTCTATCAGCACAAAATAAAAAAGAACCCGTCTGTTCAGGTTCTTTTTCACATATGCTGGAATTTAAAATAATTGCATATTTCCGAGTTCAGACAAATTTTATTGTAACAAACAATTTAAGTTGTTAACAAGTGATTGTACCAAACTTTGCTTGAACAACTCGTGCTAATAACTGTGGTTGAATGCAAATTTGCATGCCTCGTTTCCCTGCACTTACGAAGATTTCCGATTGTGCTGTTGCAGCTTCATCAATCACTGTTGGATATAGCTTTTTCATGCCGATTGGTGAACAACCACCACGAATATATCCTGTATGTGCCAGTAGTTCTTTAACAGGTAAAAGATCGATTTTTTTCTCACCAACGAATTTCGCTGCTGCCTTTAAATCAAGCTCTTCTGCTACAGGAATCACAAACACATAAAGTTGCTTTTTCGCTGTTGTCGCAACTAATGTTTTAAAGACTTTTTCAACAGGCTCGCCAATTTCTTGTGCTGCTGTAACACCATCTAAATGTTCTTCATGTACATCATACTCTTTTAATGTGTACGGAATTTTTTGTTGATCCAACAAACGAACTGCATTCGTCTTTTGAACTTTCTTCGCCATTTCGCCACTTCCTTATGCGGTACAATAGATCATCGGCTCCAATACTTTGAAGCCACCGCGTGCCATCGACATTTGGAACTGATACGTCGCAAGTGCTTTTTCGGTTAAACGCTCTTTCGTCATCTGTCTTGCATCTTTTAATTGAACAGGTAACGTTTTTGGTAATCCTGTTTCAGGAAGAAGGTGAACCGTAACATCATCTTGCAACATCATCTCTGTTGGTGATTGTGTCGTACCTTGATTTTCTTCTATTGTCGCACGTTGTTGAAGATGCTGTAAAGATTCTTGTAAATTCGAATGATTCTCTTTTTCCTTTTTACCTGTCAATAAATTCACCAACTCTTCCAAACTCGAGTTTGTCGTTGGTGAGAAATATTTAGCTTGTTTTTTATACGCATCATCCACATTTTTCAATGTCACTAATTTTTTGCGCGCTTCAAACTCTGTAAAACGATTACTTAATAAGGATGCTAATCTCATAATCCTTCCTCCTCTCCACATGATATTGTTATATTTAGTGTATCATGTATCCAATTCAGTCAAAACCAACTAAATACACATCTTAAAATTCGGATTTCGGCACTTCTTTGTGACTAAAAAACTTATCACATAAACGCTGAAATAACTAGAATCACTATTCAAAATACTACTTTTTTGACACACTTTCCCTCGAACTATTTACCCTTTATTTCGGTAAATATCTACCTATATTTAGAAAATAACTCTTATAATCAGAATATTCATACGAAAGAATCAAAAGATGTAAAAGAGTATGTTTCTTATAAAGGTCTTTCGATATGGAAATTTTTCAAAAAGATGATAAAAGTAAGTCAAAAAGGATAGACTAGAACAAAATCACACTTGTTCTAGTCTATTGGTTCATATCATATCATTTCACTTTATTCTTCTTTATTCCCAAATAACTTCGCAAGAGCGTCTGCCATCGCTGTGTTTTCAGGTTCTTCTTTTTGTTGTGTTTTCATATATTTTTGAACGTCACGTTTTGAAACTTTTTGATTACCTGATTGTTTTTTACGCTTTTCAAAAGCCGAGAGTTTTTCACGATGCCCACATTTACATGCGAAAATACGTCCTTCTCCTTCGCCACGTAATTCTAATTTTTTATGGCATACTGGACAGCGCGCATTCGTAATTGTGGATACTTTTTTCTTGTTGCCACATGTACGATCTGAACATACGAGCATTTTGCCGCGTTTACCATTTACTTCAAGCATCGGCTTGCCACATTCGCTACATACTTTCCCAGAAATATTATCATGTTTGAATTTCTGATCACTTTTCTTAATATCTGAAATTGATTTTTGTGTAAAATCAATCATTTGACGCATGAAGTCGGCTTTTTTCGCCTGTCCTTTTGCAATCTTTGTCAATTGTGTCTCCCATTCAGCTGTTAGAGCTGGTGACTTTAAATCTGCTGGTGCTAAATCTAATAGTTGGCGACCTTTAGACGTTGTATATAAATCATTACCTTTTTTCTCAATCACAAATGACTTGAATAGCTTTTCAATAATATCTGCGCGTGTCGCAACTGTACCGATACCGCCTGTTTCTTTTAATGTTTTAACTAATTCTTTCGACTCGTCACCCATAAATTGTGATGGATTTTCCATTGCCGCAAGTAGTGTTCCTTCATTAAAACGAGCTGGTGGTTTTGTTTGACCTTCTGTTAAGGCGATGCCACGTAGACTGACTTGCTCACCTTTTTTAAATACAGGCAGTGTACGCTCATTCGACTGCTCGTCTTCTTGTAAATAAACAGCTTTCCAACCTTCATCGCGTACTGTATTTCCCTTTGCAGTGAATGTTTCATTTCCTACTTTTAATGTCACAACCGTTTGGTCATACTCATACGCACCGTAAAATACAGCTAAAAATCGTTTAACGATTAAATCATACAATTTATATTCTTTATCTGATAATGCACGTAAATTTACGACTTCTTCTGTTGGGATAATCGCATGGTGATCCGATACAAGCGCATCATTGACAACACCTTTTTGAGCTTGCGGTGTTCCCTTACTTAAAATTTTATTAGCAGCTGCACGATAATCTCCAACAGCCGATGCTTTAATACGGTCTGTGAATGTACTCTTCATATCCGATGTTAAATGTTTTGAATCCGTACGTGGGTACGTCACAATTTTATGGCGTTCATATAGATTTTGCAGCGTAGAAAGTGTTTCTTTCGCTGACCAACCATAGCGTTTATGCGCCTCTTTTTGTAGTTCTGTTAAATCGAATAGATGTGGTGCTGGCGTACGTTTTGGTGTTGTTTTCACGTCTATAACTTCACCTGTTTTCACCGAATCGAGTGATTTTAATAACTGTTCCATCTTCTCTTTTTGGAACGATTGTGTTTGATTCGTTCCTTTTTCGTGCCATGTGAAGGTCACTGTATTCGTTAAAGCTTGCAAACCGTAATACGTCTTCGGTTTGAAGTTTTTAATTTGTTGTTCACGATTCGCAATCATCGCAAGCGTCGGTGTTTGGACACGACCTGTCGATAACTGCGCATTATATTTAACCGTTAATGCACGCGTCGCATTGATACCAACCACCCAATCCGCCTCAGCACGTGCAACTGCTGCTTCATATAAATGGTCATATTTGCGACCATCTTTTAAATTATTGAATCCTTCACGGATCGCTTGATCTGTTACAGAAGAAATCCATAAACGTTTGATTGGTTTACGAGACTTCGCTTTCGCTAAAATCCAACGTGCTACAAGTTCCCCCTCACGCCCAGCATCTGTCGCGATAATGACTTCATTCACATCTTGACGATTCAATAATGTTTTGACCGCATTGAATTGTTTCGTCGTTTGACGAATTGGTACTAACTTGAATGGTTCTGGAATAATCGGTAAATCTTCCATCTTCCATTCTTTATATTTCACATCATATTGTTCTGGATCTGCATGTGTGACTAAATGACCTAACGCCCACGTCACGACATATTTGTCGCCTTCCAAAGATCCGTTACCTTTTTTTGTACATTTTAGAACGCGCGCAATATCGCGTGCAACGGATGGTTTTTCAGCAATAACTAATGATTTTGACATAATTCCGCTCCTCTCAATCTCCTTCTATTATAAGGGATAGATGAACAGACATACAAATACGCTATTGTGACAACTCCATCATCATCGCCTGCTTCTCTTTTGCAAAAGCATAATCTCCCTCATGAACAATCGCGCGCTGTTTTTCAATCCATACAATACGGTCAAATAACTTTTGTAAGAAATAACGGTCATGGCTAATCGCAATAATCGTTCCTTCAAACTGTTCTAAGTTTTCTTCTAACACTTCACGCGATTCAATATCTAAATGATTCGTCGGTTCATCTAAAATAAGCAGATTAATTTCTTGCTGCATGAGCTGTGCGAGTTTTAATCGCATACGCTCGCCACCACTCATATTTTTAAACTTTTTAAAGACATCTGCACCGTAAAATAAGAATTGTGCTAGAATATGGCGTGCTTCAGGCTCTGTCATCATCAACTCTGAACGAAAGACATCAATTAAACGGGCTTCTGGGTCTGCTTCAATTAAATGTTGTGCTAAATAACCGATTTTCACAGAACTCCCTAATTCTACAATGCCTTCATCTGGCTGTTCCTCACCTAATAACATCTTCAATAATGTCGACTTACCCGCTCCATTTTCGCCAATAATCGCAAGCGTATCTTGCCAATACACATCAAATGTTACATCTTTGAATAATAAACGATCATAACTCTTTGCCACATCATAAAATTGTGCGACTTCTTTTCCGCTGCGCTCTGAAGCTGTTAGTTGTAACTTCATTTTCTTTTGAACACGTGGTTTTTTCACTTTCTCCATGCGCTCTAACATACGCTCCATGACTTTTGCTTTTCGGTATAAATCAGGGTTCGGTGGACTTGCCTCATTCGCCCATTGGCGTAATCGACGAATCGCATCTCGAATCTTTTTAATTTTCTTTTGTTGTTCTTGATATTGTGAGAACTCGCGTGCATATTTATCTTCTTTTGCTTGTAAGAAAGCATCGTAATTTCCATGCGATACCCAAGCTTGTCCGTCCTCAATTTCAATAACTTTCGTTACGACATGATTCATAAACTGACGATCATGTGATACAACAATGACCGTTCCTTTAAACTGCTGTAAATATTTTTCGAGCCACTCAATTGCATGTAAATCGAGGTGGTTCGTTGGTTCATCTAGTAGTAAAATATCAGGCTCTTGTAAGAGAATTTTGCACAGTGTGACCTTCGTTTTTTCGCCACCACTCAGTTGTTCAAAATTTTCTTCTACAAGATGGGCAATACCTAGACCTGTTGATACGTACGAAATTTTCGAATCTAAAATATAGCCATCATTCGCTTCGAATTGTTCTTGTAGCGTGCCGTATTTTTTTAACAGTGACTCCAAATCATCACTTGTCGCCATCTGTTGTTCCAGCTGCTTCATGTTCTTTTGAATGTGATTCAGCTTGTCGAATGCTTCATACATCACATCATATACCGTCATATCAGGATAATTCGGAATCTGATGAAGAAAACCAACATGGCTTCCCTTCGCCTTAATAATTCTTCCCGTATCTACCGCTTCTTCTTCCGCCATAATTTTTAATAATGTCGTCTTACCACAACCATTATTTCCAACAATTGCGACATGTTCGCCTGCGTGAATATCGACTGTTAACTCTTGAAATAGTGGATGCCCACCAAAATTTTTCGTGATTTTTTCTGCTTTAATATACATTGTTGTTTCCTCCATTTAAGTAGCTGAGAAAACAAAAAGGACTACTCATTAACGAGCAGTCCCCTACAAATTCTTCTGTGAAGGAATGGTTAATCAGCTACGGTTCATATTTTCGATTGACTTAAAAATAGACAGACCTGTCCCGTTAGCTTGTAAATCGAAAGTCATGACACGTGTTAAATACATCGCTGTATCAAGTTGTACACCTGTCGCCGTTACTGATTTTTTCATTTCCTTCACCTCCGTTCAAGTTAGTTAATGACTATTATAGCAAATTATCAGTTTTTTCGCAAAAAACATTGATATTCATCCTCGATATATTTCTAAAAAGATTTCATTATATGGGACGTGATTTATTCATTTATTTTAAATAATAGTTTTAAATCAGCGATAATTTCAGATAATGAAATATCAGGAACAAGGCTTGAGATATCTTTATCTTCTTGTTCTATTTTTATTAAAAATTCATTAATGTGTCCTTTAATTACTTCATTCTATAGCTCATGGATAGGGGTCTAGGAATTTTTAAAGGTTCTTCAGGTAAAATCTCTGGCTTTTTTCCAGTTACAACCTCAATATAATTAAATAAATCGTTCATATAATCAACTCCAAAAATTGATTTAATAATATTCAATAGCTTTTTAATTTAAATGACGCACCTCTCCTCTCCATCATAAAAGATGAAAACGAGATTGTTATGGTGAACAGACCATCTATCCTTTATTACAAAAACATGCCCACTGGATTAGTTGGTCAGATTAATTTCTGAAATTCATATACCAAAATAAATAAAAGCAAACGATATTGGATTTTTAAATAAACTCCAAAGTCGTTTGCTTTTTATGTTTAATCTAGTGGTTCTTTCGGTAAGTTTGCGCTTAACTCGCAATATTTTACGAAGACGCGTGCTAATTCTTGTAAGCGTTCATGCACATTTTCGTCGATAATGTTATTTTGGTCGTCAAAGTGACTTGTATGTGTGTACACATAGTTTGGTGTCACTAATGCGCGGAAATAATCTAAAATTGGTTTGAATTGATTTTCTACTACTAAATGATGTTGATGTGTTCCACCGTTTGCAACAATTGATACGGGTTTATAGCGTAATGCTTTCGGATTTAAAAAGTCGAGCGCATTTTTTAAGACGCCTGGAATCGAACCTTGGAAAATAGGTGTTGCAAAAATATAGCCATCTGCAGATTCTAATTTGCGGACTAGCTCTTGCATCCCCGTATTATATTGATCGAATGGACGACCATCTACAATTTGATGTTCATAATCTGAAAAACGTACAAGCTCTAAATCAAGCGTACCATCGAACTGCTCAATGTATCCTTGAATTTCTTCTAAAATCGCGCCTGTTTTTCGACCTAAAACTGTTCCATCTACTAATAAAATCTTCATCTCACGTGACCTCCATTTATCTACTTCTACAAACTCATTGTAACAAACACCCTACCCTTTCAATAGCAACTCTACTTCATTTTTAGACAAATCAGTCTTTCGACGGAAAGCGAAATTTGCTTTCTTTCTAGGAGTGACTTCCTATGTTACAATATTCTCTATGAGTATTAAAATGAAATGCTAATGCATTTTTCAATAAAGGAGCGTATATATAATGGCGACAAAAGCAGAAATTGAGTATCAAATTCTTGAGCTGAAAAGCGACTATATCCGTCAACAAGGTGATATCGAAAAATTAGAGGCAACTGGCTATCCACAAAAGATTGAACAGGCTGAACAGCGTCTAAAAGATATGGAAACACAACTTGCCCAATTGAACACAGAATTAGCGAAATTTTAATCATCTGGCAAAAGGTTATTTTAAAAACCTTTTATTTTTAAGCAGGAGGAAACTATTTTTATGGCAATTTTAACAGTCGAAAAGCTCGGTCATTCTTTCGGAGACCGTATACTTTTCAAAGATGTGTCGTTTCGTATTGTAGAAGGAGAACACGTAGGGCTTGTAGGTGCAAACGGTGTTGGTAAATCAACAATGATGAGTATTTTAACAGGTCAACTCATCCATGATGAAGGTCGCGTAGAGTGGTTACCAAACACACATTACGGTTATTTAGACCAGCACGCTGTATTAACACCAGGTCGTTCAATGCGTGAAACATTAAGCGATGCGTTCCTTCCACTTTATAAAAAAGAAGAACAATTAAATGAAATTACAGGTAAAATGGCGGAAGCGTCACCTGAACAATTAGAAGAATTACTTGAAGAAATGGCTGAAATTCAAGATGCGCTTGATGCAGGTGATTTCTATACACTCGATATGAAAATTGATGAAGTGGCGCGTGGTCTTGGACTAGATGCAATTGGTTTAGATCGTGATGTAACCGCTCTTTCAGGTGGTCAACGTACGAAGCTTTTACTAGCGAAATTATTACTTGAAAAGCCAAAAGTATTGTTACTAGATGAGCCGACTAACTATTTAGATGAAGAACATATCACATGGTTGAAAAACTATTTAAAAGATTACCCTCACGCATTCCTTCTCATCTCGCATGATGTAGAGTTTATGAATGATGTAGTCGGTGTTATCTTCCATTTAGAGTTCTCAAAACTATCTCGCTATACAGCAACATATGAGAAGTTTTTAGAGTTAGCTGAAATTAATAAGCGACAACATATTGATGCGTATGAAAAGCAACAAGAGTTTATTAAAAAACAAGAGACATTCATCCAAAAGAATAAGGCGCGTTTCTCGACAACGGGTCGTGCGAAATCACGTCAAAAACAATTGGATCGTATGGAGCGAATTGACCGTCCTGAAACAGCGGCGAAACCACAATTTAGTTTTAAAGAATCACGTAGTTCAAGTCGCTATGTAGTAGAAGCAAAAGATTTATTAATTGGTTATGATAAACCACTTCTTCCACCGCTTACTTTCGAAATTGAACGCGGTGAAAAGATTGCATTAGTTGGAATGAACGGTGTTGGTAAATCAACACTTCTAAAAACCATGCTTGGTAAAATCCCTGCACTTGGTGGCGATGTACAACGTGGTGACTTCTTATTCCCTTCTTACTTCGAACAAGAAGTAAAAGGCGGTAATGAAACACCAATCGATGTCATTTGGAATGCGTTCCCTTCATTAGAACAGGCGACTGTGCGTGCATTACTAGCGAAAACAGGTTTAAAGAATGAACATATTTCACGTCCAATGGCTCATTTATCAGGTGGCGAACAAGCAAAAGTACGTCTATGTCGCCTAATGATGGATGAATCGAACTGGATGCTATTCGATGAGCCGACTAACCACTTAGACGTGGATGCAAAAGAAGAATTAAAACGTGCAATGAAAGAATATAAAGGCACAATCGTTCTTGTCAGCCACGAACCTGAATTCTACGAAGGTCTTGTAACAAAAGTTTGGGACGTTGCAGAATGGTTCTCTAAAGGACAACAATAATACAAAAAAGAATCACGCCGGTTGGCGTGATTCTTTTTTCAATCTATTCTACGCGACTATTTGATGAACTTGTTTTAGCTTTTGATTTATTTGACTCAACAAACTCTTCGCGCGTATAGACATCATCTACATGCATATTAAATTCCACTACATCCAGTCCCGTCATTTGCGAGATATTTGCTTTTACATTTTGATAAGCAGTGCGATAAATTTCTGGCACGCTCAATCCATACTCAACATAGACTGAAACATCAATTGCAACTTGTTTCTCACCAATATCGGCTTGAATACCTGCTGTTAAATTTTCATTGCCTGTTAATGTTTTTTGGAGACCTTGGAATAGATTACCACTCATTCCTAGAATCCCTTTTACATCCGTTGTTGCAAGTGCTGCAATCTTTTTAATCACTTCATCATCATATGTTAAATGACTTTTATGTTGTTCTTCCTGTTCTTTTTTCTCTAATTCTACTTCTTCTGGTGTTTTTTCTGTTGAACGTACATTTTGATTTGACATGAAATCACTCCTGTTTTTTATGATCTTCTATTAAATAGTGCATCAATGTAAGATGCAATATCCAAGTCATGGTCTACCCACTTACCAATGAGATACCCAATAAGTAGAAATACTAAAACCATGACTGCATATCCAAAACCAACTGTTAAAAATAACACACTAAAAATAATTGCTGCAATTAAGCCTACTATACGCCCACGATAGCGTATGAATACTTCTTTATTATTCATGACGCTCCTCCTTATACGACGCGTTGTTTTTTGCTTGTTTTGCCTTCTAAATCAATTACATAAATCTGTACTTCACTTACTTGCACTTCTAACATTCTCTCTAAATCATCTTTCAATCTTTGCTGCATCTCTTTCACTGTTTGTTGTACGGCACTATTTTTAAAAACTGAAAATGTAACAGTAAGTTTAATTTTTTCAGCTTTTGAAAAAATCTCAGCCCCGACTTCAAGTGAACGAATGCCATCAAATTTTTTCGCAATATTATACGCCATGGATTCAATTGACTTTTTAGAGATACTGATTTCACCTAAACTTGTATCAATATTTAAATCTTTTCGTGTACTAGGTGACGACTTAAAACTACTAAAGAATAAAATAAGCGACACCAATGCAAGAAATGATACAAGTGAAATGACTACAATGAAGAAAGAGCCATTCTTTGGGAATTCAAGTACATATGCTACTGAATCATATACTTCTATCAGCATAAGAATGATGCTAAGTGATAGTAAAAATGTTAATAAAGCATAGATACCAAAAATCCATCTCAAACCCATATTCATTTTTTAACCTCCAGCCTATAACCAAGGTATTTAAAATTTATTCTTTAAAGATTGGCTTACACGAATTATTTACCCAGACTACTCTCCATACAAACACTTAAATTATTTTACGAATAGCTCGAATTTATATTTTTCTTGCTTGATTAACGAACTTTCCCGTTACATTCTCGTCATATATTGTAATAGAAGTGAAACAGATTGCATTACACATTAATACAGTTAATGTTTTCGTAAATAAACATTACAATTGTGTAATATTTCTATTTAATACTCTTTTTTTCATCTTTTTGTCACGAAAATGTAATTGACTTATAAATATCTTATTGGTAAGATATAAATATATTAACAAAAGAGAAAGAGGTAATGAACATGACTGTTACAATTTATACACAAACTAGCTGTACATCATCTAAGAAGGCTCTACAATGGTTAGAAGAGAACGCAATTCCATATGTAGAAAAACGCATTACATCAGATCCGTTAACACTTGCTGAGTTCAAACAAGTTCTAAGTATGACAGAAGACGGCACAGATGAAATTATTTCAACGAATTCAAAAGACTATAAAAACTTAAATTGCGATATTAATCAGTTATCAATTCAAGAACTTTATAGTATTATTAAAGACCACCCAAAAATGTTGCGTAGCCCAATTTTAATTGACGATAAGCGCCTACAAGTTGGATATAACGAGATGGATATTCGTCGTTTTATTCCACGTAAAGTACGTGCATATGAATTATTTGAAATGCAACGCTTATCAAATGATTTCTAAATGAATCACGTTGGAGATGAGTTACCCTATGATGAATAATAAAGAAAAAGAGCACAGCATCTCGTCTCTTTTCGAGATTGCTGCAGCTCTTGAAAGAAAATGGGCAAACGAATGGAACAGCCATAATAATATGGGTCTTTCAAAAACCCATATTTTATTACTCGATCTTTTAGAATCGAATGGCCCTGTTCGCCCATCTGATTTAGCTGAAAAGCTACATGTCACGACTGGCGGTGTAACCGTTCTAACTACGAAGCTCATCAACGCAGGTTATATCAAAAAAACAAAGAATGTAGCCGACCGACGCGCTTATCAGATTGAAATTACGGATGAAGGAATCCAGTTGCTCGATAATGCCTATGCGCATATTGAGTTAATGGTTCAGCGTATGTTCGGTATGCTTACAGAAGACGAAGTGGATACACTTCGCAAAATATTCTCTAAACTCTTACTTGGTTAATTGAACACAGTCATGTTCAAAAGCCATCTTTTACATGCCTTCCACATTTTCAGATGTGGGTTTTTACATGTTTAAGATGGCTTTTTTTATATGTAGTAGAGGAATCGTATATCTGTTTATATACGATTCCAATCTATATGAACTCACAATGACGATTGTGAGATTAGGGGGACAACTTTCATAGATTACTTGTATTAATTATGCTGGCAAGATAGCTGTAGCTGTTGTATCATCTTGTAACATCATTTCTTTTAGGCGCTGTTTTGCACGGAAAAGACGTGATTTTACTGTACCGATTGATACTTTCATTAATTCTGCAATCTCAACTAATGAGTATTGTTTTACATAGAAGTAAAGTAGTGTATTGCGGTAAATACCGTCTAGTTGATTGATTTTTGCTTGTACTAATTGCGCTACATCTTCTTGCTCAATTAATTCTTCTGTTGTTGGTTCATTGTTGGGAACCAAATCTAAAACAGGTACGTCTAATGTATCAGGTTGGTTCATCATGTATTTGCTACGACGTACATTTTTGCGATAGCGGTCGCGGAATGTATTCATGCAAATTGTTGTTAACCATGCTTTTAAGTGGTCGACTTGTGCAACGTATGATTCATAGCGGACAACTTTCACCCATACTTCTTGCATTAAGTCTTCTGCTTCTGCTTTATTACGTGTTAATTTTAAACATAAATGATATATGTAGCGATTATATTCTTCATAAACTTCTTCAAGTTGAATTGTCATTTTTAAAACCTCCGAATATTACTTGCTTTGTTATACTCTTATTATCTGCGAAAACAACCTTACGCTCTATCGGTTTTGCTTTCACTTTCATTACAAACGTGTAAGGTTTTTGTGCAATTTATGTAAGAATACATATTTATATAAATAATAGAAGATGCCTTATGATAGTGAAAATCATACGGTGTCTTCTATATTCATTACTTATATTCGACAATGTCATACTTTAACTTTACGTACAAAAGTTATTTACGATGCATTGTACCATGCAAAGTCTAATGTTTTACAATAAAAAAGAAATCCCGTCTTACGAGATTCCTCTTTCTCATTTAATCTGGCTTTAATAATTTTGGCTGTCTTTTTCCAAATGTCGGTTTGACTTCCGAGAAAATAATGGCAGCTAAAATAAGCACAGCGCCGATTACCATACGTCCTGTTAATACTTCATGCAAAAATACGACCGAGAAAACCATACCAAAGAATGATTCCATCGATAAAATGATGGCTCCCTGTGTTGCAGATGTATATTTGAAAGCGATGTTTTGGAATAAGTACGCCACGATTGTAGAGAATACGGCGAGATAAACAATTGAGAATAGACCGCCTGTTCCAACACTTTCAATACTTGTTGGGACATCACCTCTTACTAGCACGAATAAAGCACTAATTACTGCTGCTGAAATAAATTGAATAATCGTTAATAAAATAGCATCTTCATTTTGAACAAATTTATTCGTATAAAAAATATCAAACGCGAAAGCAACCGCACATAATAGCGTTAAAATATCGCCAATATTCATTGTGAATGAACTTTGCAATGAGAGTAGCGCAATCCCGATTAATGCTGTAACTGCCCCAATCACTTCGAAACGATCAACTTTACGCTTGTACACTGCATAGGCAATTAACGGAACAACTAATACGTTCACAGCTGTTAAAAAAGCATTTTTAGATGGTGTTGTATATTCAAGACCCACTGTTTGTAACACGAAACCTGTATAAAGAATAGCGCCTAAAATCGCGCCCTTCCAAATGACACGTTTCGTTATTTTTTTAAATTTATAACCAAATAAAATAATTAGTAGAATAGCGGCTAATATGAATCGCCCAGCCATTAATTGATAGGCGTTGAGGTAATCCAAACCGATATCTGTGACAACAAATCCACTGCCCCAAACAACTGCTGTTACCATCAACATAAGTACACCTATATGTTGTTTCATTCGTTCTCCTCCTTTTAGCTTTTGTAAGCATATCATGTAAAGAGAACAAAATGTTTCATGTATTTTCTAAAAAAATTAAATTATTTTTGTATTTTTTACAAATCTAAATGTTTTTTTAACAGATATAACTTAATTGCAACAGATAATTGCTCAAAAAACTGCATGTCATTTACTTCTGGCGATAAAATCGTCTTCATCTTTGTAATACGATAACGAATCGTATTCGGGTGGCAATAGTGTAACTCCGCAACAGCTTTAATATTCCCTTCTTGTAAAACATATGAGATGGCTGTTTCTAAAAAGTGATCCCACTCCTCTAACGGTTCAATCCATTCATCTATATATCTTTTAACGAAAGAAGGTTGTTTTTTCATTAATTCAATTAATAATTTCTCTGTTTTCAATGTATCGTATGAAAAAATTGCTTGGTTATAAAGATTCGCAAAAATATTAGCGTAACACGCTTCTTGTAATGCTTTTGCTAAATTTTGCTCTGTTTCATGAACATTACTCATACCAATTTGGATTGGTGCTAATTCCTTTTTACAAATTTGTAAGATCTCCATCATCCTTTCATGAAAAGGCGCTGATGAACTATGATTCGTCATGACCATAATCATTTGCTGTTTATAACGGGTAATTAATCCTGTACGTAAAAAAGGTTCTAAACGAAATAAATTATATGAAGCAATGTGCGGACTTGAAATACTCACTACATATGCATATGTCTCAAAAGGTCGGTTCAATTGGCGCATAAGTGTAGATTGTGTTTCGCGGTCTAAATCATCTTCAATTAAACGAGCAACCGTTGTCTCTAAAAATTCGACTTGTGAAGCACGTGTACGATAATTCATCGCCTGAAAAATAATATCTTCAAAAAACTCATCACCGCCGAATTTTAAAACAGGAATCTCTTTTTCCACTGCTAATTCTAAAACTTCAGATGGTAAATCTTTATAAATCACTGGCTTATAAGCGAATGCACTAATATGTAGGTCCGCAAATCGTTCTACCATATCCATCAGTAGTTCCGGTTCATGTTGTGCAAATAGCAAACTTGTCAACACAAGACTATCCTCTGTGAACATCTTTTCACGCGTTCCTTCAAAGCCCTTAATAAACTCAAAGTCTAAAATTTCAACGTTCTTCATCTTTTTGTGTAGAAAATCTTCCCCTGCTACAACCTCAAAATCCTTTGTAATCGGTAATTCTAAAAAATTCTGAACGGTCATGACCATTTCTTCCACCTCCAACTAACTTTCCTTTTTTTATTGTACTTTTTAACTTAAACAGTATTCCAATTATATCTATGAACGTTCAAAATATTCCGCCTATCGAAACATATGTTATACTAGAGCTAATTACGTTAGAAATGAGGGATTTTAAATGGATCAATTACAACAAGTCGATCAATATTTTACAAATCATCGTGAAAAGCATTTAGAAGAAATGAAAGAATTTTTAGCCATTCCAAGTATTAGTTCACTTTCTGAGCATAAGCCAGATATGCAAACAGCTGCTGATTATTTAGCAAACTTGCTTGAAAAAGCAGGTATGGAAAATGTTCAAGTACAACCAACACCAGGACATCCTGTTGTAACTGCTGAATGGTTACACGCTGAAGGTCGTCCAACTGTTCTTGTTTACGGTCACTATGACGTACAACCTGTTGACCCAATTGAGCTATGGGATACAGAACCATTTAAGCCTGAAATTCGTGACAACAAGATATATGCACGTGGTTCAAGTGATGATAAAGGTCAAGTATTCATGCATGTCAAAGTACTTGAAGCTTTATTACAAACAGAAGAAAAATTACCTGTTAATGTGAAAGTCATCTTCGAAGGTGAAGAAGAAATCGGTAGCGTTCATTTAGACCAATTCATCGCTGACCATAAAGAAGAATTAGCAACAGATGTTGTATTAATTTCAGATACAGCACTATACGGTCCTGGTAAACCAGCTGTATGTTATGCACTTCGTGGTTTAGCAGGTATCGAAATTACAGTAAAAGGTTCAAAACGCGACTTACACTCTGGTGTTTACGGTGGCGGTGTACAAAACCCAATCCATGCATTAGCTGATTTATTATCTTCATTCCATGATGAACATGGTACGATTTCTGTAGAAGGTTTCTACGATTCTGTGCGCCCATTAACAGATGAAGAACGCGCAACTTATGCAGAACTAGACTTCTCTGAAGAAGATATTAAAGAAGAAACAGGCGTAAAAGAATTATTCGGTGAAGAAGGCTTCTCCTATTTAGAACAAACTTCTGCCCGTCCAACACTTGAAGTAAACGGTGTATTCGGTGGCTTCTCAGGTGAAGGAATTAAGACCGTTCTTCCTGCTCAAGCTGGCGCAAAAATTACATGCCGTCTTGTACCAGACCAAGATCCAGACGAAATCGTTCGCCTTCTTCGTAAACATATTGAAGCGAACAAGCCTGCTGGTGTAGAGGTTGAAGTGGCTGAATTCGATAAAGGTAAACCGTTCATCACACCGATGGATCACCCACTCATTCAAGCAGCTGGTCGTTCATACGAAACACAATATGACGCAAAAACAGCTTATGTACGTGAAGGTGGTTCGATTCCAATCGTCTCAACATTTGATGAAATTTTAGGCGCACCTGTTGTCATGATGGGCTTCGCACTATCAACAGAAAACATTCACGCACCTAACGAACACTTCCACTTAGAAAACTTTGATAAAGGTCTACGTGTCGTAAGTGATTACTTCCACGAAATCAAAGATTACAAAAAATAAATAAAAAAAGAAACAGCTCGATTATAACGAGGCTGTTTCTTTTTTATCATTATAGACATGTATCAATCGCAATATGAATCGTAATCGTACCATCTGCTTCATATTTTTCAAAGTCGTATGTATAGGCGCGATTGATAATACCTTCTTCTTCTTCTTGCCAAATCTTTTGCCATGTTTTAAATACACCCATCGGATCATGATGATCCACTACATAGCTTTTATAGGCTGTATTGACATCAATATTCAAGTCACCAATTTGACTTTCGCGATATACACCTACTGTATAATCACCTTTATAATTATTCTCATATTGACTATATACACCATAAAGAACAGTGCCATCTAGCTTGTAAGGTGTGGCCTCGTTCCATAATTGGTCGAACTTCATCGCCATGTCCGGATCATGGAAATTATTCGTACGAATCTCACAAATTGACTTCAATTGAATCATCCTTCTCATCTCCTTATTTTCATAATATAAGAACAAGCGTTCTTTTACAAGAGGAAAACGAGCATATAGATATAAAAAAAGGAAGCTATTTCCTCCATAGACGTTGTATCTTCCTACTTATACATTCGGAAAATATTCGTTCTACTTTAGAAATAACTTCAAATTCACAAGATTTTTATTAAAAGAATGTCACAAATTCCTCAATAGATTTTTTTGGTTTTTCAGCAGGGATTGTATCAAAGTAACCAAATTGCAACATCGCAATCGGTCTTTCACCTGCTTCTAAACCTAGTGCTTTCAAGAACTCCGGTTTCTCTAACCAACCTGGTGTTTTCCAGCAACAACCAATTCCTTCATCCCACGCAAGCAATTGAATGTTTTGAATAAAGCTACTTGCTGCCGCAAAATCCTCTAGGCGTTCTTTTTGACGCAAATCTTCTGGCATGATGACAAAAGCGACAGCACCTGGTGTTGTAAACTTCACCATCTTTTTCGCTAGTTCTTCTACAGATAGTTCTTCCCAGTTCGGTACAACAACATCACGAATAACCGTATTTAATCGTTGTAATCCATCTTCTGTAGCTAATACAATACGCCACGGTTGACGGTTACCATGGTTTGGAGCCCATTTAGCATCATCAAAAATGGTTAATAGTGCTTCTTTTGAAACAGGTTTACCATTGAATAATTTAATTGAACGACGATTACGAATAACTTCTTTAACAGTAAGAATAATGTCCAACTCCTTCACTTTCATGTAATTTAACTGTATCATATGCTGAAAAAAATAAGAAGTTGCATATGATAACCATTATGTAAAATCGTTGTAAATTAGAAAAGCAGCTAGGTTCAAATATAATATTTCCCCTAGCTACCCTACTATTTATTGTTTCTTAAATAACTTTCCTGGCCAGTAAGCGTAACGTCCCATAACTGTTGTTAGGGCTGGTACAAGTAATGGACGGATAATGAATGTATCCATTAGAATACCGATAGCTGTTACAATACCAAACTGTACAAGTACTTGAATTGGTAATGTACCTAATACTGCGAACGTACCAGCTAAGATTAAACCTGCTGATGTAATAACGCTTCCTGTATGAATAACACCTTCTTGGATTGCCAATTTATGCGGCTTACCATTTTTACGATTCTTCCAAATCTCTGAAATCATGAAGATGTTATAGTCCTCACCAAGTGCTACTAAGAATACGAATGCATATAATGGAATTGAACCAGAGATTGCATCGAAACCTAAAACATAGTGTAGAACAATCCAACCTGCACCAAGCGCTGCAACGAACGATAATACAACGGTTCCGACAAGGTAGATTGTTGCTGTAATCGAACGAAGATATACAAGTAATAGTAATGCGATTAACGCAATCATCGTTGGTAGAATCACAGATTCATCTCGAGAGATTGTTTCTTTCTCATCATATTGTGAAGCTGTTTCGCCGCCTACCCATACTTTACCGTCTTCTACTTTTGCATCTTTCAAGAAACCTTCTGTTGCTTTTGTAATCTTCGGTACAGTTTCTAGAGCTTCTGCTGAGTAAGGATTATCTTTTAAACTTACTTCGTATAATTGAATGTTTTTATCTTTTTCACTTTGTTGTGGTGCTGCTACTTCACTCACGTAACTTAATTTTCCAAGATTCTCTTTTAAGTTAACATCTTTGCCTTTTGTATCGACAACGACTTTCATCGGTGCAAGTTCACCAGCTGAGAAGTTATCTTCAATTAGTTTAAAACCTTCACGTGAATTTGTCTCATCTGGGAATGATGATAGTAAATCGAACGTATAGTTAACCTTTGGTGTGAATGCTGCAAGACCACCTAAGAATACAACTGTGATAATAATGATTGCCCATGGTTTACCTGTAACAAGATGCGCAACCTTCTTACCGATACGGTGCTGTGGTGCATGTTGCTTTGGTGCTTTGCCTTTTTTCGCTGCTACTTCCTGCGCCATTTTCTCTGTACGCGGAATGAATGGGAAGAATGCCACACGACCAATGATTACTAAGATGGCTGGTAGTACAACTAGTGCTGTAATTCCCATGATTAGAACGCCAAAACTAAATGGTACAGCGAATCGATGGAATGAACCATAGTGTGCTAAACCTAATGTTGCAAGACCGATTACAACTGTTAAAGCACTCATCATAATCGCGCCGCCCGATTCCTTCATCGAAATCTTCATCGCTTCAAAACGATTTTCTACTTTTAATAATACTTCACGATATTTTGAAATCAGGAATAAACAGTAATCGGTTCCTGCCCCGAATAATAGAACGGTCATGATGGACACTGCTTGATCGTCCTTATCAATCCATCCCTGCTCCGCCATCAGTCCAAGTAATGGTGAAATCACACCATATGCTAGACCTACTGCAATTAATGGAATAATCGCTAATAATGGTGAACGATAAATTAAAATTAATAATACTAATACAAGTAATACAGTTGCTGCTAATAATTTAAAGTCTGCATTTTTGAATAGACCTGTTGCGTCAATCGCAATTCCAACAGGACCTGAGTAACGAAGGTTTAGTTCGTCTTTATTGTCATAACTACCTGTTGTTTTAACATCTAAATCTTTTACTTGCTTTTTAATGTCATCTAAACCAACTTGTAATTGCTCCGTTGTTGATTTTTGATCAAAGAATACAGGTGTAACAAGTGTAGACCCATTCTCTGAAGCTGATTTCATTAAAGCTTGTGGTGGTAATTTACCAAATGGAGGAATTGTTGCCTGATGAGGTACAGGGTTGCTCTCCAAATCTTTATATAATTTTTGAATTTTTGCGTAATCCTCTTGATTTAAACCACCCTCGCGGTGCCAAACAAGTAATAATGGAATACCTGAATCATTTGGAAATTGTTCTTTAATAACTTTTTCCGCTTCTTTTGAAGCTGCGTTTGAAGGTAAATTTTCTGCGTTGTTGCTTTCTACGCTATTAATTTGGGGAAGTGTAAATGATAATACCGCTACGAGTAGAACCCAAAAAGCTAATGTAATCCAGCGTCCTTTTTTACCTGCTACTAACGCGCCCCATTGTTCTAATGGATGCTTTCGCATATTTTCTCACTCCTTTTTTATTCTCTCTCATTATATATACTCGAGAGTTAATTAATCAAATAAAATTTTAAAATATGATATAATAACCTCTAAATTCTATTAGAAAGTGAGGGCTTCACTATGTCAGTTTCACCTAAAAATTTAGGTCGCCCTAAGCAAGAAGATCGTGTAATCCCTACAAAAACGCATATTTTAAATACGGCAATCCAACTTTTTTTACAATATAGTTATAAAAATACATCAATGGATGAAGTAGCACTCAAATGTAATATTACAAAAGCGACAGTTTACTATTATTTCAAAACAAAAGCTGAATTATTTACAGCTTCTGTTGAATCTTTAATGACGACGGTACGTCAAAGTTCAGTAAAGATTCTATCTCAACATATACCCTTTCAAGAGCGACTTGAACAACTAATTATTGTTTTTACACGCGCAACTGTCGATATCGATATTCACACATTTATTCGCGAAGCATCATCTAGCCTATCAGAAGACCAATTAAAAAGAATTCAAGCCTCTGAAGATGCCATGCATGACGCAATTGAAGCTTGTTTTGCAAAAGAAGTAGAAAATGGTGTTCTCCCGAATAAGAGTACGAAATTTATGGCACATTTATTTTTATCACTTCTTAATTTAAGTAAGTTTACCGATTCAAATGGGCAAGGTTTTTTCAACACTCTTGAAGAAACTGCACATGAAATTACAACATTTTTCTGGAATGGCGTTCATAGTAGCAAATAATTGAAAAAAATTCCTTTATTTTTTTCACGAAATCATTTTTTTTAATTAATTTTTGATACAATACAAGTAACAGCTAAATTGTACGGAATAATTTTTTAGGAAAGGATGTTATGAAGTGGTTCAGCATGCAGAGAATGAAATTTTAGACACAATTAAATTATGTGACGCAAAAGGAAATTTAAATCCTGCTGCGATTGGTTATGCACGAAAACCTTTAATTCAAAGTAATTTAAAGGGCCACTTCATGCGTAAGAAAAAGTGGAATTATTGGTGTGTGTATGGGGATGATTTAATGTTCTCAGCAGCTATTAGTCATCTTGATTATGCAACCGTTTGCTTTGTTTATGTATTAGATTATGAAACGCAACGTTTTTTCGAAAAAACAATTACGATGTCACCACTCGGTAAAAAACCAAAGATGTCTGAACACGTACTCGATACAACGATTTGCAATCATAGTGAAATGAAAATTCAGTTTCTCTATGATGGCTATCAAGAAACACAAGTAACCGTTACAATTCCTGATTTTGATGGTGAGCTACTGCATGCTGATTTGACCATTCACCATTTAGAGGAAGATGAATCACTCAATGTTGTCATTCCTTGGAATCGCCAAACATTCCAATTCACCGCAAAACATCATACATTACCAACAGAAGGTTATGTGAAAATTGGTGATCGTCGCTATGCGTTCGATCGTCGCGATTCTTATGCTGTACTCGACTACGGTCGCGGTGTATGGCCGAGAGAATCGACTTGGAACTGGGCGATGGCATCACAGCGCTGTCGTAATCATCGTGTTGGGCTAAACTTTGGTGGACAATGGACAGATGGCACAGGTATGACAGAGAATGCTTTTTTCTTTGACGGAAAAATGACTAAAATACATGAAGATGTCATTTTCAAATATGATGAGCAAGACTTGATGAAGCCGTGGACGATTCAAACCAAGTTTTCAAATGACGTACGCTTAACGTTCAAACCGTTTTTTGAACGTGTTGCAAAATCCGATGCAAAACTTGTCCAATCAACTGTCCACCAACTATTCGGATACTTTGAAGGCTTCGTTAAGTTTGAAAACGGACAAATTCTTCCGATTCGACAAATGCTCGGTGCTTCAGAAGTGCATAAAGCGAAATGGTAATATATATGAAGAGCCACACTGAATTTTAAAAACAGTGTGACTCTTTTATTATGATTTATTTTTCCGATGCTTTAATAACACATCTGGGACATCTGTAAATACAGCCTCCACCCCTAATTTCTCCATTGCATCGTAGTCTTCTATTTTATTCACTGTATATACGCGGAATATACTTCCCTTTTGAATATCTTCACGAATTACACCTCTTTTAGCCGCATTCAATGAAATGTGTAAATGCTTCGTGCCAATTTTTTCACCATATTCATGTAGGTTCACTAAAATTTTTTCAAATAGCGCAGCTGTTGTATTATTCGGTGCCACACGCAATAATTTTTCGACCATCACATGGTCAAATGATGAATAGATGACACGATCTGTCATATCTAAGTAATCGACTTGTTCCATAATCGCTTGTTCAATTTCAGGATAATCCACCACATCTGTTTTAATCTCAATATTTAAGAGATGATGTGTATCTTTGAATACACGTAATACTTCTCCAAGTGTCGGAATTTGTATCCCTTTAAATTTTTTATCTTTCCAACTACCAAAATCAAGCTCACGAAGCTCTGAAAATGTATAGTCTTTCAAATGTCCTTTACCATTCGATGTACGATGAATTTTTTCATCATGATGAACAACAAGTACACCATCTTTTGTACGCTGTACGTCAAATTCGATTCCTTCTACCGGAAGTTTTGATGCTGCTTCAAAAGCAGGTAATGTATTTTCAGGATAGTCACCTGAGAAACCTCGATGGGCAAAAATTTTCATGTCTTTTCTCTCCTATCTTCCATTACATCATGAAAGGTATTCCTCGTTTTTGCAAATCTTTTTTAAAAAACGTATGATAGTATTTGTCACTCTACCAAAGAAAGCCGTTTTTGTCCTTTTATTAAAGGGATTGAAGCAGTATGAAGGGCCGTGTCAAGCATTCCATTACGTTTCAAAAACGATATTTCGATGGGAGGATTTTTTATGTCTGAACAACATCCTGATTTTCAACAGGAAGCACAACATCTCACCTATGTGAAAAACTTTATGGAAAAATTACTGCATGAATCAGAAGAAGATTTAGCTAATGCACAAGAAATCATTCGAAACTCCATTGCAGACCTCGACTACTTAGATTCCAGCTTAGGATACTTAAATATTTTAACGAATACTCGCTTTTTTGATATGGCGAGTAATCAACAAGAAGGGCTCGAAGCAATTAAATCGAAGCCTTATTTTGCGCGTATTCACTTTGAAAAAGAAGGCGAGCCCGATGAAAAACTCTATATCGGGAAAACCTCACTATTCGATAAAGAAACGCAAGAACCCGTCATTGTCGATTGGCGCTCACCAGTCGCAAATGTTTATTATGATGGGCGTTTAGGCGACTTAACGTATATGGTGAATGATGTCGAAAACAAAGGTCACCTCTATTCTAAACGCCAATATAAAATTGAAGATGGTGAATTACTTGATGTACGAGACATTGACTTAACGACGAATGATGCGCTACTACAAGATGCACTTGCTGGGAAAGCTGACGTTCGATTAACTGAAATTGTTTCAACCATTCAAGCTGAACAAAATGAAATTATTCGTGCGCATTTAAAACAACCGATTATCGTACAAGGAGCGGCTGGATCTGGGAAGACGACGATTGCCCTTCACAGAATCTCCTACTTCCTTTACACAATGGGTGAACATTTCGAAGCAGAAAAATTAATGATTTTAGCACCGAATAAACTTTTTATCGATTATATCTCGGATGTACTTCCAGAACTTGGTGTCGGCGCAATTTGTCAAACAACATATGAAGAATATGTACAAAAAGCAATTGGACTCTCTTTAAAACTAACTGCTCCGAATGAATTACTTGAATCTCTTATCGAACAAAAAGCAAAAGATGATGTACTCTGGATTACCAAGTTAAAAGGTTCACTCGAATATCGTGATTTAATGGACGGATTAATTGCTGAAATGAATGCGCAATATGAACAACACTTTACAGATGTCTTTCTTGAAAAATACCGTCTACTACGTGGTACAAAATTATTAAAACTATTCCGTACGGAGTATGCTTACTTGCCAATTGAAAAACGAATTCAAAAGATTAAAGCTGTTGTACAACGTACCGTACAGATGAAAAAGAAGAAGATTTTGTACGATTTGAATCGTAAATACGATGATATTTTAGGACGTGCGCTAAACATCATTGACCCAGTAAAGCGAAAAGCAGAAGTAACGCGCTGGATTGATGAACGTGATATGCGTATCCCCGCAATTGAAAAAGAAGCAAAAACACTTGTTACACGTTACATGAAGCCTTTCTCAAAACAAAATATTAAAAAAATCTATCGCCAACTTTTAACTGATGACATACTTCTAGCTAAATTAACACCCAATTGGTCAGAAGAAGAACGTCATACATTTTTAACATTCCATCAAAAAGAGCGTTATGCGACAGAAGATTTAGCAGCACTTTATTACTTGCATGCGAAAATTAAAGGAATTTCAGATGAATGGAAAATGCGCGCTATCTTCATTGATGAAGTACAAGATTATAGTCTTTTCCAATTAGCAGCTTTAAGAGATGGACTCGATACAGATTTATTCACGATGGTTGGTGATTTAGCGCAAGGGATTCATAGTTACCGTTCGCTCACAAATTGGGGACCTGTCCGTGAACTATTCCCTCGTGCCTCTTATAAGACACTTCAAAAAAGCTATCGTACAACAATTGAAATTATGGACGTTGCGAATACAATTCTTCAAGGAATGAAGGAAGATTTACCACTTGTCGAACCGGTTGTACGTCATGGACTTATTCCTGAATTCCATGAAATGCATGGAATTGATCCACAGTTGATTCATACAATAAATGAACAAATTCGCGCCAATGGACATCGCTCAATCGCATGTATTTGTAAATCGACAAAAGAAGCAAAAATACTAACACAGAAGTTACAACAAGCTGAGGTTCCTGCATTACTATTAGATGAAACATCGGAAATTGACCAAGATGCTATACTTGTCGTACCAAGTCATCTCGCAAAAGGACTTGAATTCGATGCAGTAATTCTCGTAGCGAGTGAAGAACCTTTTGAAGATACACCACTAGAACGTAAATTACTCTATGTTGCGTTAACACGTGCCATGCACGAATTACATCTTGTAGCACCGACGAAACAATATTTTTTATTGGATTAAATTAAAAGAAGGAATCGCGCTATTTGTGGCACGATTCCTTTTACTTTTAGTAATCTATTTTTACAACTTATCCATCATTTTTCGCCAAAGTGATTTTTCTGCTTCACGTTCACGTTTTCTCAGCTCATCTGCAATTAAGTCACTGAGTTGATCATAGAGTTTTTCACCGAAGTGTAAGCCATCGTCACTTTTTCCAACGAGTAATTTTTCATAATCCGGTTGTGTATAAACATGTTCAAAAAAATCAATACATGTACATTGATACTGTGCGGCTACGCGTTGTACCGCATCTGCATATTCGTGAATGCGTGCATTCGTACGATATTTTTGTTTATGCTCGTCTACAGGAGGTGGCGTAATCAAAATGACTTTTTTAGGACCGATTTTTTTCACAAAAAATGCGAGATTTTCTTCATAAATGGATAAAGGGATTTGTTTCGTTTCAGAACAATCATTCGACCCAAAAAGAATCGTTACGACATCTGGATGCTCTTCCAAAACTTCTGACTTTAAATGCTCTCGCGCAGACACCGTCGTATTCCCAGGAAGTCCGATATTCACATATATATGCCCTTTTACCTTTTCCGATAACATCATCGTCAACATTGGCTTAGGATAACCTTCTTTTCGAGCAGTTAAACTATCGCCAAAACAAACTATTTTCATATGTCACCCTTCTTTGCTGCTTATTTCACAATGTAATAATCGACTTGTTCCACTACTTCAAAACCAGCTTGTTTATAAAAAGTAAGTGCTTCGATATTTTCAGTTTCTACTTCTAATCTAACACTTTCAAGTTGTTGTCTATATGCTTCATTCTTTACCCACTTCACTAAATTTGAAGCGATGCCCTGACGACGTTTGGAAGCTAGTGTTGTAAAAGATGTAATCCATAATTGTCGTTCCAACACTGCTGTTGTAACCATCGCAACGACTTCATCTTGTTGTGTTGCCACAAAAACGTGACTACTCGATTCCTCATCCATGAGCGCAATAAATTCTTCTGTTTCTTCAGGTAAGTCACCAAAACCATCTGACATCATTTGTTGAACAACTTGCAAATCATCTGGTTGATACGGACGTACATTGAATTCCACGTCATTTTCTTGTTGCGCGGTAGTCATCATTTGAAGCTTTGATGAACTATATACATATCCTTGTTGTTCAAGAACTTGTTTCATCTCTTGACGCTGATCGACAACTGCCATTTCACCTGTCGCTTGTCTTTCTTCTAGTCCATGTTTTAATCCATCAATTAATACTTCTTCTAAACCAATTGAACGATATAAAGGTTCAATGACCATCGACCATTCGTATGCATGTAAACCAAATGCATCAAAAGCGCTCAATGCTGCTACTAAGCGGTCATGGTCCTCGTCATAGATAAAAACAAAAAAACCACGTGTATCCCACTCATTCCAATCTTGTTCATGCATCCATTCCAAATAATTCACACCATCAGTTAGCGCTGCATCTTCACATAATTGAGTTAGCTCTTGTTGTGTCAATGTATCGAGTGGATACGTTGCCTTCATCGCAAATACATTCATTTTATCACCGTTACCTTATAGAATATCTCCTATTGTAAGTCCTATTCGCCTTTCGTTCAACTTTCAAGAAAATGGAAAAGGAGAATCGGATAATTTTCGATTCTCCTCATATCTTTTATTCAATTGCTTTCCCTTGTTGCAACATACCGTAATAAATTCCCTGCTTCTCGATTAACTCTTTCGGCGTACCTTGTTCGACTAATTGTCCTTGTTCCATAACAAAAATTCGATCTGCATTTTTCACTGTATTGAGACGATGCGCAATAACAACGCTTGTACGGCCCTTCATTAAATGATTTAATGCACGTTGAATATGCAGTTCCGTTACGGTATCAATACTTGAAGTTGCCTCATCTAATAACAGAATCGCAGGGTCTGCAATAAGCGCTCGCGCAATGGATAATAACTGCTTCTGCCCCTGACTTAAATCACTCGCTTCAGGTTTTAACACATGATGATAACCATCTTCTAATTGTTCGATAAAAGCATGGGCATTCGCCTGTTTACATGCTTCAATGATTTCTTCATCTGTGGCATTTAATCGACCATAACGAATATTTTCTAAAATAGATGCTTCAAACAGGAACGGATCTTGAAGAACAAATGCCATCTGATTGCGTAAATCTTCTCGTGAAATCTGTTCAATCGGTTGGTTATCGATTCGAATTTGTCCTGAAGTTGTTTCATAAAAGCGAGCCATTAATTGCATAATGGTTGTCTTCCCTGCTCCTGTCGCACCGACGAGCGCCACTGTTTCACCTGAGTGAATATTAAAGTTCACATTTTGTAAAATGTACGGTTCTTTTTGTGGATCATATTTAAAATCAACGTGATCAAACGTAATATTCCCCGCCAGTCTTTTCGTTAAAGACTTCGTTCCTTCTTCTACTTCCTCTGGCTCATCCAATATCTCAAAAATACGTTCTGCACCTGCGATGGCAGATAACACGTTATTAAATTGATTCGCTAATTCATTGAGTGGACGTGTAAATTGACGAGCATACTCAACGAAAATCACGACAATCCCAATTGTGACATGCCCTTTGTAAGCTAAGTAACCGCCAAATCCTGCAACAATCGCAAAGCTGACATTATTTAAGAAGTTCATCACTTTCGGAATACCACCTGAGTAGACATTCGCCCAGTAACCTGTGCGACGTAAACGTTGACCATTCTCCTCGAATTGGCGAATCATGCGTTCTTCTTGCGAATAAGCTTTAACAACATATTGTCCTGAGATTGTTTCTTCTACCATACCGTTCAATGCACCAAGTGTCGCTTGTTGCTTTTTAAATAATGGACCTGTGCGACGTGTAATCCACTTCGTCGCTAAAAACATCATCGGAATAATAATCATCGTCACAATGGTTAAAAGTGGGCTCAAAATCATCATAAAGGTGAATGTTCCTGTTAAAATGAGTGCACTTGAAAATACTTCAATGAATGTACTATTTAATGTAGAACTCACATTATCTAAATCATTCGTCATACGACTCATTAAATCACCATGTTGTTTACGGTCAAAGAATGAAATCGGCAGGCGCTGATACTTTTCAAACAATTGTGTACGTAATCGGTAAACAGTTTGTTGGGCAATGCCAATCATCCAGTAGTTTTGTAAAAATAACGTAATTGACACCATAATATAAATTCCCGCCAATAGTATGAGTGTTGGACCAATACCAATTAAATTCTTCGGTAAAATTTGTTCATCAATCATACGACCAATTAATAAAGGTCCTAGCAACATTCCGACAGAGCTTAAGAAGACCATCGCTAATACAACAAGTAGTAGAATACGCTGTTCGTCTACAAGCTGCCAAATACGACCAATCGTCCCTTTCATATTCGATGTCTTCGCTCGTTTTTTCTTTTGATGTGACTGAATATCTTCTTTTGTTAAAATCGGTTTATATTGAAATGCTTTAAACATTCGTATTCACCTCCTGCTGTGAAGCGACAATCTCTCGGTAAAGTGCACTATTTTCAAGAAGCTCCTCATGCGTTCCTTGTGCAACTACCTCACCTTGATCCATTAATAAAATACATGTGGCACTTTTCGCTGTTGCGATCTTTTGTGTCACTACAAAACGTGTTGCGTCTTCATATTCATTTAATGCCTGCCATAACTTCGCTTCAGTCGTTAAATCGAGCGCACTCATACTATCATCGAAAATAAAGAGTTCTGGTTGACGAATCAAGGCACGCGCAATCGCAATACGTTGTTTCTGCCCGCCCGATAAATTCACACCTTTTTGTCCTACGCGTGTTTCATAACCATCTGGAAAACGCATAATGGTCTCGTGGATTTGTGCAATCTTACATACATGCTCTACTTCTTCTAGCGTCGCATGTTCATTCCCCCATGTAATATTTTCAAAAATCGTTCCTGTAAATAATAGAGAACGTTGTGGTACATAACCGATTTTTTGACGTAAATCATGCGGATCATAACTTTTCACGTCTTTTCCTTCTACAAATATCGTACCTTCCGTTGCATCATACAGACGAGGTAATAATTGGAGTAACGAGGACTTACCTGAACCTGTAGCACCCATAACTGCAATCGTATCACCACGATTCGCTGCGAACGATACATCATGTAAAATAAACTTTCCTTCTTCATCATACTTAAATGTAATATGACGTGCTTCGACATAATATGGACTATGTTCTTTATTTTCTTGAACGGTTTGCACTTCATCCATCGATAAAATTTCATTCATGCGATTGGCTGAAGCAGAAGCGCGAGAGAAGAACGTAATAATCATCGCAAACATGCTAAAGTTTCCTGTGATGCGCATCGTGTAGTTGAAGATTGCGACTAAATCACCGACAGGCATGCGATCTGCTTGAATCTCTTTTGCACCAAGCCATAAAATAACGAGTAAAGCACCATTCATGACAATTAATAAAACAGGTTGGATACGTTCCATTAAACGAAGTGCCTTCATCGTATCTGTTTTTAATGCGACTGCTAATTGATTAAATTTAGTCGATTCATAGACACCGCGCATATACGCTTTGATTAAACGTGTCGCTTGTAAGTTTTCTTGAATATTACGATTCACTTGGTCGACACGTCTTTGAACTTTCCCAAAGTTTTTCGCACCTTTTCGCACCATGAACCATAAGAAAATAAGTAAAAATGGAATCCCTATCACTAAAAAAATTGCCAACTTAGCATTCACTAAAAAGGCCATAACTAGACTCCCAATCACAACAAGAGGCGCACGCATCATAAACCGTAATGACATGAAGAAAATATTTTGTACTTGCGTCACGTCATTCGTAATACGTGTAATCATGCTCGATGTAGGAACCTTTAAAAAGCTATGCATTGAATAAGATTGTACTTTTTTAAATAGCGCAACTCGTAAGTCATACGCAAAACTTTGTGCTGCATGTCCTGAGAAGAAACCATTTGAAATCCCTGCTATAAAAGCAAGTACACCGAGTCCAAGCATGATACTTCCCCATAAAATAACCGTATGTAAATTCCCTGCGACTACACCCTCATCGATAATTTTTGCCATGATGAGTGGTTGTACTAATTCAACTGCTAACTCGACTAACATCAGCATGAAGGCCACTAAGGCTGCCCATTTATAAGGGCCTATATAAGAAAAAACTTTTCGCATAAGACACCTTCCCGACTTCATTGATTTGTTTATTATGACATATTCCCACTTCATTTCTCTAGATAAATGTTTCGCCTTCAAAAATAGCTATAATCATGATTTAAAAATTACTTTAAACTAAACGATTTATGTCTTTATATACAAAAAGAAGGAATGGTTCACCCACTCCCTCTCTATTCTTCCTTCATCTTCACCGATTGTCGATTTCCTTCAATTGATAACCAGACAACACATAAAATCATAAGAATAATTCCGATGATTTGAACGCCCGCAAGTACACTTCCCAACCAAATAACCGATATAAACATTGCAGTTAATGGTTCGAAACTCGATAAGATACTCGTTTCAACAGGTGAAATATATTTCATACTACTTAAAAATAGGATAAAAGCGATTGTACCAAAGAAAATAATCGCTAATAACATAAAATTGGTGCTACTCTCCACGAGTAGCGCATATTGATTAAATTCCCAAAAACCTTTTGAGAAGCCAAGAAGCAAACCACCTATTAACATGCTCCATCCAATGACAACGAGTACACCCCATTCATTCATGACAGAAGTGGGGTATAGTGTATAAAAAGCAAATGTCAAACCTACACCTAATCCCCAAAGAAGCGCTACAGGACTTACTAATAGGTTTGATATAGAACCATTTGTTAGCAATAGGAACAAGCCGATTAATGTCCCTAAGATACCGAATATTTGATATCTCGGTGGAAACATCTTTTGTGAGAATGACACATATAGCACAACAAAAATAGGTGCTAAAAATTGCAATAATGTTGCTAAAACTGCATTACTTGCATGAATCGCAGCAACAAACGTATATTGTACGCCGAGCATCCCAAACACACTAAAAATCACAAGTTTAATCCACCAATAAGGTTGTTTCCAAATAGCATATATATCTCTTTTAGTCACGATTAAAAAGAATAATATGAGAAAACCTGCCAATAAAAGGCGTATTGTTAGCATAAATGATACACTCATATGGCTAGACGATAATACCCATTCCATCATAGGTCCTGTCGCTCCCCAAAGCATTGAACCAATTATAATCATGATGATTCCTTTTAATCTCTTAGTCGTATGATTCATTTGTAGGCCCCCTTCTTTACATCTTTTTGCTTATTTTTTTCGATTTTTTTGTATTTTTATCCCTTTGAATAATATTTTCTTAAACGCAAATCAAAATTAGGTAAAATAAATTATTTTTATTTCATCATCTGTTACTAATGACTTATATACTTTTTTTCTCTATAATAGGAACTATACCGTAAATTCAAGGAGTCGTTGCATAAAATGAAAGAAAGTGAAATCTTATTACCATCTTCACAAGAATTAATTAACCAGTTACCCCAGCCTTTTCTCCTTGTCAATAAAGACGGAGAAATAATTCTATGGAACCATACAGCGGAGAAATATTTAGGTTACGATACAGATGCCATACTTGGTTATCCAGTACCTTTCGCTGAACAAAGTCAACTCGCTACAAACGAACTAATCTTTGAACAACTAATTGAGGAGCCAGAAGTACGTGATATGGGCTACCTTGCATATATAACGAAAGATCAGACGCGCATCCTATGTAAAACATTCTTTACCGTTTGGACAATTCAAGACCAACCTTGTTTAGTCATTAGTTTGACACCTTCCGATCGTAACACTTCTGATACGAATTTTGAAGAACAGTTATCTTATTTACGCTCTGGTTTAGAAGATTCGTTCATGATGTTGTCGGTTGACGAAAATGGTTTAATTGAAGCAGCCAATTCGAACTTTTTAAAATATAGTAAATGGACGCCAAAGCGTATTATCGGAAAGACATTATGGCAAATGTTCCCACAAACAGATGAAGGCTCAAAACAGGCGGATAAAATTTGGTCAACATTGAAAAATAATCGCACATGGCATGGCGAGGTTGAACAAATCACAAAAGATGGACAACCTTATTGGGTAGAATTATCCGCTATTCCAATTGCTAAAAATAAAGAGAATCGACCTTCTTATCTATTTTTAGAAAATGATATTACCGATAAAAAGATGTTACAAAATCGTTTAGAACAAATCGCCTACATCGATCAAGAGACTGGACTGATGAACCGTTACCGTCTAGAACAAATCGTCAACGAGATGATTGAAGAAGGTCATCACTTCACGTTCGTCTTTTTAAGTATCGACAAGTTCTATTCACTAAAAGAAATATATGATGAGCAAACAGAAGCTGTACTCGTAACAGAGTTCACAAATCGCATGAAAATGTATTTCCAAGATAGTACGATGGCCCGTATTAGTGTCAACGAGTTTGTTGTATTAACGCCACTTGGTGAATGGTTTATCCAAGGGTTCTTATCTTACTTAACACAACACCCGATTTACTTGGATCATACTTCAACTCCTTTAACTGTAAGTGGTGGTATTACAAAATTCCCTGAAGACCAAAGTACATTTAGTAACTTATTCAAAGCTTCCAACTCAGTAATCCAAAAGGTACAAGCTGAGGGCGGAAATCTTATTATGAGCTTATCTAAGGCTGACCATGAATCTTTAAGTACCCGTTCAATTATTGAAAAACGATTATTGATTGCACTAAATCAAAAAGATTTACGCGTGCTTTATCAACCACAACAAGATTTAACAACAGATGAAATCACAACTGTTGAAGCGCTCGTACGTTGGGAAGACTCTGAAATTGGGATTGTACCGCCAGATATTTTAATTCCGATTGCAGAAGAAACTGGTTTAATTAATCAAATCGGCAGCTTCATGCTTGAAAAAGCTTGTGAACAAGCTGTTGAATGGGCGAATGCAGGGACACCAATTCGCATTAGTATTAACACATCGATTCGTGAATTCCGCGATAAAAATATGGTTGATACGATTTTAAAAGTATTAGAACGTACACAATGTCCACCACATTTACTGCAAATTGAGATTACAGAAAAATTTGCGCTTGAAGCAGAAGCAGAAGAATCGATTGTTAGCCAAATGCGTAAATTACAAGCTAAAGGGATTAAATTCTCATTAGATGATTTTGGAACAGGTTATGCTTCATTCCGTTATATGCAACTATTACCTTTAGAAGAGTTTAAAATTGACCGCTCGTTTATCGCACCGATTGTCTACCAAGAGAAAACGCGTGCTTTAGTTCAAGGTATGATTCAATTTGGACGTTCTTTACACATGCGCGTTGTTGCAGAAGGTGTTGAATCAGAAGAACAAGTTTCAATTTTACGAGAAGCTGGCTGCGATGCAATTCAAGGTTATCAATTAAGTCGCCCTAAAGTTCCGCAAGATATCGAAACTTTATTCACTCATAACGAATTATTATAAAATAGCCACCTCAACTTTTCTTCGCAGATTAGTTGAGGTCTTTTTCATAATTTGAGTAAACTTAAAATAAAAATAAGTTGACACAAATTATAAAAAAGTATTAAATTGGATATTGAACAACTTACATGTTCAATTTTTACTCATTTGAGGGGGATTTAGAAATGACAACAAGTCAAACAACGATGACAAAGTCGAAAACAAAATTACGCGTTGTAGATTTAGTCTATTGTGCTATGTTTGCTACATTGATGATGATTGGGGCGAACATCACATCATTTGCACCGTTCATGGTCGTTGGTGGTGTTCCAATTACACTCCAAACATTTTTCGCAATTTTAGCTGGATTAATTTTAGGAAGTAAGCGAGGAGCTATTGCTGTTACAGTCTACATGCTAATCGGTTTAGCCGGCGCACCCGTATTCGCACGATTCAGCGGTGGTTTTAGCCAAGTATTAAGTCCAACATTCGGTTTCATCGTGTCATTCATTTTTGCAGCTTATGTTGCAGGAAAAATGATTGAAATGAAAAATACGAAAATGATGTATGTTGCTGCAGCACTTGTAGCTATGGTCATCAACTATGTATTCGGAACAAATTGGATGTACTTCGCTTATAAACTATGGGCAGCAGCTCCTGAGAACTTTACATATCAAATTGCTTGGTTGTGGATGATGCCTCCGCTTCCAAAAGATATCATTCTATCTGTACTATCTGGCTTCTTTGCCTATCGCATGCAATTCGTCTTGAAAGGAGTTCGTAAATCATGAATTATGAACAATTAGCTACACAGATCATTGAGGAAAACTATTTATTATCAGATGAAGAAGCTCTAGCTATTTTAGAAACACCACAACAAGACTTACTTAAGTTATTGCAGGCGAGTTATCAAATTCGCTATCACTACTACGGTAATAAAGTGAAATTAAATATGATTATTAATACGAAATCTGGTCTGTGCCCAGAAAACTGTGGCTATTGCTCACAGTCTATTATTTCAAAAGCACCGATTGAAAAGTATGCCATGATGAAACAAGAAGAAATTGTAGAGGGTGCGAGACGAGCAAGCGTTGTTCAAGCTGGTACGTATTGTATCGTAGCAAGTGGTCGTGGTCCTGCGAATCGTGAATTGGATATTGTAGTAGATGCTGTAAAAGAAATTAAAGCTGAAAACCCAAATATGACGGTTTGTGCATGTCTTGGTATTCTAAAACCAGAGCAAGCAGAACGATTAAAAGAAGCCGGTGTCGATCGTTACAATCACAACTTAAATACATCAGAAAATCATCATGAACATATTACAACATCTCACACATATGAAGATCGTGTGGGGACTGTTGAAAAAGTAAAAAATGCGGGTATTTCCCCTTGTTCAGGTGTTATTATTGGCATGAAAGAGTCTAAAGAAGATGTCGTACAGATGGCGAAAAGCTTACGTATATTAGATGCTGATTCAATTCCAGTAAACTTTTTAAACGCAGTAGACGGTACACCTTTAGAGGGAACAAAAGAAGTCACACCACTTTATGCTCTACGCGTCCTTGCACTTTTCCGTATGATTAATCCAACGAAAGAAATTCGTGTTTCTGGTGGGCGTGAAGTAAATTTAAGAAGTTTACAACCATTTAGCCTTTACGCAGCAAACTCAATTTTTATCGGGGATTATTTAACAACGAGTGGACAAGAGGAATCATCCGACTTGCAAATGCTTGAAGATTTAGGTTTTGAAGTTGATTTAGAACCACTATCAAAAGAGCCTATGACTACTTCATGTAGTTAAAACAAAAGACGAGGATGAGACAAAACATTTCATTTTCCTTTTAGAGTTCGCAACAAAAAACCGGAATCGTGCTGTGGCGCGATTCCGGTTTTTCTTATGCTCATATAAGATGATATTTTCATACTTATGTCTCATCCTCTTTTCTTTTTAATAAACACATACTCAATAGAAGAAAAAAGGGTACGTATAAAAATAGTCACTATGCGTTTTATTTCGTAGGTATTTTTCGACGTCGTAGTGCTGTAAAAATTAATTGCATAAATACCTCCGCAAAAACTAATCCCATCACAATCGCACCTGTTATTAAACTCGTCTTCACTGCAAATTCAATACTCTGTGTATAATCTTTTTCCACTACATGACGCATTGTATTATAAGCCATCCCACCAGGTACAAGTGGGATAATTCCTGCTACACTGAAAATTAACATTGGGGTTTTAAAACGTTTTGCATAAATGTGTGCTACAATGGCAATAACAAATGCTCCTGCAAATGATGCAGGTACAATATCTACACCATGATTGGTGAAGACTAAATAGATCCCCCAGCCAATGGCCCCAACAAGACCGCAGTGAAACAGTGTATTTTTTGGTGCATTAAAAATAATTGCGAATGTTGCAGTTGCAATAAAGCTCAGTATGATATGAATCACATATTCCAATCGATTTGCCTCCTTAAAATGTTAATAGTACAAGTGCTACACCAGCACCAATTGCTGTAGCTGTTAAAAAGGCTTCGACACCTTTTGCTACACCTGATACGAAGTGTCCAGCCATTAAATCACGTACTGCATTTGCAATTGGTACACCTGGTACAAGTGGCATAACAGACCCTATAATAATTTTATCGAGTTGCGATCCATATCCGAACTCCACAGCATAGAAAGCAATAACACCTACAAAAAGAGCACCTGTGAACTCTGCAAAAAATTTAACTTTGGTTAAGGAGTGAATCGCCATAAATACGATAAAACCTGCACCGCCAGCAATGAAGGCAATCGGCATATCCGACCATATACCTCTAAATAAGATTAAAAAGCATGCACTAGCAATGGCTGCCGCAAGAATTTGGACCCAGGTAGGAAAAAAGAAATTTGTCTTTTCAATTCGCTGTAATTCTTCATAAGCTTTTTCAATTGAATAATTTCGTGCAGTTAAATTTCGCGAAACATTATTAACTTGTGCAATTTTTTCTAAATCAGTTGTTCTACTAGGAATTTGAGCAATCCTTGTAGGTCGTTCATGTCCTGCAGAAAAAATGATTCCTGTAGGTGTCACAAAACTTTGTGCATCTGGATAACCTTGTGATTGTGCCATGCGCAACATTGTATCCTCTGCACGATAAGTTTCCGCACCACATTGAACTAGCAAACGTCCTGCAAGTAAAAAGCAGTTAATTGCTAATTCTTCCTCTTTATTATGAGGCATATTTTCAAACGTCCTCTCTATTAAATATATTTTTCTATAAGTTATAAAATTTACTTACTTTATATGACCATACACCGTAAAATAATGGTAATATTAACCTAATACTATGAAAAGGAGTATACAAAAAAAATGAAATCTTCACCATTCAAAAACAGATTATTAATTGACTCACTACTTGTTTGTATACTATTATCTCTTATTATTTTCGCTGTAGTATACATGCTAAACTTGAAAAGTCCTTCTGAAAAGGGTTTAGCCGCTTCAACTGAAAACACCTCTACAGCTGAAACAGACAACCCATTTATTAAAACGGTGACGGTCACAAATGAAACAGAACAAGGTAGCTATACAATTCAGTACCCAAAAACAGGATCTTCTGAACTGAATACAGCTATCAGTGATGCCGTTAAAGAGATGAAAACAGACTTTTTCAAAGGGAAATACGCAAAAGATGCACAGATGCATGTGACGTACATGACATTGAAACATAAGGATCTTTATTCATTTGTTTTAACTCAAAGTTTACAAGAGGATAAACAGAAAAAAGATCAAAAATTCATTACGTTTACAGTGGATCAGCCAGCGAATGAGTTAATTGATATTAAGGAAGTTATACCTTCTGGTGAGCAGTTAACACATATTATGAATTTATCACAAAAAGAACTGGCAAAACATAAAGAAGTACAAAATTTCAATAAAAGTCAACAAAAAGACTTAGCAATCAACCAAGAAGCTAGTCATTTTGAAAACTTTGCACTCGATGATCAAAATTTATACTTCTATTTAAATCCCGATAGTTTTACATCTTCATTTAACCAGCCAATAACAATTACTTTACCACTTCAGAATATTAATTCTTCTTTAGCAAAAGAATTCCAAATACCTGTTAAGAAAATTATTCAAAAGAAAAAGAAACCTATTCCGAAAAAAGCGGTTGCTCTTACATTTGATGATGGGCCAAATACGACATCTACAAAGAGTATTTTAGCTACTTTAAAACGCGAAAAGGTTAAAGCAACATTCTTCATGGTAGGTACACAAGCACGCGCAAATCCTAAAATGGTGAAACAAATTGCAGATGAAGGACATGAGCTTGGTAATCACTCCTTAACACATGCAAATCTAGTATTACTATCGAATGCAAACGTAAAAAAAGAAATTGAAACAACCAATCAGGCCATTAAAAAAGCAACAGGTAAAAATCCAACAGTATTCCGTCCACCTTATGGCTCTTACAATGCGAATGTTTCAAAAATCGCAAAAATGCCAGTTGTTTTATGGAATGTCGATACACTTGATTGGAAACATCATAATCCACAACAAACATTAGCGAATGTGAAAAGTCAAAAATCACAATATACAACTGTTTTAATGCATGACATTCATGCAAGTTCAGCTCAAGCATTGCCACAAGTAATTCGTTACTTAAAACAACAAGGTTATACATTTGTAACAGCTTCTGAAATGCTAAGCATTGAAAAAAGAGTTTATAAAAAGTAATAACTGAAAGAGAGAAGTCAGGTCATTCAACCGACTTCTCTCTTTTTTATTTGTTTACAAATTAAAAAAGGACTACACAATCGTGCAATCCTTTTCTACATTATTCTTTAGTACCTGCCCACTTCGGTAACATATGTGATAATGGATGGTCTTCACGATAACCAAGTACATAGTCTGCCTGCATGAGTGTATGAATTTCGCGTGTTCCTTCATAAATAACAGGCGCTTTTGAATTACGTAAATAGCGTGCAACAGGATATTCATCTGAATAACCATATGCGCCATGAATCTGAACTGCATCATCTGCCGCACAATTCGCAAAGTCACATGCTTGCCACTTCGCAAGAGACGTTTCACGCGTGTTACGTACACCGCTATTTTTCATCTCGCCTACACGATATACAAGTAAACGACTCATTTGATAGCCTGCTTCCATACGTGCAATCATCTGTTTAACTAATTGATGCTCACCAATCTTTTGTCCAAATGTTTCACGTTCATGGCAATAACTTACGCTCGCTTCAATACACGCATCAATTAACCCGACTGCTCCGGCTGCTACTGTAAAACGTCCATTATCAAGTGCTGTCATCGCAATTTTAAAACCTTCTCCTTCTTGGCCAAGAAGATTCTCTTTTGGGATAAGAACATCATCAAAGAATAATTCTCCTGTATTACCCGCACGAATCCCATACTTTCCTTTAATAGCTTTTGAAGAAAAACCAGCCATCCCGCGCTCTACAATAAATGCTGAAATTCCTTTATGTTTTAACGCTGGATTCGTATAGGCAAATACAATAAAGTGATCAGCAATATCACAAAGTGAAATCCATGTTTTTTGACCATTTAAGCGATACACATCTCCTTCTAATGTTGCATGTGATTGCATGCTCGCTACATCTGATCCTGCACCCGGTTCTGTTAAACCAAATGCACCAATCTTTTCACCTTTTGCTTGAGGAACTAAATACTTTTGTTTTTGTTCTTCTGTTCCCCACTGTAATAAAGTCATGCTATTCAATCCTACGTGAACAGATACAGCCGTCCGAAAAGCTGTATCCCCTCTCTCCAGTTCTTCACAGGCAATCGCCAATGCATTATAATCCATGCCACTTCCACCGTATGCTTCGGGTATGCATATACCGAGTAAACCTAGGTCAGCTAGCTTTTTCCAAATAGCTGGATCAAACCCACCTGTCGCATCTCACTCCGCAATATAAGGCATAATCTCTGCATCTACAAATTGACGTACTGTCTGGCGTAACATATTTTGTTCATCCGAGAATTGAAAATTCATGACGATCTCCCCTATCCTTTAATAATATTTGTCGACATGAGCATGGTTTCTGTGATTGTTACGCCATGATGATTCATCTCCGTCATATACTTTTCTCCTGGTACTGCTAATTCTGGTGGAATGACACCGCGTTCTGTAATCGTGCCATCGCCAATCAGTTTTGCGACTACTGAAATCGTGTTAGCAGTCGTTCGTGCCATCGCTGTTTCTCCACTATTCTTATCACGGTAGGTTACCATATCGTATTCAAATGATACACGTTCCTCATTCGCCTCTCCATGCACTTCCACACGAAGTAATACAACATCCTCTTGGTCGCCTAAACTTAATTTATTCTCTAAATATTGTTTCATCACTTCACGCATATCTACGGTAATACCATTGTCTACTTCCACTTCATTACCTTTTTGTGTAAGTCCTAAATCAACAAGTAATTTAAAGCGTTCGGCATGTCCTGCGTAACGAATCGTTTTATATTCTAATGTGTGTAATTTAGAAAATGTTCGCGCAAGTGTTGAAAGACCGCCACTCGTATGGAACGCCTCTAAACCAATAAAGCCTGGGAAATAGAGATTTTCTACTTCAGATAAAGAAGGTAATTCGCGAATCATCCCATCTCGTACAATCAAAGAGGGTTTTGTATAATGATCGAATACACCGTCTAAAGAATACACTACGCTATAATCAAGTGGCGGCTTTGGAGAAGCTGGGATACCACCTACATAAATTTTAATTGCATTCACACGATCTAGTTTAGAAGCACCATATCCAGCTAAAATATTTGTCATACCAGGTGCTAAACCTAAATCTGGAATAATCGTCACACCTTTTTTCTTCGCTTCCTCGTCTAGTTTTAAAACTTCATCTGTTATACCGCCAATATGACCACCTAAATCAACTAAATGAACGCCAAGTTCAATCGCTAACTTTGCAACGCGTACATTAAATTTATAAAATAATGCGTTCACCACAACATCTGCTTTTCCCATCACTTCACATAACTGTTCGTCATCATAAGCATCAACTGTTAAAAGTTCAATTTTATCGCTATTTAATTGTTCTACAAACGTACGGACCTTTTCGATATCAATATCAGTTAAATAAACTTTATCTACATTCGAACTATTCACTAGATCACGTGCGACTTCTTTTCCCATTAAACCTGCGCCTAGAATTGTCACTTTCATTTGAATGCCCCCTTAATTGTCGATTTGAGCACGTTGAAGTGTGCCACTATAATCCACATAAATACTTTTCCATTCCGTATAAACATCTAGGGATTGGATGCCAGAATCACGATGTCCGTTACCTGTTCCTTTTGTTCCACCAAAGGGTAAATGAATTTCTGCTCCAGTTGTTCCTGCATTCACATAAACAATACCTGTATCTAAATCGCGTTGTGCCTGAAATACTTTTGTTACATCTTGTGTGAAGATTGAACTAGATAAACCGTATTTCACTGAATTATTCACTTCAATCGCCTCTTCTAAATTTTGAACTGCAATCATTGAAATGACTGGACCAAAAATTTCTTCTTGTGCGAGACGTGATTGCGGCTTTACATCTGTAAATAAAGTAGGTTCGTAAAAATGACCTGATTCAAAATCAGCTATGCGACCTCCTTTCAATAAAGTTGCACCTTCTTGTAATCCTAATTGAATATAACTATGAATTTTATGAAGGGCTGATTTATGAATAACTGGACCAATCTGTACACCTTCATCTAATCCATTACCAAGCTTTAATGACTCCATTGCAGTGATTAACCGGTCAGCTAATTCTTCTTTTATAGCTTCATGTACGATGACACGACTACAAGCTGTACACCGCTGACCAGAAGTTCCAAATCCGCTCCAAATAATGCCTTCTACAGCTAAATCTAAATCGGCATCTTCCATCACGATAATGGCATTTTTGCCACCCAATTCGAGTGAGACCTTTTTTAAGTGTTTACCACCAAGTTCCGCAATCTTTTGCCCTGTCTCAGTAGAACCCGTAAATGAAATAACATGTACATCTGGGTGTTCTACTAGTAGAGACCCTACATCACTACCTCCTCCAAATACAATATTGATGACGCCATCTGGTAATTCCACCTCTTCGATAATTTTTGCTAACTCATATGCCATAAGTGGTGTTTCGGTCGATGGCTTCCAAACAACGGTATTACCTGCAACAATCGCTGGGAATGACTTCCACGTCGCAATCGCAATTGGAAAATTCCATGGTGTAATGAGACCCACTACACCGATTGGCGCACGTACGCTCATTGCAAATTTGTTTGGTAATTCAGAAGGCGTCGTTTGACCAAATAACCGTCTTCCTTCACCTGCCATATAAAATGCCATATCGATGGCTTCTTGTACTTCACCACGTGCTTCTTCAATTACTTTTCCCATCTCCATCGTTAAAATTCTAGCTAGTCGCTCCTTTTCATCTCGCAACCGTTCACCAATTGCATATAAATAGTCGGCTCTTTTGGGTGCTGGTACTTTTGCCCATTCTTTTTGTGCATGTTTTGCATGTTGAATCGCTTCATGAACTAATTCTTTTGAAGCCATCGGTACGTTCGTTATTACTTCTCCATTGGCAGGGTTTGAAACTGGAATAAAATGCATTGATTCTTCTTTTCTCCAGTGACCGTTTATATAGTGTTTAATATCCAACGAAACACCTCCATCTCCTATTTTTGCCACTAAACAATAAATTCTACAAAAATCAAAAATACACTCCTTTAAGAAGTTTTTTTCTACAATACATTTTTCCTTTATCAAAATATACTAAACATTTTTAAATCGGGTAATTAGATAAAAGAATCGTATAACTAGAAAGGAGATACACTATTGAAACGGCATATAAAATTCGGTTTGCCTCTCTTACTGAACCTCATGCTCATAGTCATCATTTTTAGTTTAATCAATCATCCCACACAAAAAGCTATTCAAACACTCCAAGATACTGACACACCCCCTATTAAAAAAATTCATCAAAGACAAGTTGATACAAAACTTGGTGACAAAATCATTAAAAAACTCGAAAAAAAACATGGTGACTTACTCTATGAAGAGATTGATAGTTTGACTGCACCTTTCTCTCCAAAAGAAGTAGATATTTTAACGTATGAAATTAAAGACGAACAAATTCATATGATAAAGTCTTCAAAAAAAAGAGCGCATCAAAATATTATTGAGAATAAACAAAAACAGCATGAGCTTTGGAAACGTTTTGCAAATTTAATTCCATCAGAAAATCGAAAAATGGTCGCTTATTTTAAAATTTTCACAGATGGTGAAGACAATACCCTCGGTTATGTGCAGCAAATGGATTATCCAGACAAATGGACACTGGCTCTTGATTATCGTGATGTTAAAAATTTAAATGGACTTTACGCAACAATCCTTCACGAATATGGTCATCTATTTTCGCTTAATTCTTTTGAATACTCGCATGATAATGTGTGTAAAACCTATGATCCCGGCGAAGGTTGTTTAAAACAAGATGCCTACCTCTATCATTTCTATCAGCAATTTTGGCAATATGATGTCATGCAACATTGGAAGCAATTAAAAAATATCGAAACCGATCCTACCGTTCAAACCCACTTCTACACACTTCACGCTGATGAATTCGTTACAGAATATGCGACAAGTCATCCTACTGAAGATTTTGCAGAATCTTTTATGTATTTTATTCTTTCCACTAAACCCTCTGGGTATACTCGTGCAGATGAAAAAGTATTGTTCTTCTATCAGTATTCTGAGTTAGCGCAACTAAGAAACGAAATTTTAATGAACCTAGAAAAATATTATCCATAGAAAAAGGTCCATCCATCTTATTGATGAATCGACCTTTTTTTATGGGCTAATCCCATGCATTAAATATGACTTCACCTAACCGTTCAGGCTTCCAAAATGCGACTTGCTCGCGTTCTACTTCCGATAGTTGCTTCAAGTAATGTTCTTCAATCATTTGTTCTAAATCTTCTACTGTAATACATTGATAGTGCTGTTCAAATAGACGAAACTCCTCTGGTAAATCACAAAATACAAAATGTCCGTCTTCTGCAATAACTGTTGTTGTAAATAAAGGATAATAAGCATTCATCACAACTTGAATGGGTTCATTATAAAAAACAAATTTGGCACACATATAATTGGCTGGATATGTTGCTTCTTGAATGTTTAATAATTTAATCGCTGGATGCATCGAAACTTCATAACAAATCGAACGGAACTTTTTTAAGTCCATCATTTGAAATGATGCACTTCCATCAAAGAATCCTGTAATACCTGGTGGTAACTTCATTATTGACTCCCCCTAAACAACACGGTGTCGAATCGGATTCCCTTCTAAATAATCATGCATGGATTCAATATTCATCTCCATCATTTCCTTACGAGTACTTAGTGTTGCACTACCGATATGCGGAAGTGCAACGAAATTTTTCAATGTAAGGAGTGGATGTGATGTTGGTACAGGTTCTTGAACAAATACATCTGTTCCTGCTGCCCAGATTTCGCCATTCTTTAATGCATCATATAGTGCATCTTCTTGAACGATTCCACCTCGTGCTACATTAATTAGAATCGACGTATTTTTCATTAACTGTAGTTCACGTTTACCGATTAGTCCCTTTGTTTCAGGTGTCATCGGTGTTAAAACAACTACATAATCAGACTCTTGTAGTAAAGCATCTAATTCACGATAGCTAAACCCATAGGCTTCTTCCGCTTGTGGTTTACGACGACGGTTATGATAAAGCACTTCCATATTAAAGCCTTTTGCACGTTGCGCTAAGGCTTCACCAATGCGTCCCATCCCAACAATACCGAGCGTAGCACCATGAACATCGCGACCTGCTAGATGATTTACACCCCAATACGTCCAATCACCGTTTCGTACCTCATCCGCTGCTTCGATTATTCTTCTAGCTGTGATTAACATTAGTGTAAATGCTAAATCTGCTGTTGTCTCCGTTAAAACACCTGGTGTATTTGTCACAACAATCCCCAATTCCTTTGCAGCTTCAACATCGATGTTGTTATAACCTACAGCTAAGTTACAAATTAATTTTAAATTTTTAGCTGTTTGTAATAACTCGCGTGAAACTCGATTATCCATAATTGTCCATAGAATATCAGCCTCTTGAATAATTTCTTCTAGTTTTTCGTGTGGCATATTGACTTCAACAGTAGGCCACTCACGTACATCTGCCCATGATTTTAATGGCTCAACGATCTCTTCTGGTAATTTACATGTAATCCAAAGAATTGGCTTCAATCTCAAAAGCCCTTTATTTCTTTCTTTTTTAAAATTGTATCACAATTCAGATACCTTCCCAAATTTTTAAGTATTTCCCATATTTTATATTGATATAATATAGGATTTATTTCACAAAAAAAGACCTCAGCACATGAAAATGCTGAGGTTTTTACTTAAATCTTATAAATCATCGAAACCGTTGTCTTGTACATTTACTTTCACGTATTGGCGTGATTTTTGTTCGAAGAAGTCTGTTTTACCTAAATCAACATCTTCATACGCTTTAATCCATTTTAATGGGTTTTTGCGGTAGCCTTCAAATGGACGATCATAACCAAGTTGGTTACAACGAACATTCGCATAGAAGTAGATGTAGTCTTCTACATCTTCTACGTCTAAACCATCGATTTTCGTACCAATTACTTCATTCGCCCATTCGATTTCAAGAGCTGCTGCTTCGCGGAAGATGTTTTGTACACGTTCTGCGCGTTCAGGTGTATCGTATTCTGGATACTCTGTTAGTAACTCCTTATAAATTTTAACGAATAAGTCTACGTGTAATTGCTCGTCACGATTAATGTAGTTAATCATTGTACTTGTCGCAACCATCTTTTGATTACGTGCTAAGTGGTAGAAGAAACTAAATCCTGAGTAGAAGAATAAACCTTCTAAAATAACATCGTACACGATTGAATCTAACATATTATCAATTGTTGGATTCTCTGCGAAGTTTTTATAACCCTTTAATACGAAGTCATTACGCTTCTCAAGAACTGGCTCTGTACGCCAGAAATCAAAGATACGATCTTGCTCATCTTTTGATACAAGACTTGATAAGATGTACGAATACGAGTGATTATGGATTACTTCTTGTTGCGCTAAAATAATCATTAACGCATTCAAACTAGAATCTGTTAAGTAGTCGGCTACTTTACCAGCATAGTCTGTTTGAATACTATCAAGTAGCGCTAATAAACCAATAATCTTTTTGAATGTATTTTTCTCTTCATCTGTTAAATCTAAAAATTGCTTTACGTCTGTACCCATATTAATTTCAAATGGTGTCCAGAAGTTACCAAGCATTTTTTTATATTTTGGGTATGCCCAGCTAAAACGCACGTCATCCCAGTTTAAAATGTTGGAAGATCGACCGTTCACGATTGCTGTAGAACGGTTCGGAGCTTCCTTATCCATTAGTGCTCTTCGTTTAATCTCAGTCATTCAAACCTTCCTCCCTATTTTCGTTACATTAGCTTGCGCATGACTCACATTCAAGTAATTCTACAGAAGTAGAACGTACATAGTAGGTTGTTTTGATGCCGCTATTCCAAGCATTTAAGTGTAATGCTAATAAATCTTTTGCTTTTACTGTGTTTTGAACATAAAGGTTTAGTGAAATACCTTGGTCAATGTGGCGCGCACGCGCAGCATTTTGTTTAATCGTCCAGTTTTGGTCGATGAAGTATGCTGATTTGTAGTACCAAGTTGTTTTTTCATCTAAATCTGGAACCGTTACAGGAATCTTATAATCCTTCTTCTCTTCAGAGTAGGATTTTTGGAAAATCGGATCGATACTTGCTGTTGAACCTGCAATGATTGATGTTGATGAGTTTGGTGCAACTGCCATCACATAACCATTACGCATACCGAATTCACCGATATTTGCACGTAATTCGTTCCATTGTTCGCTATCATAACCATGCTTATCGAAGTAAGCACCTGTTGCCCAGTCAGAACCTTCAAATAAAGGATATGAACCTTTTTCTTTTGCTAATTCATGTGATGCTTTAATTGTTAGGTAAGCAATTTGCTCATATAGTGAATCCGCATATTCAACTGATTCATCTGACTCCCAAGCGATACCTTTTTTCGCTAATAGGTGATGCCAACCGAATGTTCCTAAACCGATACCGCGGTAGCGAGAGTTTGTACGCTCTGCTTGTGCTACAGGGATTGTATTTAACTCAATTACGTTATCTAGCATACGTACTTGGATTGGAATCAGACGTTCTAAAACATCCTCTGGTACAGCACGACCTAAGTTGATTGAAGATAAGTTACATACAACGAAATCTCCAGGTTTACGACGTGTCACAATCACATCATCTTCTAATGTTACAGATTCAAATGTTGTTGCACTCATGTTTTGCATGATTTCTGTACATAAGTTAGACGAGTAAATCATACCTTCGTGGTTGTTTGCATTTTGACGGTTTACTTCATCACGATAGAACATGAATGGTACACCTGTCTCTAGTTGTGAACGCATAATACGTTTCATAATATCAATTGCTTGCACTGTATCACGTGAAAGAATTGGGTTGTTTACACATTGTAAGTATTTTTCGCGGAATGAACCTTCGCCACGTTTTTCATCGTATGAATCTTCTAAATCAAAGCCCATTACTGTACGTACTTCATGTGGATCGAATAAGTGCCATTCTTCACGCGCTTCTACAGCTTCCATGAAGATATCTGGTAAACATACGCCAGTGAAAATATCATGTGCACGCATACGCTCGTCACCATTGTTTAATTTTAAATCTAAGAATGGGAAGATATCTTTATGCCATACATCTAAGTAAACAGCGATTGCACCTTGACGTTGACCTAATTGATCAACTGATACTGCTGTGTTGTTTAATTGTTTGATCCAAGGAATTACACCTGATGATGCCCCTTTGAATCCACGAATTGATGACCCACGGCTACGCACTTTACCCATGTAAATACCAATACCGCCACCAAATTTAGAAAGTGTTGCAACATCTGTGTTTGAATCGTAGATACCTTGTAGCGAATCGTCTACTGTATCAATGAAACAAGAAGATAGTTGACCATGTGTTTTACCCGCATTTGATAATGTAGGTGTTGCAGTTGTCATGTATAGGTTACTCATAGCCCAGTAAGCTTCTTCAATCTTCTTCAAACGGTCTACTTTCTCATCTTGCATTAATGTCATCGCAATAACTAGCCAACGCTCTTGTGGAAGTTCTAAAGGTGTTTTATCGAAATCACGTGCAACATAACGATCTAATAACGTTTTTAAACCAATGTATGTGAATAATTCATCTTTTTCTGGATTAAGTAAGTTTGCAATTGCTTGGCGCTCTTCTGCTGTGTATTTTTCGATTAGGAACGAATGATATAAACCACGCTCTACTAATTTTTCGATTTGTGCTGGGAATGCTTGATAAACTTCATCAATATTCACAACACCACGTTTGTCTGCTGCTTCTTTATACGTTTCTGCTAATAGGAGACGTGCAGCTACAAATGTCCAAAATGACTCGTCTTCATCCAACATACCTAAAGCATCTAAGCTTAACGCTTTTGTCCATTCTGCATCATCTGCATCTGGATGTTTTGACATGAAACGCTCATGCTTGCGTAGTAGTGGACTAATTTCTTCACGACCATATTGTTCTTCTAATTTTTTTAATAAAGCTTCTCTACCTTGTGTCATCATTTGTACCATAAGACCACGACTCCTTTTATTTTTTGACTATTTTCCCATTGAACTCCTCAAAACAGCTGCAAATAAAATAACAGTAAACGACATATCCAGCAGAATATGATTCACTGTTCCATTTTGACATGCATCCATTCTTCATCTGAAAAATCGTCATGTTGTGTTGATTACATGTATGATTAAAATTCTTTTTATCCTGTAATTTACGAAGTTAAACAAAAAAAAATAATATAAATGAGCGATTATTAGTGAATATGTGCCCAAAACGTTGTCAACACAATATATTGTGTTGCCTCAACTTTTTTTTCAAATATCTTGTGTTTTCTTCTTTATCTAATCTAACATAATCGAAAAGGTTGATTCAAGATTAAAGTCCAAATTGAAGAAAATAATAGCAAAAGGCCTACAAAAATTCGTCCCCTCAAAAGAAACAAATTCTTTAGACGGATTTTCTTTTTTTTTCATATCGCTTTTTTGATATGTCGAAAATTCACTATAAAAAACACTTGCATTTTGAACTATTTTTTAAAAAAAATAATCTTTTTTTATTTCAACTATATTTTCAATTGTTTAAAGCGTTTTATTGTAAAAAACCACTTTATTTATTATTTACACTATTTTTTATATGAAATAAATTTATTTCAAAAAAATAAATTTGATTCATAGACCAACTTTTTTATTATAGAGTATTTAAGCGTGCTAAACTAGTCTATACATTTAGGAATCGATGAAATTTCATTTTTGTTACGGATTCGACAATGAAAAGTTACTTGACTTTTCTTCTTCTCATATCTTTATCATTCCTTATAAAATATGCATTTTACGTCTTTTTTATCTTTTTAATAAAGCTTCGATAATCGTGAACATTTTTCGATAAATTGGTTCATTCAATTGCACATGATGAAAAGCTGTACTATTATTAATCCTATATAACTAATTGAGGTGAAAAAGAATGCCATCGTTTTACGGAATACAATTTGTTGCGATTATGATTTTTTTAATCACATTCGTCACATCTTTGATTGTTGGAAAATTATACGTTGTTTTAATTGGTTCATTGATCGCCTTCACACTCATTATTTTATCTTTCGTGCAAAGAAAAAAAGTACTTGAAGCGAAAAAAGCCTCTGAACAAGGCTAATCTTTATTTATAATAAGGCTTGGATACTTTTTGTATTCAAGCCCTTTTTATGTATAAAACAAGCTAGGACAAAATATTTCACTTCTCTTTTTTAGCGTTCGCAATAAAAAAAAACTGGAACCACGAAACAGCGCGATTCCAATTTTTCTTATGCTCATATGAGATTGTATTTTTACACTTATGTCCTAGCTCACTTCTCCTAAAAGAAAATAATCCAAGCTAATACTGCTGCTAATACAATACGATAGATTGCAAATGGCATTAACTTGATGCGTGAGATTAGCTTTAAGAAGAATTTAATCGATAGCAATGCAAAGATGAAGGCACTAATAAAACCGACTGCATAAAAGCCCATATCAGCTGGATTAATTTCGTTCCAGTGCTTGATAAGTGATAGACCACTTGCACCCGCCATGATTGGTACAGCCATAATAAACGTAAAATCAGCTGCTACACGATAATCTAGCCCTAGAAGTACACCACCTGATATAGTAGCGCCTGAACGTGAAAATCCTGGCCATAATGATAGACATTGGACCAACCCTACTTGGAAAGCTTGTTTATACGTTAAATCATCAAGCGACATGACACGCGGTTTCTTCCATGCAAAACGGTCAGCAATCATCATAAAGATGGCTCCAATGAATAAGCCGATAATAACCGTCTTAATACTAAATAGATGCGCATCTATGTAATCCTCAACAAGCACACCTAGAACACCCGCAGGAATAATCCCTACAATGACATGTAATAAGTTAAAACGATGGTGTTTCGTTTGTCCTTCAATATGATAAAGACCAATCAAACTTAGTAGTCTCTTCCACATGACGACAACAACAGCAAGTATGGACCCTAATTGAATCACAATTTTGAATGTATTCGCTGAAGAACTACCTAAAAAATCTTTTGTCTTGAGCCACATATCGTCGACAATAATCATATGCCCTGTAGATGATACGGGCGCAAACTCCGTTAGACCTTCTACAAGGCCTAGTATAATGGCTTTTAAAATTTCACTCACATGCGTATGCTCCTTTTACAGCAAAGTTTGGTATCCTTTGCACTATTACCCAAATGATAACACAGACATACCCTTTATTTTTTTTACGACTTTGTAAATTTTATATCGATTCTCCATAATTCTGCTCGACTATTTGTACGGATAGGCGGTCCCCAAAAGCCAAATCCAGATGTAGTAATTGCGTGCAACTGCTCAACCTTTTTATAGCCATAATCTAACGGAAATGATAAACGCGTAAGTAATTGATTAGGCCACATTTGACCGCGATGTGTATGTCCAGAAACTTGTAAGTCCGCCCCTAGCTTTGCCGGTGTTTCAATGTCTTTTGGTGTGTGTTCCATAATGAACCATGGGAGTGGTGAATCCATTTTCAACGATTCAAGTGGTTTACGATTTTTATTCGTTACATCTTCTCGTCCTGTTAAAACACAGACATCTTGTATTACAATCGTCTCGTCTAGTAACATTTTCACTTGTGATTCTTCCATTAACTGAACGGTTTTTTCAATTTGATTACCATAATACTCATGGTTTCCTAAAATACCGTACACTCCATGTGTTGCTTCTAATTTCTTCATCTCTTCCATCATATTATTCTTTTCATACCAATACGGTAAATCATCTACTAAATCTCCTGCTAAAAAAACAAGGTCCGGTTCTTCTGCATTTGATAAACGAACAAATTTTTTCAATTGACGTTTTGGCATCACAAGACCTAAATGAAAATCACTTCCTAAAACAATACGAAGTGTTTGATCTGCTAATAAGTCATTCTTAATGATAATTTCTTTAATACGTGTAACAGGCGTATAAGCATAATAACTACCAAATAAGAAAATAAGAATGAATAGCTGACATACAAAAAATTCAATAAGATCTCTCGAGCTATTTGGTGCTAACCAAATAATGAGATTCGTAATTGGGAAAAGCAATATACCATATTGAAAAAATGCTAACCAATAATAGCCAATAATTGTGAAAATATCTAACTTATGTGATAGTCGTCCAATTAACATACTAAATCCAATCACATACCAAATTACATAGAACGGTATTTTCCATGTAACTCCAAACCAATCATGTAAGAATGTATAAACATTCCAACCTAAATAAAACACGACAGCACTATATAGTAGAAAAGCTAAAATAGATACACTATATTTTTTCATGTTGTTCCTCCTCAGTGTCTATATTTTGCCATAATTAAACAGCGAAATACAATTCCTATCTATAAGTCGCATAGGTTCTCGGTCTCTAGTCCTAGTCGAAAATCCTTTTGAGGACGGTTAAAAAGCTTTAAAAACCCACGTATCATAAAGGTATCAACAGAAGGGAGGCGCTTTTCACATGAGAAAAGTATGGCTAACACTTTTAGGAATCGTAATCGGTTTTACAGTGGTGAGTTTATTCGGACCACTAACAGGTTTATTAATATCTGCTGCTGTTTTATACGCAGGTATTCACTTCTATTTGAAGGCTCGCTCAACATTTGCAAAAGTTGTCTGGGTAATCGTTGGAATCATCGGTTTAACATCAGGTATCTCAAATATTCCTGGTTTAGTGGCACTTGTTGCAGTAGCAGGCGGTTACTTCATCTACAAGAAGTGGAATCAAAAAGAAGCTCAACCTGTATTTACACAAAAATCAGATGATCCATTCACAAACTTTGAAAAACAGTGGAACGAATTACAAAAATAAGAATGACAAAAGGAGGTAGTGAACAATGGGTTTACTACAACGTTTAAAATATTCAATCGAGGCAGACTTACATCAATTTTTCGATAAAAAAGAGGAAAAAAATCCAATCGCGATGTTAAATCAATATATTCGCGAAGCTGAAAAGCAAACGGAACAAACAGGTAAATATTTAGAAAGACAAGGTCAACTAAAAGAGAAGCTTGAGAAAGAACGTATTCAAGCCATTGAAATGTTCGAAAAACGTCAAGCACAACTCGAATTAGCACAAGCAAGTGGCGAAGTTGACTTAATTGAATTCGCTGAACAAGAAAAAAATGCCTACGCAAACCGTATCGCAGCACTTGATCAAAGTATCGAACAAGCAACAAATGAATTATTCGGCTTAGAGCGTAAATTCGAAGAAATGAAACACAAAATCAAAGATATGCGTGTACGTCAATTACAACTAATGGGCAAAGAAAATGTTGTACGTGCACATCATCAAATGGACCGCGTATTAGATCCTGAATCAACCGGACAACAAAATCAACGCCTTGAAAAATTCGAAACGATGGAACAATATATCGAACGTTTAGGTCAAAAAATTGAACAAGAGCACGAAGTTACTTCAATGGAACAACGTTTACAAGCACTTGAAAAGAAACAAGCTTAAAAATCATTGTAGCTTATTGTACAATTAAGAAAATAGACTGTCCTTCCTGTATAATAAATGATGTGAAGGACAGTTCTTTTGTATTAAAAAAGAACGACGAGAAACGGAGGTAGCAACGATGAAACACATTCAAACAAATACGATGACAACTTTACTATTTGCTGCACTACTTTGCATCGTTGCTGAGGGAATACTTTTTGGAAGTGACATGATGATTTTTGCACTGATTGGTATTGGAATCATTTATGTATCCATGAAAAAACAACGAAAACTATTCTTTTGGTTTGGTTTGGGTTTACTCATTCTTTCCATTCTCTCCATGTGGAGTTTGCGCATTCTATTGTTTGTAACTGTTATTTATATACTCTTTAAAATGCGTGAAGATACACCCGCTACTGTTCATGTGAATACTTCTTCTACAGAAGAACGTCCGCGTGAACGAAAAAAGAAAAACAATTTCTTCCAATTTGATGACACACTTAACACCTCTTATGTTTGGGAAGATGTCCACGTTCAAAACGTCGTTGGACAAATTACGATTGATACAACCAATACCATCTTACCGAAGGGGGCTTCTCTTATCTCAATTCGTCAAGGGATTGGTAAAATAACCGTCGTCGTTCCTTATGAAATACCTGTACGTATTTACTACAATGCTTTAATGGGCGAGGCAACTATCATGCAACATAAATACCCACGCCTCTGGAACGAATCACTCGCTGTCAAAGATGGTTATCGTGAACATGAACTTCCTGAACGTGAATTAATTATCGCTGCTTCTTCTTTCTCAGGCGATTTGGAGGTGCTTAGAAAATGACAAAAGTAATTTTAAGAACGCTTTTTTTAGCGACCATCTCCTTCGCCTTACTCGCGATGATTTTATATATGTTGTGGGGCGAAAATTCGACACAATGGGAAATGCTCTATGAAAAAAATTATGCAAGCTTACCCTATGGCGCTTGGATGTTGATTTTCTTCGGTGGATTTAGTCTATTAATTGCCATGTGGTCAAATTCTCTAACCATTCAAAAAGAAAATCAACTAACCAAACAATTGAATCTTATTTTAGAAGGTCAATTTCAAACAACGAAAAAGCGTCCTGTCTCTAAAAAGAATTTCAAAAAGTTGCAGGCGATTGATGATTTAGTCCAAACACAAAAGAAAAGCTTGCAACGTCTAACGAATGATCATGCAAATATTCAAGAAAAAGAAGTACAAGAGCGTCTTATTCAGGAACGCCAACGTCTCGCACGTGAATTACATGATTCCGTATCACAACAATTATTCGCAGCGTCTATGCTTCTCTCGGCTACGAATGAAACAATTGGTGAAACACTGCCTGAGGCAAATCAAAAACAACTTCAACAAACTGAAAAAATTATTCAACAAGCACAACTAGAGATGCGCGCATTACTGCTTCATTTGCGACCAATTGCACTGAAAAATAAATCACTAGCACAAGGTTTACAAGATTTACTCGATGAGCTACGTCAAAAAGTTTACTTTAACATTCAAGAGAGACTAGAAGAAGTATCGCTCCCAAAAGGTGCTGAAGATCATGTCTTTAGAATTGCACAGGAAACTTTATCAAATACATTGCGCCATGCAAAAGCAACTGAAGTCCAACTACTTCTAGTAGAACGCAATGATCTTGTCATATTCCGCCTTCAAGATAATGGTGTTGGTTTTTCTATTCAAGATGATAATCATGCTGGCTCTTATGGTTTACGCAACGTAGAAGAGCGCGCTGTTGAAATTGGTGGAACATGTAAAGTCGTATCCATTCCAGAGCAAGGAACAATTATCGAAGTACAAATCCCTGTAGAACAGGAGGAAACAAAGTGATTCGTATATTATTAGCAGATGACCATGAGATGGTGCGAATCGGTGTCTCTGCATACTTACAGGCACAACCCGATATGGAAGTCGTAGCTGAAGCTGAAAATGGTCAACAAGCCGTTGAGCGCAGTTTAGAATATCGCCCTGATATTATTTTAATGGACATGGTTATGCCGATTATGACAGGTGCAGAAGCAACAGCAGAAATTATAAAACAATGGCCTGAAGCGAAAATTATGATTGTGACGAGTTTTTTAGAAGATGATAAAGTATATCCTGCGCTAGAGGCGGGTGCGATTAGCTACCTATTAAAAACGACGAATGCGAAGCAAATTGCCGATGCAATTCGTAAAACTTACAGCGGAACATCAGTTTTAGAGCCTGAAGTCACAAACAAAATGATGCAACGCATGCGCTCAAATCAAGATCGTGCCCTACACGAAGATTTAACAGAACGCGAACAAGAAGTATTACTATTAATGGCAAAAGGGATGACCAACCAGCAAATTGCGGACACATTATTCATTGCCTTAAAGACAGTGAAAACACATGTTAGTAATATTCTTTCCAAGTTAGATGTTCAAGACCGTACACAAGCAGTCGTTTATGCCTTTTCACATAATCTTGTACCAAAATAAACAAATGTCGAACAATTCCTCACAATTGTTCGACGTTTTTCATTTATTTTATACTATAATAAATATAAGAATTTTATTTTAGAAAGGTCATCATGCTAAATTATAGTCAAATTATTAAAAATGAACGTATTAAACAGAACATGACGCAACAAGCTTTGGCAAAAGGGATTTGCTCTACTTCTTATTTAAGCAAAATTGAAAAAGAACATGTTATTCCACGCGATCACATTCGTGAAGCACTCTTAAAAAAACTAAATCTAAATACGCATTATTTAAAAATGTCACAAGAAGAAGAATTCCTTCGTGAACTACATCGTGCATTTCAATATGCTATCCATTTAAACAGCGCTGAACACGCACAAATCGTTTGGAACCACTTTAATGAATTCAATATTGAGTTTTCAACACGTGAAAATTTTTATCAATGTAATTTATATTTACAACGCATCGCCATTATTGCGAAACAACCCATTCTCGATTTAGATGAAATTTCAGCAGCATTTGCCTCTGTTTTAAATAATTTAAATCCTGAACAACTTTTTATTTTCTATGTAAATTCATGCCATTATTGCTTAGAGAATCGATTATATAAAGATGCAATGAAGTTTATGAGTAAAGCTGAAAAAGTCATCCAGGATTATGAACATGAGATTCCAGAGTGGCTCATTGGTAACTTTCATTTTATTTCAAGTCAATTAACGTACACGATTCATCACTATTCAGCTGCCTTCTCTCATGCACATCTCGCTCTCACGATTTTTGAAAAACTAAATTTACAAACACCTATTATTAATTGTTATATCCAAATTGGCATTTGTAATAATCGGAGTGGCTTATTTGAATATGCAAAAAAAGCACTTCAAACAGCTTATCACCTTGCTGTTCAATTAGAAAAAAAAGAATTATACGGCACCATTCTTCAACAATTAGGTCAGCACGCTGCTCTGACAGGTGAATCAAAAGAAGCCATTCAATATTATCGTGAAAGTTTGGAACATACAGTTTCGGTAGAACCAAAATTAGCCGCAATTCACCATATGATTAAAGAGTATTCTAAACTAAATCAACCGACATTCATTCAATATTGGTGTAAAAAAGGCATTCAACTCGTATCAGAACATCTAAACACACCTTTTTACAGAACATTCTATTTCCAGTTTAGGTTCTATCAAATGTTGCATCATATCGAATCACTAAAGCCCGATGTCATTGAAGAAGCAATTACATACTTTGAAGAATGTGAGGAATTAATTCTCGTCCAAAAATACGCCATCGCCTTTGGTCATGTCTTTTATGAACAACAGTCTTTTGAAGACGCTGCTAAACTCTATAAAAAAGCCAATGAAGTTTCTCTCACGATTCAAAGAAGAAACTATTGGCAAGATCTATAATGAAAAGGCCAGTATGACATAACAGTATTTTAAATAGAGAAAATCCCTTATGATTTTGGATCATAGGGGATTCTTAATTTATACCAATCTTCGCTTCGAAAAATG
>NZ_BJOB01000012.1 GCF_006539985.1 Kurthia gibsonii | reverse complement strand
AAACAGATCCACCTGATAAAAAAACAAGGAAGCCTTAAAGGGCTTCCTCGCTTTGCTTTTATTTTGTTAATTGGATAAACGTTTTACCTCGGTCTTTTGTTTGGATTAGTCCTTTATTTGGTGCGTAGTAGTAGGTCATTTTGCCATTTTGGGTCACAACGACATTTTTAAATGTGCCAGCTTTTGTTTTAGCAGTGGCTTTTGTTTGCGTAATTTTTGTTTTTTGACCAAGTTCGCCAGACCAGATTAAATTCTTTTTAATTGGGTATTTGATAGAAAGGGATAAATATCCATCTTCTATATCACCTGTATAAAGCCCTTTGCTTGTATCATATTCTGTAATCCCGAACTGTGTTGGTGAAGATTTATAGAACCAGAAGTTTGTAACTGCTGGACTCGGTTTGTACGTTTTTAAGAAAGAAGCGGTAAATGTACGCGCATAAATCGAACCTGCATTCATTGGTACGTCGTAGCGATATTTTTTAGAAATATCTCGCGCGTAATGTGTGCCTGTTTTAGAAGAAACTTTTTTCAACGCAGATGTTTTTACATAGGCATATTGGAATTGATAACGAATTTTTGAGAATCCGTTCTTCGTTTGTCCTGTAACAATGACAGCACTATTCTTCGGTAGTTTCACATATTTTTTTGAATTAGCAGAAGGTTTACTGAAAATATGAACGGTTTTATTCGGTTGAACTTCTCTGAATTGTTCAACGGAAACCGTTTTATAGGTGCTCTTGGCTTGAGAAAAGGTAGGTGTTAACGTCAAAATACTAAATGCGACAGCGGTAGTTGTGATGAATGTACCTGTTTTTTTGAATAGATAAGACATGATGAAGACCTCCTCTTTTCCACCTACAAGGATAAAATATTATGTATAGGTAGGATATTAAGATATATATTCCCTGAAAAATCAGACATAAACAGTTTTTTAATAAAAAAACCTCACGTATCTATTAGACGAACCGTGAGGGTAAAAAGTTTTAAACTCCTAAGAAAAATAAAACAATCGGAATACTGATGATACTCAGTAGTGTTGTCACTAATGTTGTGAACGAAACGAGATCAGGCTTTGTATTAAATTGTAGTGCAAGCATTGTCGTATTTGCGGCAGCTGGCATCGCAGCTTGTAAAATTAAAACGGATTTTACAAGTGGAGGTAAAGGCATGAAATACAGAATAGCTGCTGCAATAAGTGGTGAAGCGATAATACGAATGATTGTTGTTGCACCCATTGCTACATAATTGACACGTTTTCTTGAAATCACAGCTAACTGCATCCCTAAAATAAGCATGACCACAGGAATGGAAGCATCTGCGATTAAGTCAACAGCATTCATGACAGATTGATGTACTGGTACATGAATTAGTTGTAAAACTAAACCGATGACAGCACCCCATAAAACGGGCATTTTCAATGCCTTTTTAAAGGATACGCTTAAGCTTGGGGAGTCGTCACTACCCACAGAAGCAATAAAGATACCAAGCGTATTCATAAAGAGGGAGTGAATAACCATAATAATGACAGCAATATGAAAGCCTTCGTCACCAAATGCAAATAATGCAACAGGCGCTCCGTAGTTACCACTATTCATGAAGACAGCACCAAGCATGACAGCAGATGTTTCTGAACGGTCACTATGTAAGAGGCGCGTAACAAGGAATGTTACGATGAACAGTAGAACACACAATAAAATCGCAAACGAAAAAATATACATGTAATCGATATTAATCGGTGTCATATAAAATGTTCGGAACGCTAATACGGGTGACATGACGTATAGTGTTAAAGTGGAGATGTTTTTAATATTAAAATGAAGAATGCGTTGACCAATAAAACCTGTTGAAAATACGAGCAGTACAGGTAATATAACAAGAAATAAATCCATAAAGTCACTTCTTTCTACCAAAAAAACAATGAAATAAAATGAGAACCTTTTTTATACAATAACGTCACATAGACGTATCTTCATCCCAATGTGATGAAATGAATTCATCGCGTCCAGATTGCGCACGGTCTTCTTTATATTCTTTTGGCTTCTTTTTATAAAAGTCTTGATGGTAATCCTCTGCGATGTAAAATGTCTCGGCTGGTACAATTGGTGTAACAATCGGCTTTTTAAATTTACCAGACTTAGCCAATACTTCTTTTGATTGTTCAGCAAGTACACGCTGTTCTTCATTATGATAAAAAATCATTGCACGATAATTTGAACCGCGGTCTTGGAATTGACCTTCGTCGTCAGTTGGATCAATTTGTTGCCAAAATAACTCCAAAAGTTGCTCATAGCGGAATTGTGTAGGGTCATAAATGATTTCAACCACTTCTGTATGACCGGTTTCACCTGTTTTAACTTGTTCATACGTTGGATTTTCAACAGTTCCACCCATATAGCCAGATGTAACAGATTCGATTCCATCCCACTCGATGAATGGTTTAACCATACACCAGAAACAGCCACCGGCGAATGTTGCTTTTTGTAATGATTGATTGGACATAAAAGACCTCCTAAAAGAAAGATGTAAAATATTTTTTTAATATAATAACTACTCAAAAAATTGTAGAGAGCATGTTACTATTATAAAGAAGAAAACGATGAGACGAAAGGAGAATTTAAACGATATGGCACAAACACGAAAAAGAAGAAAAAAAGGTAAGTTACGAAAAGGAAGAATCTTTTTTACAGCATTATTTTTACTCGCAATCATCGGTGGCGTTTATTTTTACCTACAATATAAATCTGGAGAACAATTAGCTGTTGGAGAAGAAGCTCCTGAAAAAGCAACGTTGGAGTTTAATGGTGACCCACAAAGCAGTAAGGAGATTGAGAATATTCTATTAGTCGGTATTGATTCGCGTGGCGAAAAACAATCACGTTCTGATACGATGATGTTAGCTTCATGGAATAAAGCAACAAATGACGTCAAATTAGTTTCATTCATGCGCGATATTTATGCCGATATCCCGGGTTACAAAAGTTATAAACTAAACACAGCTTACTATTTAGGTGGAGCTGATTTATTGAAAGCGACATTGAAACAAATGTTTGATGTAGAAATTAATCATGTAGCGGTAGTTGATTTTAAAAATTTTGAAAAAGTAGTAGATGTTGCTGCTCCGAATGGGGTAGAAGTAACTGTGCCACATGATATGTCAAAAAATATTGGTGTCGAGTTGAAAAAAGGAACACAACGTCTGAATGGTAAAGAACTACTTGGGTTTGCACGTTTCCGCTATGATGCACAAGGCGACTTTGGACGTGTTGAACGTCAACAACAAGCAATTGAAGCATTGAAAAAAGAAGTTCTTCAAGTTGAAAATGTGAAAAACTATCCTAAATTACTTGGTGTTGTGCAAGGGTCAATTCAGTCAGATTTAACGAAGGGTGATCAGTTGAAGATGTTATTAGGTGCTGTAAAAGGCGGCGATGTAAAAATCGAAAAATTAACGATTCCTGTTGAAAATAGTTATACATTTGCGAATGTACCCGGTTCAGGATCAGTCATCCAAATCAATTTAGAACAAAATATCGAAGCACTGGATAAATTCTTACGCTTTAACCAATAAAAGGTGTATACTGAGAACAATAGAGAAATAGAAAGAGTTGGAGGTGTGCTATGGAACCGAATAAAAGAGATTTTTTTAACACACGGTTTATTCAGTTTTTAGGCGGTAAAAATTTGCTTTTTGGATTAGTCACATTAATTTTAATGGGAATTGCTTTGTATCTTTACACAAAGGTCTCATTCATTTTTGAACCAATTATCGTATTCGTCCATACAGTACTGCTACCTGTTGTATTAGCAGTGATTGCCTTCTATTTACTACGACCAGTCTTAAAATTATTAATGAAGTGGCGTATTCATCGCGTATGGGCAATTCTCATCATTTATGTTGCACTCGCAGGGTTGATTACATTGCTTGTGACGCTTGTTGTACCATTTTTACGCGAGCAATTTATGAATCTAATTACAGAATTCCCTCAATATTTTGTTCAGTTCTTAGATACCATTCAAAAATTTGTTGAAAGTTCGAAAGTTGCAGCAATACTTGATAAGTATGACCTGCGGCTTGACCAAGCGATTAATAATACAACAAAAGAAATTAGTGATTATGTAAAAGATGGAGCCGGTCAGTTAGGTAAAGGACTTGCGACAAGTATCACAGGTTTTTTAACGACATTAACAGGCATTGTATTAGCACTTGTAACTGTTCCATTCATTTTATTCTACTTATTAAAAGACGGTGAAAAATTACCACGTGCTTTTATGAAATTATTACCACCATCTTTACGTGGCGGTACAGAGCATGTATTAAAAAATGCGGATCACCAAATTAGTAGCTACATTCAAGGACAAATTATCGTGTCCTTCTGTATAGGTACGATGGTGACGATTGGTTTCTTAATTATCGGACTTGATTATGCTGTACCACTTGGTTTTTTAGCTATGATTACATCTGTCGTACCTTATCTAGGACCTATCATAGCCATTACCCCCGCAGCCATTATTGCGATTGTAACGGCACCTGTCATGCTATTAAAATTAGCTGTAGTTTGGACGATAGTACAGTTAATTGAAGGGAAGTTCATCTCACCACAAGTAATGGGTAAATCATTACATGTGCATCCAATTACGATTATTTTCGTTCTATTAACAGCAGGTTCGTTATATGGTGTAGCAGGAGTAGTACTGGGGATTCCAGGATATGCAGTCTTAAAAGTAGTTGTATCGCATTTATGGAACCTGTTTAAAAAGCGTTTTAATAAATTCCATGATGATCACGAACAATATGAAGTGATGGAATGGAAAGATGAGCAAGACGAACAACCGAAATCATAAATAGAGACATTGAGTGAATAAAGATACATGGAAATGTATGTTTTAAATCGCTCAATGTTTTTTTATGCACGAATAAAAGAAGCAATTTAACGAATACAAGCTCATTTATAAAGAAAGAGAGGATATAAATTGCGTGAGAACCTCTTTTGTAAAATAAAATGCTGAATTAAAACGGAATTTTCTAAAATTTTCAAAATAAATAAAAATACATTTGACATTATAAATATACATTTATATAATATGAATATCATATGAAAGAGGTGATTCGATGAAAGTGGGCATCATTGGTGCAACAGGTTATGGAGGATTAGAACTCGTTCGGCTACTAAGCAGTCATCCAGCAGTCCAAGAGATTCAATTATTTACTTCTTCAGAAGAAGGGATATCATTCTCAGCAAAATACCCGCACTTAACAACATTATATGATCAGCCGCTTGAAGCGATTACGAAAGAAGCCATAGCACAATTAGATGTGGTCTTTCTTGGAACGCCTTCTGGCATATCGGGTCAATTAATTCCGGAAATCTATCATGAGCAAACAGTCTTTATCGATTTATCAGGAGATTTGCGATTAAAGAATATTGAAAATTATGAAAATTGGTATGGTAAAAAAGCTGCCCCACAAGATTTAGTCAATCAAAGCGTTTATGGTTTATGTGGTTGGAATGATGCAGCAATTAAAGAAGCACAAGTGATTGCGAACCCGGGTTGTTATCCGACAGCGACGTTACTTTCTATTCTACCTTTATTGCAAAAGGGGTTAGTAAAGCATCACAATATTATTATTGATGCGAAAAGTGGTGTATCTGGTTCAGGTAATAAGCCATCACAAATGACGCACTTTACAGAAACAACCGAAGCTACAACGATTTATAAAATTAATCATCATCAACATATTCCAGAAATTGAGCAAGCGATTGAATTATTTACAGGAAAAGTTGAGCCGATTACATTTTCAACACATCTTGTTCCGATGATTCGTGGCATTATTACGACGAGCTATTTACAAGTTGAATCAGGGGTAACGGAAGAACAGTTATATAGAGCGTATGAAGATGTATATGCAGATGATCCATTCATTCGAATTGTACCAAGTGTACAAAAGTTAAGTACGAATCAAGTGCGTGGAACGAATTACTGCGATATGACGATTAATTTAGATGCACGAACGAATCGCTTAACCGTTGTTGCGGTGATTGATAATTTAGTGAAGGGTGCAGCAGGACAAGCAATTCAAAACATGAATAAAATAATGGGATATGAAGAACAGGCAGGACTAAAACAAGTACCGCTGTTCATCTAAAAGGAGAGCAAAGTATGGCACAAATCGTTGAATCAGTAAAAAAGTTAACAAGTGAAAGTATTATTGCGCCAAAGGGATTTAGTGCAGCAGGTATTCATTGTGGACTAAAGCATAAAAAGAAAGATTTGGGCATGATTGTAAGTGAAGTACCAGCGAGTGTAGCAGGTGTATTCACAACGAATGCGATTAAAGCAGCACCGCTTGTATTGACGAAAGAGACAGTCTATACGAATGAAAAGATGCAGGCAATCATCATTAATTCAGGTAATGCCAATGCATGTACAGGTACACAAGGTATAGCAGATGCACTACAAATGCAGCAACTGACAGCAGAGAAGTTGGGGATTTCACCGCAACTTGTAGGTGTAGCTTCAACAGGTGTTATCGGTGAAATTATGAAGATGGACAAAGTAGTAGCAGGCATTGATATGATTCAACCAGGACATACACTTGAAAATGCGATTGACTTTGCACAATCGATTTTAACAACAGATACGGTTATGAAAAATACAGCGTATGCAGTCGAGATTGATGGACAAGAAGTCATCATTGCAGGTGTTGCAAAAGGTTCAGGTATGATTGAGCCGAATATGGCGACAATGCTTGGTTTTATTACGACAGATGCGAATATCGAACAAAAAGAGTTACAAGCATTATTAAAGAAAACAACGGATACGACATTTAATGCGATTACAGTAGATGGTGATACATCAACGAATGATACGGTTCTTGTATTAGCTAACGGTTTAGCTCAAAATAACCCATTAACACCAGAACATCCACAATGGTCGATTTTTGAAGATGTTTTTGTCAAAGTAGCAGAAGATTTATCAAAAATGATTGCACAGGACGGAGAAGGTGCGACGAAGCTAATTGAAGTAAAAGTTGAAGGTGCAATTACGGATGAAGAAGCACGTAAAATTGCGAAAACAGTTGTTGGATCACCACTTGTAAAAACAGCCGTATTCGGTTGTGATGCGAACTGGGGACGTGTTATTTGTGCCATTGGCTATAGCGGCTGCACAATTGATCCGACAGATATTCTAATCAAAATCGGTGATACAACGGTTGTTGAAAAGGGAGAACCGATTCCTTTCTCTGAAACAGAATTAACAGCGTACTTAAAAAATCATGAAGTGAAAATTTATGCGAACTTACATCAAGGAGATGGTGTAGGAAAAGCATGGGGATGTGACTTAACCTATGACTATGTCCAAATCAATGCCACATACAGATCGTAAAAAAAGAATGGTCATCAAATTAGGTGGAAGTATGTTAGAAGGTTTGAATGAAACATTCTTTCAACACTTAAAAGAAGTGCAACAAACATATGATGTCATTATCGTTCATGGCGGTGGTCCAGCGATTAATGAGGCACTTGCGCAGGCAAATATAGCCACACATAAAATTGACGGTATTCGTGTAACAGATGAACAAGCCATTCATCTCGTAGCAAATACACTCATTAGTGAAGTGAATCCAATGCTAGTTGGTCAACTCAATCAAGCAGGTATCAAAGCGATTGGATTGAATGGTCAAGATGCGAAGTTATTACGGTGCCATTATTTAAATAAAGAAGTATTTGGCTATGTAGGGGAGATCGATACAGTCAATATGGCGATATTAGAGCAGTTACAAGCACTGAATATTCTACCTGTCGTTGCATGTATTGGTGCGACAAATACAGGGCAACTTCTCAATATTAATGGAGATACTGTAGCTTGTGATGTAGCACTTGCCAATCAAGCTGATGAACTATTATTTGTGACAGATGTAGATGGCATTCGTATTGAAGATGTATCGATTCAGCAGACGACTGCACAGCAAATTCAAGGGTGGATTACGACAGGTGCAATCTACGGTGGCATGATTCCAAAAGTAGAAGCAGCGATGACCTGCGTCGATGCAGGAATTCCAGCAGTGAAAATCGTCGGTGCAACGCTACAAGGAACGACTATTTTAAAAGAGAAGGTGACACAATGAGCGCATTATTTCAAAATTATCATCGAAGACCTGTTCATCTTGTGGAAGGTAAAGGGACGTACGTATGGGATGATCAACAAAAACGCTATTTAGATTTTACTAGCGGTATTGCCGTCTTGACGTTGGGGCATTGTCCTGAGGAATTAGTTCAAGCGATGAAAGCGCAAAGTGAAAAATTGTGGCATACATCAAATTTATATACAAGTCATGCACAAGAAAAGTTAGCGCATGATCTTGTGAAAGATACACACCTTGCTCACGCTTTCTTCTGTAACTCAGGAACAGAAGCGAATGAAGCTGCAATCAAATTGGTACGTAAACATACGAAAAAACATAAGATGATTACATTTGAACAGTCTTTTCATGGACGTACTTTTGCGGCGATGAGCGCAACTGGACAAGCAAAGGTTCATAGTGATTTTGGACCGATTGTTGATACATTTGAATATGTACCATTTAATGATGTGGCAGCACTTGAAGCAGCAGTAGACGATGAAACCGCCGCAATCATGTTAGAAGTCGTACAAGGAGAAGGCGGTGTACACGTTGTCACGCCTGAATTTGCCGAAGCGATTCAACATATTTGCGACGAAAAAGGGATCTTACTCGTAGTCGATGAAGTACAGACTGGTATTGCGCGTTCAGGTACACGCTATGCTTTTGAACAGACAGCTTTAAAACCACATATTGTCACACTCGCAAAAGGACTTGGTGGTGGGTTCCCAATCGGCGCTATGCTTGGGACAGCGGAATTATTCGATACATTCAATGCGGGTACACATGGTTCGACATTCGGTGGAAATCCGATGGCGATGGCAATCGCACAAACCATTGTAGATGTAACATTCAATGATCCATTCTTAGAAAAAGTGAAAGCATCTTCTACCTATTTTAAAGAACAACTCGCGATTCACTTACCAGAAGTAGAAGTACGTGGTATGGGATTACTACTTGGAATTGAATTAACACAACCGATTCCAGAAGTTGTTGCGGCATGTGAAGAAAAAGGTTTACTCGTTGTCGGAGCAGGTGCGACTACACTAAGGCTCTTACCACCACTAAATGTAAGCCAACAAGAAATTGATGAAGCAGTGCAGATTTTAAAACAAGTAATGCTTGTAAATGTCTAATTAATATACGTGAATTAATGTGTTCAGAGAATCACCATTCACGCTGTATACCTCTTAAATATCTGTGGTTTGTCATAGACGGTGCGGAACAGGGACCAAACCGTCTGTGAAAATCACGCCTAATTCACTTCCTAATAAAACTAGGGAGATTTTTTTATGTATATATTTACCTTTTTATATGTTAAAATGGAAGAAAGTGGGGGTGTTAGAGTGACGGTACATACAATCGAGGGGAAAATAGAACAACTTCAGATGGAAAAAACATATATTTACCTACAAACAAAGGATTTCATTATGCATCTACCGATTACAACAGAAGTCATAGATTGGGAAGCAGGTGACACTATTTCGCTACATAAAATACCTGCTCAAAGTTATTTTCGCCTCTATCGTTTATATGGACAATATGTATTATTCATTTCTGAAAAATCGACTTTTTATGGACTATATGAAGGAATCTATGATGAGGTGACATCGTGTATTAGCGACGTTTGTATGATTCGTCATAGCGCACAGACGAAAAAATACGGCGCACGTCTAACGGACGGAGCGTATGTCATTGCACTTTGTAAAATCACGACACGCAGTATTCCACCGCAGTCGACACCAACTGCCTTATTCGTATTCCGAAAAAACACATAGGAGCGTGAACAACATGAAAGCAAATCGTACCGTTTTAACGATTGTCGGTATCATTGTACTAGCTGTAATAGGTTGGGGAGTTTATATGATGAATGAAGTCGTTGTTGCTGAAGAACGTATTGAACTATCAGACAAGAACATCATTAAAAAAGATAACCATCAATACATTCAAATCGAGAGAAAAGACTATGAACTTACAGACTCACTCGCAAAAAACATTGATTCTAAAACAGAGCGCGAATATGTAGTCAGCTACCGCTACAACAAGCTATTCAAAAACAGCGGCGAAATGACATCGATTCGTAAATACGGTCTACAGAATTAGAAGGTTTATTTTAGATAGTAGTAAAACATTTTATCTCAATGTACAAGACGACGATTATACAGTCGTCTTTTTAATTGGCAAGATATCTATAGAGGAAGCGTTCATTTTTGGTGTGTTACAATATTTAATGAAGTGAACTTCTAAAAACAATTGAAAAGAGTAGGGTACAGATGAAATTAAAAGGTTTCATAAACATCATGATTGTGATGTGGGTTGTCCTCAATTTAAAAGATATGCAGTGGAATGATCCACATATTTTTACGAAGATTGTTGTGATGGTAGCCGTTTTATGGCTATTAGGTCATGATTTTTTACGATTTGAACAACAGCAAAAACATGAGAAAATTGGACGTACGGTCTTCCTAAGTGTTTTGATTGGCTACCTTTTTTACGAACTCGAAGGCTATATACTTACATACTTCTTTTGAACACTTTACACTTTGTCTAATTCTCGCTTTTGAATCATTACGCATCGTGCAATTTTTCTGTATCTATTATATGGTAAATTATGTGTAAGTAAAAGATTACTAGCAGATGAAGGGGTGTTTTAGATGACAGTAGAACAAAAAGTACAGCAGTTACATCATTATGTGAATGGTGAAAAAGTAGCAGGTAAGAGCGGTGATTATGCATCGGTTTACAATCCGTCTAAAGGTGAAGAAATTGCGCGTGTACCACTTGCATCACGTGTGGAAGTACGCGAAGCGATTGCGACAGCGAAAGCAGCTTTCAAAGGGTGGCGTAATACGTCAGTTGGTAAGCGTGTTGAAATTCTCCATCGTTTCCGTCAATTACTTGTAGAACATGAACAGGAATTAACAGAGCTGATTTGTACGGAGAGTGGGAAAACACGTGAAGATGCAAAAGGGGAAATCACACGTGGTTTAGAGTCAGTAGATATGGCGATTGCTGCACCGCAAATGTTAAAAGGAGAATACTCTGTTAACGTGGGTGGTCAGATTAATGCCTTTTCTCGTAAAGATGCACTCGGTGTTGTTGGAACGATTGCACCTTTCAACTTCCCAGTAATGGTGCCGCTTGCGATTACAAGTATGGCTGTCGCGGTAGGAAATGCGGTCATTTTAAAGCCATCTGAAAAAGTACCCATGTCGGCATTATTCCTATGTGAACTATGGGAAAAAGCAGGTCTACCAAAAGGTATATGGACGGTAATTAATGGTGGTAAAGAAGCAGTAGATGAGCTACTTGAGAACAAAGATGTACAGGCCATCTCATTCGTTGGCTCAACACCAATTGCAGAGTATATTTATGCAACAGGTACAAAACATGGTAAACGTGTGGCAGCATTCGGTGGCGGTAAAAACTTTATGGTCATCATGCCAGATGCGGATTTAGACCAAACAGCGAATGCGTTCTTAGGTGCTGCATATGGTGCTGCTTCGCAGCGTTGTATGGCGATTTCAGGTGCTATTCCAGTCGGTGAAGACACTGCGAATCGTTTTGTGGCGATTTTAAAAGAAAAAATCTCACAACTAAAAGTCGGCGATTATCAAGAAGTCGGCATTGATTTCGGGCCTGTTATCACACAGCAATCAAAAGATGTTGTCATCGAATCAATCGAGCGTGCCATTTCAGAAGGCGCAGAAGTTGTGGTTGATGGACGTGATTGGGATATTGTAAAAGAATCAAAAGGATTCTTCGTAGGTCCAACATTACTTGATCATGTACAGCCAGGCATGCATGCATACGAACAAGAAGTCTTCGGTCCTGTTCGAATCGTGACACGCGTCTCAACATTACAAGAAGCAATCGATTTAATTAATGCACATGAACTAGGAAATGGTGTAACGATCTTCACGAATAATGGTGGCGCAGCTCGTCACTTTGAAGATGAGATTGATGTAGGTATGGTCGGTGTCAACGTACCGATTCCAATTCCTGTTGGTTATCATAACTTTGGTGGCTTTAAACGCTCAAAATTCGGTGAAGGGCATATGTTTGGTCCAGATCAAGCGCGCTTCTTTACAAAAACAAAAACCATTTCTGAAAAATGGCTAACAGCGGATGAGCATGCGACAACAGCGTTCTCATTCCCAAGTAACCAAGATGCGTAAATAAATGATTGAGAGAAGTAGGTGTTCGTACCTGCTTCTCTTTTTTTCGAACAGAATTACTTTCTTTTTAATCGTTAAAAAGAGATAATAGAGAGAATAAATGGAAAAAGGGGTGATGTGTACGTGAAAAAAGTTTGGATCAACGGCACAATTTACACAATGGAATCAGAAGGCGATACGATAGAGGCGGTTTTAACAGAAAATGGGCGCATTATAGCATGCGGCTCTACCGAAGATTTAAAAAAAGAAGCAGATGAAATCATTGATTTACAAGGGGCAGTGATGTATCCCGGCTTCGTTGATAGTCATTTACATATGATTGGCGTAGGACTACAGTTAATGCGACTCGACTTATCGTCCGTCCAATCAAAAGAAGAAATGTTATATTTACTCACGATTGCAAGCCAAAATATACCTGAAGATAGTTGGCTCATTGCGGAAGGTTTCAACGAAAATCAATTTTTAGACCCGACGATTCCGACATTACAAGAACTCGATGCAATTCGTCAAGGACCGATTGCAATTAGTCGTATATGTCGTCATGTCTATTTAGGAAATACAGCTGCATTACGCGCCGCTAATCTAGAAAATTACACAGATTCAGATAAGGGGTCTGTCGGACGCGATGAACAAGGGAATTTAACAGGGCTTGTCTATGAAGCGGCAGCAGAACAATTGCGTGATGCTCAAATTCAAGAGGGTGAGCAATATGTGAATGAATTAAAAAAAGCTTTGAATGTCGCAATGGATACAATGTTATCAAAAGGATTAACAGCAGGTCATACCGAAGATTTCGCTTATTATGGACCTTACCAAGAACCGTATCGTGCGTACCGCGAAGTTTTAGCTGAACGACAAGATTTTCGCTGTCATCTACTTATGCACTACTATGTATTTGAAGAAATGATGGAAGCGAATCTTACGTTTGATGAACCATTTATGGAACGCGGTGCAATGAAAATTTTTGCGGACGGTTCATTTGGCGGTTCAACAGCGGCACTGGTTGAAGATTATGCAGATCAATCGGGATGGAAGGGAACACTCATTCAAACAGATGAGGAGATGGCGAAATTATTCCAGCTCGCACGAAAATATGACGCGCCCATTGCGGTTCATGTCATTGGTGACGCCGCAGCAGAGCAAGTCGTAACGATGATGGAAAGTTACCCAGCGGCTGAAGGTGTGTGCGATCGATTGATTCATGCGTGTTTAGTGAATGAAGATTTATTAAAGCGCATCGCAAAACTGCCTGTTGCAGTCGACGTTCAACCGACATTTGTGACATCAGATTTTCCTTGGGTAGCCGAGCGACTCGGTGAAGCACGTCTACCATATGCTTATGCATGGAAGTCATTACTTGAACATAGAATCCCATGTGCAGGAAGCAGTGATGGACCGATAGAGAGAATCGACCCGCTACTTGGAATTGAAGCGGCTGTCACACGTAAAAAAGACGGTGTTGTATATGGTGTAGAACAATGCATCAGTCGTTTCGAAGCAATTCAAATGTATACACGTGGCGGCGCAGAAATTATTGGGAAGTCACATGAGCGTGGAATGATTAAAGAAGGATTTGTAGCTGATTTTAGTGTGTTTGACCGAGATTTATTTCAAGGAACGATTTCAGAAGCGCAAGCAGTCATGACGGTTGTCGATGGACGCATTGCTTATCAACAAGGTTGATTATACAAAAAGTTTAGGTGTATGAATGCCTAAACTTTTTTATTTGAAAAATCTAAATTTTAAGAAATAAATCAAAAAAGTTATAGAATTCCGACAAAACTACATTATAATAGATAGCATAAAAGAGGTGAAAATGTGCAAAATTTACAATTACAATTAGCAGATATTTTACAATACGAGCAATTTCAATCGGCAGAATGTATGACGGGAAATATCAATCGACTTGTGAAGTGGGTACATATTATTGAAAATTCAGCTGTAGGTCATCTCATGAAAGAACATGAACTCATTTTAACAACAGGAATGGGGATTCATAAAGATGTCGATACATTTGAACGTTTTTTAGATGAACTCATCGCCAAAAACTGTGCAGGGCTATGCATTGAATATGGTCGTTACGTTCAGTTAATTCCAACAACCATTCTACAAAAAGCGAAAAAACATCAATTTCCGATTGTTGTTTTTCACAAAGAAGTGTCTTTTAGTGATATTACACAAGAAGTACATCGCCAAATTATCAGTCATCAGTACCAATTAATTGAGCGACTGGAAGCCTATACACATACACTGAGTAAGGCATCGCTCACATCGAATCGACCAGAAGCATTACTTGAAGTATTGGTCGAGGCAATTGGTGGACAGTGTATTTTACAACTAACAGATGAAAAAGCGGTCTATTATCCAAAATGTGATGCAGCGAAAAAAGCGCGTCTTGAAAAAGAAGCGCCTTTAATAAAGGAGATTTTATTATTATCCCAGCAATACGGTCAATTGAAATGGTATGGATTACATAGTGGAAGTGAGTCTTTGTTTTTAGAGAGAACTGCACTATTTATCGCACAAATTATTTTAAGGAAGCTATATTCAATTGAGAAAGAAACGGTAGCACAGCAACTTTGGAAACAGGATTGGCTTGAAGGACGATTATCGAAGTCGGAAATTTTGCAGCATCTTGAAAAAGAACATGAACGTATTCGTATAAAGCAGATGACCGTTTTGTATGTGAATGTAGCAAATGGTCAGCTGGAAGGACAAGAAGGCTTTGATGATGTGTACTTTACATTATATGCCCGCAATGTTTTTGAAAAACGTGGCTTTACAATCTGTACAACGAATCATCAGGAGCATTATTATATGATTATTTTTAATCAGCGCGATGAAGCTTCAATGATGACGCGGTTACGGGAGGCTGTGTTAAAGATTAAAAAGATTTTCAAAACAGACACCGTTACACGCATTGCGACAGGTAAAACAGTTGAATCAGTGGAAGATGTACCGACTGCATATGAAACTGCCAGAACAACGATGCATATTCGAAAAGTATTGCAGACGACAGATTGTTTGTATGAAGATGTGTTATTAGGGCATATGATTTTAAATTTACAACAAACAATGGATGTAGAGCAGGTGATGACGCAATATCTCGGACCATTAATTGCCTATGATGAAAAACATTCATCGGAGTTACTCCCAACATTGCGCGCTTATTTAGCAACGAATTGCTCCAAACAGGAAACAGCTCAAAAATTATATATTGTGCGTCAAACATTATATCATCGTTTGAAAAAAATAGAAGAATTAATCGGAATGGATTCGAGTGAACCACATCATCGTATGATGTTTGAGATGATGCTATACGTAAAAGAGTTTATAGAAAAATCTTCGAAAATTCATGAATAAGCTAACTTATGTAAAAATATTCTGTTAATTATTTTACATTATGTAACATACATTTCTTCCTTTCATGTCAGATAATACAAGTAAGAAAGACAACATGAATGAGAAGGAGTGGTTGATGTGTCTAAAACACAAACAGAAATGAACGCAAAAGCAGTAGATGAACAATATCTTTGGCATGGGATGAAACCGTATAATCCGCAAGCAACAATGATTATAGAAAAAGCACATGGTGCACGTATTCAAGACTCAGATGGTCATGAATATATCGATGCGATGGCAGGGTTATGGTGTGTAAATGTTGGTTATGGGCGTGAAGAAATCGCAAAAGCTGCTTACAATCAAATGGTGAAAAATGCTTATGCGCCATTATCGCAATCACATCCACCAGCGATTCAACTCGCAGAGAAAGTAAATGAATTACTAGGTGGTGGCTATGTAGTATTCTTCTCAAATAGTGGTTCGGAAGCAAATGAAGTCGCTTTCAAAATTGCACGCCAATATTATGCGCAACAAGGAAAAGCATCTAAATATAAAATTGTGTCGCGCTATCGTGCATACCATGGAAATTCGATGGGATCTTTAGCAGCAACAGGTCAAGCAGAACGCAAATACAAATACGAACCGCTTGCGCCGGGCTTTTTACATGTTGCACCGCCTGATGAGTACCGTCAACCAGAAAAAGCATCTGAACCGACTGCACTTCCTTCTGTTCAAGCAGTCGACCATGTCATGACATGGGAGATGGGTCAGACGATTGCAGCTATGATTATGGAGCCAATTATTACAGGTGGCGGAGTGATTATACCGAATGAGCAATATATGCGCGGTATAAAAGAAGTATGTGAAAAACACGATGCATTACTCATTGTTGATGAAGTAATTTGTGGTTTTGGACGTACAGGAAAGCCGTTCGGACATCAACACTACGGTGTAAAACCAGACATTGTAACGATGGCAAAAGGGATTACAAGTGGTTACTTACCACTATCTGCAACTGCTGTGAAGCGAGAAATCTATGAAGCATTCAATGGGAGTGAGATGTATGACTATTTACGACATGTCAATACATTTGGCGGTGCAACAGCGAGTTGTGCAGCAGCGCTTAAAAATATTGAGCTAATGGAGCAAGAACAGCTATTTGAACGATCATCTATTAAGGGAGCAGAAATCTTACAAACACTTCAAGAACAGCTTGAAAATCATGCACTTGTTGGCAGTGTACGTGGAAAAGGTTTATTAATTGGTATTGAGTTAGTAGAAAATAAAGAGACAAAACAACCTGTAGCCGTTCAGGTTGTGAATGACATCATTGCAGCGTGTAAACAACAAGGCATCATCATTGGGAAGAACGGTGCAACTGTTGCAGGATATAATAATGTCCTAACATTATCACCACCACTCAATACAAGTGATGAAGATTTACAAATGATTGTCGATACCGTTGTGAAAGCCATTTGGGATAAATAGCAAAGCATAAAGGGGTGTTGTAGATGAATGAAGGTCAGTCGTTACAAAAGGGGTTAAAAAAGAGGCATATGACGATGATCGCCATCGCTGGTGTTATTGGCGCGGGACTCTTTATGGGGAGTGGTTCAGTTATTCACTTAGCTGGACCTGGCGCCATCTTATCGTATGTGATTGCAGGAACCATTGTTGTCCTTGTGATGCGCATGTTAGGGGAGATGGCAGCTAAAAATCCTTCCAGTGGCTCATTTGCGATTTATGCAAGTCAGGCACTTGGAAAATGGGCAGGATTTTTAGTTGGTTGGCTTTATTGGTTCTTCTGGGTAATTGCGATTGCGCTAGAAGCAACTGCAGCAGCAGCCATCATTCAATATTGGTATGATGGAATTCCGCTTTGGTTATTAAGTTTAATCTTAACTTTAACATTAACGGTTACCAATTTAGTATCTGTAAAAGCCTACGGTGAATTCGAGTATTGGTTCTCATTAATTAAAGTAGTTAGTATTATTGCATTTTTAGCAATCGGTGCATTTATTATTTTCGGCATCGTACCAGGATTTTCATCAGTTGGCTTTACAAATTTAGTAGGTCAAGGTGGGTTCTTACCGAATGGATTTGGCGCAGTCATGATGGGGGTTGTCATTGTCATCTTCTCATTCATGGGAACAGAGATTGTCGCGATTGCAGCAGGGGAATCTGCTGAACCAGTGAATGCAGTTCAAAAAGCGACGAATTCAATCATCTGGCGTGTTCTTGTCTTCTTCGTCGGTTCGATTACCGTCGTTGTGACATTGCTTCCATGGGATTCATCGAGTATTTTAACAAGTCCTTACGTTGCAGTACTCGACTATGTCGGTATTCCAGCAGCAGCGCAAATTATGAACTTTGTCGTTTTAACTGCTGTATTATCTTGTCTGAATTCAGCACTGTATGCAACATCTCGTATGTCTTTTGCTTTAGCAGAAGAAGGACAAGCACCGAAAATTTTCTTAAAGTTGAATAAGCGCGGCGCACCTGTTTATGCCATTTTAGCAAGTACATTATTTTCGTATATTGCCGTAATTATGAATTATGTATCACCAGAAGCAGTCTTCATGTTCTTAGTCAATTCATGTTCAGCGATTACATTAATTATGTATTTCATCATTGCAGCTTCTCAACTTGTGATGCGTCGTCGTGCGATTAAAGAGGGAACAGAACATGAACTTGTATTACGCATGTGGTTATTCCCGTATTTAACAATTGGTACGATGATTATGGTAGGAGGACTTGCTGTAGCGATGTTCTTTATTCCAAGTATGCGCTCTCAAATTCTCTTTACAGCAGTCATTGTAGCGACAGTCATGCTTATGTATTACTTTACACAACGTAAAAAAGCACCTGTTGACCTGTTACAACCAGAACCTGAAACACCGCTTGAATAATAAAAAGTCTGAATCCTTATTGATGAGGGGTTCAGACTTTTTCTATTTATAAAGTTGCGAGTCTTGTAACAGCTTCTTGTAACTGTTTTTCATCTTGAACGAGTGCGATGCGTACATGGTTTCTGCCCGATGCACCGAAGATTGAACCGGGTACGAATACAACGCCTGTTTGTTCAATGACATGGTGGACAAATTCTTTGTCATTCATTTGTTGTTGCGGATACTTTGCATAAACGAACATACCACCAGCAGATGGTGCGAGTTCCCAGCCAATTGCTTCAAGACCTTCTGATAGTACACGATGACGTGTTGAAAAAATGGTGCGCAGTTCATCTGTAATTGCTTCCGCATTGTCTAGTGCAACACATGCCGCATCTTGAATTGGGCGGAATGTACCATAATCAAGGTGTGATTTGAGTTCGCCTAATGTTTCAATGATGGAAGCGTTTCCAACGATATATGCAATACGAGCACCTGCAAGGCTAAAACTCTTAGAAAGTGAATTAATCTCGACACCCACTTCTTTTGCACCTAGTACCTCCAAAAAGCTAAGCGGCTTTGTACCTTCAAAATAGAATTCTGAATAGGCTGCATCGTGAATGACGATTAAGTTATGTTTTTTCGCAAAAGCAATCGCCTTTTCAAAGAATGCGACAGAAGGCATTGCTGGAACGGGATTCCCTGGGAGATTTAAGATGAGCATTTTTGCGCGAGCACAAATATCTTCTGGAATCACATCAAAATCAGGTAAAAACTGATGTTCAGCTGTTAATGGCATTGCATATGCTTCACATTTTGCGAGGTGAATACCTGCTGCATAAGCTACATAAGCAGGGTCCGTTGTTAAGACGATATCTCCTGGATTACAAAATGCGAGCGGTAAATGCACAAGTCCTTCCTGAGAGCCCATCGTTTGAATGATCTCTGTTTGTTGATCCAATTCCACGCCACTACGACGTTGATAATAGTTGGCAACTGCTTCATGGAATCGCTCCGTTCCACCAAGCGTATAGCCATAACTATCAGACTTTTCAGCTTGTTTTGCTAATTCTTCTCGCACAATTTGAGCAGGTGGTAAGTCAGGACTTCCCAAACTTAAATCAATAATTTTTGTGCCTGTTGCAGCTTTCTTTTTTGCAGCAGCTTTTAAAGTACCGAAAATGGCTTTCGGAAATTGATTCATTAATGTTGAACGATGCATCGTCATCATGTTGTGTCACTCCTTCAATTCGCGTGTTTCTTCTTTATTTTACCATATTGCATTTGACGAAAAACACTATTTACATTTTTTAACGAGAGATTTTATTGAATTATCAGAAATGTTTGCTATTAAAGGATAGTTCTGCTATGATAGTTAATAATTCAATATTGTCTTATCAAGAGAAGCCGAGGGAATGGCCCGATGACGCTTCAGCAACCTCTGTTTAAAACAGAAAGGTGCTAATTCCTACAGAAGCTCCATTATGCTTCTGATAGATAAGAGTCGGATACATATGTGTAGCCTCATTCTTATCAAAGAGTGAGGTTTTTTATATTTAAAGGGGGAGTTTCATCATGCCAATCAATATACCGAGTGGACTACCAGCAACTGAAATTTTAAAAGAGGAAAAGATTTTCATTATGGATGAAGTACGTTCGACAAGTCAGAATATTCGTCCGTTAAATATTTTAATTTTTAACTTAATGCCTGAAAAAGAAAAGACCGAATTACAATTACTGCGTCTTTTAGGAAATACACCACTTCAAGTAAATGTTACGTTTTTAAATACGGCGACACATGAATCGAAAAATGTTAGTAAAAATCATTTAGAGTCATTTTATACGACATTTGAACATATTAAACACCGCAAATTTGACGGTATGATTATTACAGGAGCGCCAATTGAATTATTTGAATTCCATGAAGTTGATTTTTGGGACGAGATGGTCGAGATTATGGAATGGACGAAAACAAATGTCACGTCTGTTCTGAATATTTGTTGGGGTGCACAAGCGGCACTTTACTATCATTATGGTATTGGAAAATATACATTACCATCAAAATGCTCAGGTGTATTCGATCACATCGTACATGATAGTACAGTTAAGTTAATTCGTGGATTTAATGATGTATATACAGCACCACATTCACGTAATACATCTGTTTCAACAGAAGCTATTTTAAACCATCCTGATTTAGAACTCGTGTCTGAATCAGACGAAGCAGGGGCATTTATTATCGTATCGCGTGATGAAAAACAAATTATGATTACAGGTCATTTAGAATATGATGCAGATACATTAAAGCAAGAATATGACCGTGATGTTGCAAAGGGTATCGAACCGCAAGTACCAAAACACTATTTCCCGAACGACGACCCAACGAAAAAACCGTTGAATCGTTGGCGTTCACACACGCATCTATTGTTCTCCAATTGGTTGAATTACTATGTGTACCAAGAAACACCGTATGAATGGGAATAAACAGCAAACCATCTTTTTTCGTGTATATTCGAAAGAAGATGGTTTTATTATTGGACATGATATAATTCATAATAGAGACGCTTTGATAAGAAATGAGGAAAGACAATGAAGAAAACAATTGGCATTTTAGCACATGTAGATGCAGGGAAGACTACCTTTTCAGAGCAATTACTTTTTCATACGAAAAGTATTCGCACCATTGGGCGTGTCGATCATCAAAATGCACATTTAGATTTGCATGAGATTGAACAACAGCGTGGCATTACCGTTTTTGCGGAACAGGCAACATTTACATATCGAGAAAATGATTATACGGTGATTGATACACCAGGACATGTCGACTTCGCGGCAGAGATGGAGCGTTCGATTATGGCACTGGATGGGGCAATTCTTCTATTAAATGGAACAGACGGTGTACAGGGACATACAGAAACAGTTTATCGTTTACTGAGAAAATACCGTATTCCTACACTGTTTTTCGCTAATAAAATGGATTTAATTAGTGCCAATGCAGCAAAAGTGACAGAAGAAATTCAACAACAATTAATGGAATATGCACTACCATTTCATGACTGGGCAACAGGAATAGAAGAATTTGCGGGACGAGATGAGCAATATTTAGAAGACTATTTAGAAGGAAGTTTATCCGAAAGCGAATGGCAAAAAAGGCTTTCGAAAGCTTTCATGGTACAAGAGTTTTCACCGATTTTATATGGCTCAGCATTAAAAGATGAAGGCATCGATTTTGCATTAGAAGTGCTAGATACATTGCTCCAGCCACAGCATAAATCGGGAGAGTTACAAGGAATGATTTATAAAATTCGTCATATTGAACAAAATCAACGTATGGCCTTTATAAAAATTCATCAAGGTTCGTTGAAAGTAAGAGATGATGTGCGCTGTGGTGGGACTTTGTTTAAAATCACACAAATTCGAAAATATCACGGTAAAAAATTTGAGGAATTACAACGAGCGGAAGCAGGTGATACGGTAGCGGTAATTGGTTTGAAAGAAGCAACAGTTGGTATGGGAGTAGGTGAATTTACGCCTTCTTATGAAATAGATTTGCGTCCAACCATGCGCACACAAATTGTTTATGAAGGCGCCTTACATCCGAAAGAGTTACTAGCATATTGTCGTCTGTTAGAAGCAGAAGATCCAGCACTTAGTGTGACGTGGCAAGAAGAAATACAGAAAATAACACTTCATATTATGGGGGAGATTCAATTAGAAGTGCTACAGCAAATTTTTGAAGAACGTTTTAGCGAGCAAATTGCATTTACAGAACCGACAATTATCTATAAAGAGACGATTCAACAGACGGTACGAGGATACGGCCATTTTGAACCGTTAAAGCATTATGCAGAAGTGCATTTACAAATCGAACCAAATGAACGTGGAGCTGGAATTGAAGTAACGAGTAAGTGCCACCCGAATGACTTAGCAATCGGACTGCAAAATATGATTCAGCAATCACTCATTGAAAAAAAGCATCGTGGTATTTTAACAGGTTCTGAAATCACTGATTTACGTGTAACGATTTTAACAGGACGTTCGCATCCGAAGCATACAGAAGGTGGTGATTTTAGAGAAGCGACATTACGTGCCTTGCGTCAAGGATTAGAACAAGCTGAAAATCAATTACTTGAACCGTATTATTCATTTTCATTGAAGGTGCATCATGAACTATTTGGACGCATTGTCACAGATGTAACGAATCGTCATGCACAACTAGATGAACCACAATTTATGGGTGAACAGGTATATATGACAGGTCGTGCACCAGTTGCAACGATGCGTAACTATCCAATTCAGTTTGCTGCTTCAACGAATGGTCGAGGTAATCTGCAACTCCGTGTCGATGGCTATGATGTGTGTCATAATGCAGAGGAAGTAATAGAGCAAATGGCGTATCAAAAAGATGCTGACCCTGAGTACAGTTCAAATTCAGTATTTTGTGCAAAGGGAAAAGGCTATTCCGTTCATTGGACAGAAGCCAAAGAAGCGATGCACTGTCCAATGAATGACTAAAAGAAGAGTATATTTGGAAAATTAAGCTAAATTCCGAATATACTCTTTTCTTGTTGTTTAAGCTTAATCATGTATATTTTAAGAAATCACTAGATAAATGTTTTATATCTCAAAAAAATAAATTTTACCTTCAATCAAAATGCAGATGGAAAGCCGATTAAATATACAGTAAAAGAAGTTACAGAACTGAAAGATTATGAAGTATCCGTCGACGTAGAGAATAAAGGGAATATTGTCATCAACAATCTGTTATTGAACGTATTGAAATCCCCGCTCATATCAGTAATTTACAACAGATTATAGAGCGAGAAATTGTCCCAAAAGAAAGAATGCTTAAAATGTATAAAACAGAAACAGTAGAAGAAATAAAGACGATTGTTATAACCTATTCGACGAAAATAGATGCAATGAAAGATATTCTTTACTTTCCAAATGGACACGAATGAACAGCATCATATCACCTCGAACGTCGTGTAATTTACCATGTCTGTTTAGCAGAATTCAGTCGTTTAATCCAAATGGATGCGTGGATATCCATTTAACTATAAATAAAATGTAGAGAAATCTATGAATAAATGATTAAATTTGTATAAAAATCAAGTTATTTTTTAAAACATTCAGTAAGAAGAACTTCATTTTTATTATAAACAACTAAAAGGAATTTTCTTTATTTTCAAAAAGAAGTATGTGTATTTCAAAAAAAAGGTATAATGGAAAGAAGTACATGGAGGTGTTTTTTTGCGACAACAAAAAGCCATTTTCATTTCTTTTTTTCGTTCAGGTGTACTAGGTTTTGGTGGAGGCCCTTCGGTTATACCTTTAATTGAAAGAGAAGTAGTGAAAAATTTTAAATTGATGGATTCAGATGAGTTTGCGAACACATTAGCGATTGCGAATACGTTACCAGGTCCAATTGCAACAAAAATGGCAGGGTATGTCGGTTACCGTGTAGCAGGTATTACAGGCATGCTCAATGCACTTGTAGCAGCGGTTATACCGACTGTAGTAGCTGTTATTCTGTTATTAGGTAGTTTACAAAAGTTTCAAGAAGTACCATTTGTTCAAGGTATGACAAAAGGTGTTATACTTGTCGTATCTGCGATGATGTTTAGCTTGATGGTTGATTTTTTGAAAAAATCTTACTATAAGCTAGGAATTCTAACGGGTTTAGTTTTATTAGCGATTAGTATCATTTTAATGGTTATTCTCAATCTACATCCAGGGATTGTTATTGTATCATTCCTTGTATTAGCGTTTGTTCTTCCAGTTCGTAAGGGAGGCAAAAGTACATGATTTATTGGCAATTATTCGTTGTATTCCTCTATACGAATTTGATTGGTTATGGAGGAGGTCCTGCAACGATTCCATTAATGGAAGAAGAAGTGGTGCAGCAACATCATTGGATGACGACAGAGGAGTTTAGTAATACAGTTGGTCTGGCGAATGCTCTACCAGGACCGATTGCAACAAAGATGGGAGGGTACATTGGATATGAGCAGGCAGGTATTATTGGAGCCATTATTTGCCTTTTTGCAACAATTATGCCATCATTAATTTTAATGATAGCTCTTTTAGGGCTACTAAATAAATTTAAAAAGTCACAACGTGTACAGCGACTTTCCACATATGTCTTACCAGCAATCGCTATTTTGATGGGGCAACTCGCATATAGTTTCTTAAAAACATCGATGGATTCCTCGGGTATTTGGTTATCCATCATATTAGTCGCAATTTGTTATATTTTGATTGATATCGTAAAAATAAATGTTATTTTTTTAATCGTTTTGAGTCTTATATTAGGTGGTTTTTTCTTATAAAAGGAGGTATAAGACAGTGGATAAATTACGTAAGCATTCTTCACACTAAATTACATTTAGGAGGAGAATAAAATATGAAAGTAACTTTTTCAAAACAAAAACAATTTTCAAAAGAACAATTAGCAGAACTATATAACGATGTCGGTTGGTTTGCTTATACGCAAGATTTACCACAACTACAACAAGCCATTGAACAATCCCTTTATGTTGTAGGCGCTTATAAAGGGGAAGAATTGGTTGGTTTAGTTCGTGTTGTCGGTGATGGTTTAACAATCATCTATGTCCAAGATATTTTGGTAAAGGAAGCTGAACAAAATCAAGGAATTGCCTCGCACTTATTAGAGGATGTATTACACACATTTGCTTCTGTACGACAAAAAGTATTGTTAACGGAAGAAGCACCAGACGTTCGTCACTTCTATGAAAAGCACGGTTTTACATCTTGTGATCAAGGCGAAACAGTCGCTTTTGCAAAATTCACATAAACGAAAAAACACTTTGGAATCATTTCCAAGGTGTTTTTTTAGTTCAAATAGAAGGAATTCGATTATGAAACAGTGAAAAGGGAATAAGAAGAAAAAGTGTAAAGTAGGTGAAGAGGTGGGAGATTTAAAAGCATTTATTTGGAAAGTGAAAAAATCGATTTATGCAGAGAATGCAGATCACTATGTACAAGGTGGATTACGCCATACAACATTCAAAGATGGTTTCTATCACTTTGAAAATCAAGAAATTGGCCATCGCTACTATTCTGGGCATGAGGTCATTTATAAAAAAGATGAACCTATTTGGACAATGGTTTATTCGGGTGGCATTTTAAATGATGATATAGGTGAGAAGCGACTATTATCTTTTTTACGCCGTGCCCTTGTAGAAGAGGAAAGGACCAATATATTACGTGGTCCGAGCTTCTACCAAGAGGAACATCTACTTTATTTGAATGAATTTTACGGTGGTATTGATCGATTTTCCGGACGTGAATATATCCGTTTTGGCACACATATTATTTATGAACTTCACTATAGCGGTGGTTTACTCGACTAAGTCAAGTAAACTCACATCAAGATGGTGCGTGACAGTCGCCATCTTTTGTAATGCAGTCACATCTTCAATGATATAAGTGCGACCTTGTTTCGATAACTTTTTCTGTTTAATGAAATGTGCAAAAACATGGAGTAAATGGCGATAAGAGACACCGAGATATTCACATACTTCGGTGTGCTTTTCTTTGTAAATACCTTCATGAGAAGAGATTAAAATAAATTCCGCAAGTCGATTTTCAAGTGGGAAGGAGAGCCCCTGTGCAAAGCGAGATGAGTGCATCGTAGCTTTTCGACTTAAATAGGCGCAAAGAAGGCGCAAGAAATGTGCATCTTGTAGTAAGAGAGATTTCACTTGTTGAATGGAAATCGCAAAACACTGTAAATCCGTTAATGCTTGTACTCCTTTTGAATAAGTGGCATCTTGTAACAATTCGAGTTCACCGATAAAAGCACCTGTTGTAATAAAGTTGAGTAATGCGACTTTACCATTCGGCTGCGTTGTGAAAATTTTTGCGCGCCCTTCTAATACATAATAAAGATAATCAGGGGTATCGCCTTCATGAATAATCATGTCACCACGCTGAAATGTTTGAACAGATAAAAAAGGTTCGATTGGAAAAGAAAATAGTGTATGGATAGGATGTATCTGTAATACCTGTTTTATGTCGTCTGTTTGTAAATTTTGCATCATTTACCACCTTAAATATGAGATATCTCACATTATTGTAGAGAAATACGTGCTAAACTGCAATAAGAAATGGAGTGAAAACATGAGAGAACAAAAGTGGATGGCACAACATTATTTTATCTTCTTCTTATCATGGGGGATTTTTCTACCGTATTGGACAGGGTATCTCGTACATGAAAAAGATGTAGCGATTGAATTAGCAAGTATGATGATGAGTGCAGGGTTAATATTGCGCGGGATTTCGACGATGTTCATCTTTCCGGCGATGGCAAACCGCTTTAGTCAAAGTACAGTACTGACAATTTTTATTTACGGCTCATTTTTAACGAGCGTATTATTTATTTTTACAAGTGATACAACGCTATTATTTATTTTAACGTGTTTACTAAGCTTCTTCTTACCAGCGATTATGCCAGGTTTGGATAGTACCGCAGGTATTTTAGTGCAAAAATATAATATTCATTATGGACGTAGTCGTTCATATGGTTCACTCGGTTTTATTGTATCGGTTATTATCGTGAGCCTTGTGTCTGCTCTTTACGGCGATCAATCGATGTTATGGCTTATGATAGCCTATACACTACTACTCGTGGCAGTCAATCTACAACGTGTACCAGAAGCATTAAAAGAAAAGCCAAATAAAAAAGTGAATAATGTTAGTTTTAAAACGATTTTTAAAACACGCCATTTCGTTTTTATTTTAATTTTAGTTACATTAATCCAAGGTTCACATGCAGCCTATTATAATTATGGCTATTTATACTTAGAGCATTTAGAAGTACCCAAGTATTTGATTGGTATCGTGATTAATGTCGGTGTTGGATTTGAAATCTTCTTATTTGCGATTGCCGACCGCGTATTTTCAAAGTGGAGTCCTGCTAAATTACTCGTCTTAGCATCTATTGGTGCCTCACTGCGCTGGTTACTTGCCTTTGCTGTACCAAATGCATGGATATTTACTGCGTCACAAAGTTTACACGCTTTATCGTTTGCAGTCTCACATTTTGCCTTTATAATGTATTTAGCAAAAGAACTGGAATATACACAGATTACAAAAGCACAAGGAATCTATTCCGCTTTTGCATTAAGTTGGGGAACAGCGATTCTAACGGTTATTAGCGGTTATTTCTATAATACCCAACCGAATTTTGCATTCGCTGCTATGTTTGTTTTCACATTACCAGCACTCGTTGGTTCACTTTATTTATATAAGAAGACGAAAGCAACCGAAAACATGTAAAGGAGTAAGAATTTGAAGAAATATATCATATTATTTTTTGCTGTATTACTGCTTGCAGGATGTAATATACAAGGGAAAATTGCGAATGATCCGCCGACTGTTAAAATAGAAGCAGACGGTAAAAGTTATGATACGATTCTTGGGACGTTTTGTTGGAACGGTAAGTGTGAGGATCATGCAGGGCCTGTTGAATTAATGAAAGACAAAGTGACATTACAAGTGAAGGCGGGCGAAAAGCTTCAATTGAAGCAGAGTACGACGAATCTTCCTACAACTTCTTTTTTAACAGAACTTAATTCCATTGAACAAGGAAAAGATTTACCGTTAACAGAAGATGGGACGTTTACAGCGCCGACACAACCAGGAACATATTACTATGGTTATACGGCTTCTTGGCGTGATGAAAAGAAAGATGTATCAATTGGCGATGCACAGTATGCCTTCGCTTTAAAAGTATTACCATAAGAAAAAATCTCGAAATCAATTTGATTTCGGGATTTTTTTACTTTATTTAAAAATAAAGGTTGAAATATTCAGAAAAATAGATTATATTAATCCTACAGGAATACTAGGTTAAAGAAGGAGTGAGAAAATGATTCAAATGGTAGGAACAGGGTTACTATGTGGCGCACTACTTGGTTTCGTCTTACAAAGAGGGCGCTTTTGTTTAACAGGTGGTTTTCGAGATTTATATTTAACGAAAAACACACGTATGTTTAATGCTTTATTACTTGCGATTGCGATTCAAGCAGTCGGTGTCTATGCACTTATTCACTTTGATTTATTAGTATATGAAGCAGGAACGTATTCATTCGTAGCTGTAGCACTTGGCTCATTTATTTTTGGAATTGGCATTATTCTAGCAGGAGGTTGTGCAACAGGTACATGGTATCGCGCAGCGGAAGGATTAGTCGGTAGTTGGATTGCACTAATTTTTTATATGTTAACGAGTGCCATGATGAAGACAGGAGCATTCAAACCAATTCATGACGCTCTTCAAAGTATGCAAGTACGTGATAATTCGATTGCACGTACATTCGGTGTCAATGTGTGGGTACTTATTATCTTTTTCATCGGTGTTGTGGCACTCATTCTTGTAAAAGAAGCACGCAAACCGAAGATTTTTATTCCACAACTAAAGCCGAAAAAAACAGGTATCGCGCATCTTTTATTTGAGAAGCGCTGGTCAACTTATGTGACAGCTTCCTTAATCGGTGTGATTGCGATTTTAGCATGGGTATTCAGTGAAGCAAGTGGTCGCATGTCGGGTTTAGGTATTACAACACCATCTGCCAATATCGTACAATATGCTGTAACAGGTGATGTACAGTATATTAACTGGGGTGTTTTCTTAGTACTTGGTTTATTGATTGGTTCATATATCGCCGCAAAAGGAAGTGGCGAGTTCCGTTTACGCGTACCCGATCCTAAAACCATTGTTTCTAGCCTATGTGGCGGTGTATTAATGGGGTTCGGTGCAAGCTTAGCAGGCGGTTGTACAATTGGAAACGGTCTTGTACAAACAGCGATGTTCTCATGGCAAGGTTGGATTTCACTTGGTTTCATTATTCTAGGAGTTTGGACAGCGACTTATTTCGTATTCGTTCGTCCAACAATTAAAAAAACAGCGCAACAACCAACTGTTGCACAAACAAATTAGGAGGAATTTTACATGGTAAAAGTATTAGAAACAGCAGGGCAAGTTTGTCCATTTCCATTAGTAGAAGCGAAGGCAGCACTTGAAACATTAACATCTGGTGAGGAGTTAGAAATTCGCTTCGATTGTACACAGGGAACGGATTCGATTCCACGCTGGGCAGCAGAAGAAGGGCATACTGTAACGAATTTTGAACAAGTGGGCGATGCGGCTTGGACGATTACCGTACAAAAGAAATAGCCACTTGTTTACAGAATACATTTCCTATGGCATCATACTAATGACTCTATAAATAAAAAGGTTGATGACAATGGAACAAAAATTCAAAGTGAATCAAATGCTGACGAATCGTCAAACAGGTCACGTCGAAAAAATTTATGCGACCACACCAGACGGTCAACCATTTGACTTACTCGAAATTAGTATTTTAACGCATTATGAAGTGATTACATTAGAAGCGTTAGAAGAAAAGTTACAACAAGCAGGCATCACATATGAATTAGTGCCTGTTGGTCGCACATATCTTCTAACTGTCGCAACAAAAGAAGATGCAAAACGCTTCATTGAACAAATCGCACCGCTTTATAATGAAGTACTACAATAAAAAAAGAGGAATTTCGTCAAATACATGATGAAATTCCTCTTTTTTACTTTTTAAAATACTATGCTTGTGCATGCAATATGAGAATTTCATATGCTGTTACTTTAACATTTTAAAGCATTGTCAATCATTTAAAAATCTTCATTTAGACATATCCTATGTACGCCAATTTTTACATACGTCCATCCATTCAATACTTTGTGCATAGCGTTCTAATTCTGGAATCGTTAATTCGATGGCGGAATTACTACTACCACAAGCTGGGAATACCGTCGTGAATCGTTTAAGTGACTCATCTAAATAGACGCGTACTCCTTCATTAATACCGAATGGACAAACCCCACCAATCGCATGACCAATCGTTTTTTCTACTTCTTCTGGTTTTAGCATGCGTGGCTTTAACTGAAAAGTTGCTTTAAATTTAGCATTATCAATTTTCGTATCACCAGCCGCTACAATTAGAATCGGCTGTTCTACCCCGTTAAATGATAAAGTTTTCGCAATACGCTCAGGCTCACAACCAAGTGCTTGCGCTGCTTCCTGTACAGTTGCCGTACTTGCATCAAATTTTTGAATCTGCTCTACTAAATCAAATTGTTCAAAGTATTGTTGTGCTCGTTCGAGTGACATCTCTTACTCCTCCTTTGTTATTTGCATGATATAATGATAACGTAATCAATTGAGAAAACCGACGCAATTGTTTGAATATTTCATTTATTGAGGAGAGATTAGAATGGACGGACGTAAGAGAAGTACGATTCATAAAGGATTGGCAGTGGCGATTGTCTTAAAACAAGATCAGCGCACAGGAAAAGAAACAGTGGGTGTTGTCAAAGATATTTTGACGAATAGCCCATCACATCCGCATGGTATTAAAGTGCGCTTAGAAGACGGTCAAGTAGGCAGAGTGTGTAGAATTCTTGACAATGCATAGATTTTTAGACACCATTCTCCATTTATGAATTGCCCAAACAAATCTTGGTTGGTACTATAGAATAGTATGAATATTTGTATAGAGATGAATAGGTAGGGAAATGCACATGAGAATTTTAAATTTCATCATTATTTATGTCGTTGTACTAGCACTTGGTATGGGTGCAATTGCACTAGGTGTACCACAAACGGCAGCACTTTGGTTCTTCACCATTGCCGCAATCGTGTTAGTAATCGGCTACATGTATGCGATGACATCAACGAAGAACACAAAGTTAACATTATTTGCGATTAAGTTTCAAAAGCGTTCGCCAATGTTTGCATATGTCTTTGCGGTTAAAGACGGTACATTAGAAGACGAACTAGAAGCGATTGAGTTAGTGAAAAAGAAAGTGAAAAATCCTGAAACCGTTTATGACTATGAATTTTTAGGTTATATTCGCCAAAAGGATTTAGTAAATGCGTACGAAATCATTAAAAAGATGAAATCGAGTCCACGTAAACGTTTAAATATCGCAATTTACGAAGCAGAAGCTGGTAAATATGGTATGGCGCGTAGTCACGATTTAGACTTCATCTGGATGGAAGATTATATCGAAGCATATGTCGCAAACCTTCAAGGTAATAAAGAACGTTATGAAGAATATATGCAAAAGGCGATTGAAGGCACAAAAGGTTTACAACGCCTAACAAATGAAGCCATCTACGCACGTGATCTACGTGAATGGGACGCGGCACATCAAAAGAAGAAAAAGAAAAAATAATGAAGGAGCTGTGTACGCAGCTTCTTTTTGTATGTAAATAAGTAAAAATGCATAGTCTAATATTCCTGAAAAGATGGTGATAAAATTCTTTTTTTGTTATAATTTATAAAGTCGAAAGGGGTATGTGTATGAAAAAAGGAATTCAATATTTAATTGCTTTGACGATGTTATTCGCAACATATGCAAGTTTCACAGATACATCTGTATTTAAAGAAGCAGAAGTTCAAGCAAAAACATCTGATTATGTACCATCTCGTATGGAATATTATTGGAATACGAAAGATAAACGCTCTAATGTAAGTGCTTTTAACAAAGAATATAATGCTACAGGTGCAGAATGTGTTGTTACAGTGGACTTAAAAGGAAATAAAGGTAAAAGTGATTTTAAGAACAGTTATAAAAAATCTAAAAAGTTTAAAGGTACTTCAACTACAGGTACAGGTACAGATGTATGTACTTATGTACAAAAGCAAGAGTATATTACTGTTGGATATTCTAAAGCTAACGGTATGGTAGAAATGTATGATGGACAAAATCGTATTTCGATTTATACACAAGGGCAAAAACGTATTTACACTACTGATATTTTTGATAAAAAACTTTTAGCTAAATATCGTAAATTAGGTTATATTAAGCCTAATTCTAATCAGTTAAAAACAATTATGACTATTAATGTTAAAAACCCTAAGATTGCTAAAAATAAAGCATATAAGAAAATGAAAGACTACAAACGTACACCAAGCATTTCACCTAAAAATGTTGTAATTAACAATATTAATTCAAACGATGGTGTAGATAGCATGACAATCAAAGGTCTTAAAAAAGGTACTAAATTAAGTATTTACAATACAAAAGGACAATTAATGCGTGTAGTATCACCATCTAGTTCATCATATGTAGTAAAAATGAAGCAAAATGAAGATATTACAAATTATTTTGAATCAAGTTATGGTGAAAAAGCAAATCAAATCATCTTATCTCGAACAGAACCAAATGGTGTAGAATCTTACCGTATTCGATATGCGATTCCTAAAGAAAAAGCAAGTCAAAGTACACCTTATCAAGAACATTCACAAATTAAAGAAGGAAGTTCAGTATTAGCTACTATTTTCTTAACTAATGATAAGAAGTATGGTATGGAATCGGAAATAAGTTTTTATTCTATGACAGGAAATCAACCTGCAAAATATCGAATTAAACAAGGGAATCAAGTTGTTTATGAAATCGACGTAACCAAAAAAGACTTACAATCAGAAAAGTATAAAAATGATTATGTAGTAGTTCGTAAAGTTTTAGACGATGAATTTATTGGAATTCAAAAAGTATTAAAACCTATTTCTTTAGCATATGCTAAAAGTTTAACAATTACAGCACAAGTTGCAGGTAAAAAAGAAAGCTTCCCTATATCATTTTATTTCCCAAAAGGCGATGAAAGTTTAGAGAATGCACACTACACAGAGTTTTTTGAATAAAATAAATATCATTCTGAAGGAGCTGTGTACGCAGCTTCTTTTTTTATATAGAATGAAAAAATCTTTTATTTATGGATAAAATTTCAATTTTTTTCTAGAATTATTACCTTAGCGAACTAATTTATGCAAAACTGATTGTATGCAGATGTGTCTAAAAAGACTACAATATAGTTAAGAATTTAAATATTTAGGGGATGGAAGAAAAAACTTAAGTATTTAAAGGCTATTTATGATAGGAGTGAGATAATATGCAACTATTCGAAGTACCTGTAGGAGCGAGAGAAAAGTTTTTGAATTTATTAATCCTTGCAGATGAGGATGAAACAGTCGTTAGAGAATATATGAATGAAGGTAGACTATTCGAAATCACAGAAAAGATGGAGAGAGTCGGGGTTATTCAAACAATTGAATGCGACGGTTATTCCGAAGTGAAGAATATTGCCATAACTCCAGAGCGTCAAGGTCAGGGGATTGGAAAAAAAGCTTTACGCTTCGTTGAAAAGATTTTATACGACGATGGAGCTCAGATCATGAAAGTTGGGACAGCAAATTCATCTATTAGCAATATCGCTTTTTATCAAAAGGCAGGTTATCGCCTAGATTCAATTCAGCATGATTTCTTTTCAAATTATAAAGAACCGATTTTTGAAAATGGAATTCAAGCGATTGATTTATTATACTTCTCAAAAGAATTATAAGAATTTACAAAATAGTATGATGTAGCTTGACGAACGAAAACACCTTCTTGTGAAGACACAAGGGTGTTTTTTTTATGTGGTCAAAAGAACTACGATTGTATTGCAAGCCGATAGAAAAGCATGTATGTGTCTGGAAATATCAAAAAAATAGCCTAAAAAATATACAATTTCTTTCTTGTACTATAACAAAAGTGATTGTATCAATACAATAAAACATGAATTTTCTCTTTTAAATTATTATTTTCTGTTTTAAGCATCTTTTTTGCTTATTAAATCAATTCTTTTACTTATTTATGAAAATATTGGTTCTTTTTTGATGTAAACGGTTATATTTTACTTGTAACAGAAAATAACGTACATAAAGTAGGGGGAATAAACATGAAACAGGTTCAAGATATTCGAGTAACAGCAGCAGATCCATCTGGTATCGGTCTATTTGGTTTAGCGATTGTCACATTGGTGGCGTCAACGCAGAAGCTGGAATGGACAGAGGGATTAGGCTTTGTTCTCCCATGGGCAATCTTTTTAGGGGGTTTTGCACAATTATATGCTTCAATGATTGATGCAAAATTAGGAAATACATTTGGCGCAACAGCATTTGGTGCATATGGCTTCTTCTGGTTAGCTGTAGGCGGTGGCTGGTTAATTCAAGCAGGCGTGTTAGGCGAAACACTTGCTTCTCAATTAGATGTACACCAACTCGGTGTTGTATATTTAGGCTATTTAGCATTTACAATTTTCATGACAATTGGTGCATTAGAAACAAACAAAGTGTTATTCTTAATTTTCTTCTTAATCAATTTCTTATTCTTAGGTCTCGGTTTAAGTTCACTAGGTATTTTAGAAACTTCAATGCACAACATGGCAGCGATTTCTGAATTATTAATTGGGATATTAAGTATTTACGGTGCAGGTGTGAATGTTTTAAACCGTCACTTTGGTTTTGAATTCTTACCATTAGGCAAACCATTCAACATTATCGGTCGCCGTCGTGAAAAAGCAAAAGCTTCAGACATGGCAACACACTCATAATAGTAAAAGGGAGTCGATTCGTGAATCGGCTTCTTTTTACGTTTAAATAAGTTAAAATAAAACAAATATTTACATAATAAACCATTTTATATATACTATATAAGTAAAATAAAAAGGAGGATTTTTATGAAAAAAATAATTATGTATGCCATGATTATGTGTATGACGTTTGTTTTGTTTACACCACAAGGAATAGCAGTGAGTAATACGAAAGCAACAAAAGAGCTTCAACAAATTAAAAAGTATGCAAAAAAGGGTGAAACACCGCGTTCAAAAGGTTTAAAAGCACATAGTACATATGCGGCGATTGTAAAAAAATTAGGCAAAAAGAAAAAAGAAGAAGCATCTTATTATTACGAAGTGAAACAGTATAAGTTTTCAAATGGTGTTCGCTTTGAGTTCCAAGGAAAGCCAAAGAAAAACTCAACACAATGGATTATCGATCAAAAGAAAAAAACATATTCTGTTGGTAGTGATTTAACGAATAAACCGTTAACGTATAAACAAATTAAAAAAGTATTTGGTAAAACAACTGATTTTACATATTCGGGACGTACATACGAACATACGATTAGTTATAAGATGGGTAAATATCGCATTTACTTCACTACAAAGCCAGGTAATGACCAAGGTTATAAAAAGAAATTAACAGATTCAACTCAATTTATTCGCTATCAAGTTCAATAATTGTGTGGTGTAAGTAGGTTTATTTGGTATATACTAACAATAGGGTCAGCTTCAAAAGGAGCAAATTAACATGACAACACAAACACAAAAAACATACTATCCAACGACAGCGATTAGCGACGGACAACATGGTGAAGGGTTCGTTGCGGGTGGCATTCGCCCAATTCGTGAAGATTTCACGTTATTCGGTCGTGCATTAACGGTTCAATTACCTGTTGGAGAAAACGGGGCAGTATTAGAAGCGATTGCACAGGCAGAGCGCGGCGATGTACTCGTTGTCGATGCGAGAGGCGATTTGAATCGTGCGATTGCAGGTGATTTCGTGATGAGTATGATGAAAGCAGTAGGCATTGCGGGACTGGTTATTGATGGTGTCATTCGTGATATCGAAGCAGCGCGCGCATTAGACTTCCCTGTGTTTTGTAAGGGAACGACAGCTGTCGCAGGTGTAAAAAATGGTGGCGGACGTGTACAAGTACCTGTCGCAATTGGAGAAGTCGCAGTAGAGCCAGGTGATTATATTTTTGGTGATGCAGATGGTGTCATCGTCGTGCCGCAGTCAAACATTGATAAAGTGTTAGAGCGTACGCAAGCGAAAATCCAAAGTGATGCAGAACGAGAAGAATCTGTATTACAAACGGAAGAGACTGTACGTGCGTACTTAGCGAAAGTTACAAGTAAGTAGTAGTTGAAGAGAAGAATCGTGTAAACGATTCTTTTTTATATAGATCTAGAGATAGAGTTAACTTGATTAGAAGTGTATTGTAAACCTATGCTTTGAACGTCATTTAGTTATGTTCGTAATATGTATCGTATAGTGGCTTAAATGCTTTTTTTAACATTTGTATATTTTCTGTATTATTTGAAATGATATCGATTACATCAGCGTTTACATACAACAAAAAATCATCAGAATAGAATACTATATATGATTCAGGATTTCCTTTTTTAATAGAGGAACAGTAATGATATACATCTGTACAATTTAGTTTTTTTAGTTTCGTTAAAATAACTCGAACGCCTGGAGTATGGTATAGATTTTCGGTGATTTCTTGCCAATTTTTTAATTGAATGACTTTTCCAATTCCTGTTTTAACATATATATTTTTATTTTGAAAAATATAACCAGAAATAAAAATTGTTTGTATAGATTTAGTTTTGAATATTTTTTCTAAAATAGATTTCAAGTTTTTTAATGTGAGTTGATCTAAAATGAATCTTATTCTTTTATGATGATTCGTTTGAAAATAAGGCGTTTCTTTATTGGGTGTAAAGTCAATGTTAAATCTTTTTAGTTCAACCATTAATAGAATCTCCAATCTGTTTATAATCTTAATTATGAAATTCATTTGTAAAATAATCAATAAAATAAAGGATTTTCCTTTTATAGCTCGAATATGAAAAGTGTACGACTAATCAAAGGAGTGGATTTAGATGTCGAAAAAAGTGTTAATCATTGCAGGAGACGCAGTAGAGGCTTTAGAAGTGTACTATCCATATTATCGTTGTTTAGAACAAGGATATGACGTGACGATTGCAGCGCCAAGCGTGAAAAAGATTCAAACAGTGATTCATGATTTCATTGATGGCATGGACACATATGTTGAAAAAACAGGCTATGGTTTAGAGGCAAATGCAGCTTTCGAAGATGTAAATCCAGATGAATTTGATGGTTTAATCATTCCTGGCGGGAGAGCGCCTGAATATTTACGTTTGAATGACCATGTAGCGAAGATTGTCCGTCATTTCTTTGAAGCAGACAAACCAGTTGCGGCTGTCTGTCACGCGGCACAAATTTTTGCGGTGATTCCAGATGTTATTAAGGGACGTGAGCTAACAGCTTATATCGCTTGTAAACCAGAAGTACAGGCAGCAGGTGCAACATATGTTGAAGAACATCTGCATACAGAAGGAAATCTTGTATCAGGACATGCATGGCCTGATTTACCAGGATTAATGAAAGGCTTCATTCAATTACTTGAAAAATAAATAATTCTAATGAGAAACGGCAACAAATGCTGTTTCTCATTTTTTGTAGAGATAGTGTGATAACGCTTCACTTAAAGCCATACTTCAAAATTATGTGGGGATGCACTTCGCTGTATATAAAAATCGCGTGTAAGATGAAAAACATCGTACACGCGATTTTTTAAATTCCTTTTCGATTAAAGAGAACAATAGCAAGCAGGTGGCAGGCGATTATACAAATAGTTGTTGTAATCAGAACACCTGTATAGTCGGACCAGACGTATTCACCGTGGAGTACTAAATTATTTTCAGAGATGAGACGAATGAATGATAGATCTTTTAATTTCTCGAATAGTGAAATAATAAAAAGAACGATGAGAATGCCAACCGCAAATAATAATGTGCCAAAGAATGAGCGGAATAAGACATTACCTAAAATTAAGACAGAAGCGACGAAAATACCGAACAGCCAGAGTAAAAAGACAGATAAGAATAAATGCTGAACATCTTCTTTCGGCCAGTAATAGATTGTATAAGCATAGACAACTAATACGGATAATACGTAAATTACTGTCCACATGATCATAGAGAATAATGATTTGACGAGGATGACAGATGTACGTGACAGTCCTTTCGTTAATGGAATCACGAGTGTACCATGTTGGCGCTCATTTGATAAGCTCGCACCGAAGATTAAGACGAAAACGAATAAGCCAATTTGTGAAAAGTTTTTAAAGAATTGTTGCCACGAATCGAATGCTGTCGGTGTCGGGAACGAGTCTGCTACATCTTTTGGTAAGAAGTTCCCTAAAATTTCAGGCATGAATTTTGCAGTGAGAGGACTAGAAAAGGCAAGAATGAAAAAGACGGTTGCTAGAATGAGCAGTCTATAGTTACGGAAGAAGTCTATCCATTCTTTCTTAAAAAGTGCCGATACTTGATTCATGATTGAATCACCTCCAAAAAGACATCTTCAAGTGTCGATTGTTCAATCTCAATGGATTGAATGGCAATCTGTTGCTGAATACATTGTTCGAAAATCTGTTGTTGTGTTTCGAGTAAATTCGCCGATGGAATCGTGAATGTTGTACCGCTCTGTGTTGCATTCGTTAAAAGCGGCTTTAGTTTTTCAGCGTCAGCCATTTGCTGTACGACAACGCGTAAAATCGGTTTTTGATGTTGTTTTAAAATATCCGATACTTTACCGCTCAATTGAAATGTACCATTGTGTAAAAAAGCGACGCGGTCACAAATTTTCTCGGCATCACTTAAAATATGCGTTGAAAAAATAACGGTGGTTTCATGTTTAATCCTTTGCAAAATCTCAATCATTTCGCGGCGACCTACAGGATCAAGTGCGGAAGTTGGTTCATCACAGATCAGTACTTTCGGTTGATGAATAAGTGCCTGTGCAATACCAAGACGTTGCTTCATACCGCGTGAAAACCCGCCAATACGCTTACGATTGAAGGGAAGACCCACTAAAGCTAAATATCTTTTTGCTCGTTCCACGCGTACTTTTTTATCTAATCCTGTAACTTCACCACAAAATAGTAAATATTCATAGGCTGTCATATACGGGTAGAATGAAGGAACGTCGGGTAAGTAACCGACATGTTGATTCGTCGGTGTGTTACCAAAGCGTACAGATTCGCCTAGAATTCGCACATCTCCCTGATCGGCTTTTAATAACCCCAGCATAATCTTCATTAAGGTTGTTTTACCTGCACCATTTTGTCCAAGTAATCCAAAAATTTGACCTTCTTCTATTTTAATTGAGATATCATTTAAAACAGTATGTGTACCAAACTTTTTATGAATATGATCAATATGAATCATCACGTTCACCTCTTCCAAATAAGAAATAAACAATTGGTCCAATAATCTGGATGAATAATACGATGAGAATCCACATGATGCGGTTACCAAAGCGATAATGTGGATGGCGAATAACATGAACGAGTGCAACAATCGCGAGCGTCCATTCTAAAATAATAAGTGGAATTAGAATCGGTAATAGCTCTCTGACTTGATCCATTATGCATTCACTCCTAACATATGTGTTAAATTACTTACTAGCACTTGATAACGTGCATCTTGTTTTAATGGCTCAAACATCGGGTTTTTTTCAACAATATCTAGCAGACTTTGACGTAGAGAGGCTTCATCGCGTGGCATTGTCTGACCTAAATCAAGCTCGCGTAATAGCCATTCATCTACTTTATTAAAGTAATCGTCTCCATGTAATGTAATCGGGAAAGGTGTTTGTTCAATTACATGTAAGTAGCGCTGTAAAGCTTCAAATGCTGCGTCCATTCTCCCTTGAATGGTATAACCTTGAGCCGCGCCAATATACATAGAAATACATGAGTTGATATGAAGCGTATCAAGTTGGAATAAACGAATTAAGCCAAAGCCGCGTTCAACCGTTTCTTGAAAACGTTCTTCATCTTGTAATTGCATTTGTAAATAATTTGAGAGAATAAAGACATTACTCACGATTTTTTGAAATAATGAAATTTGATATGTTTCTTCTGCTTTGTCACCTTGTTGAAGCTGTAAATAAGCACTTGCAAGCACTAAATCATTCCCCGCATAGGCTTCTACTTCCTCGCCAAAGAGTGCAATGACTTGTTGTGGTTCATTTTTAATGAGTGCAATTTGCGCTTGTAATGAACGACAAAGTTGTAACAGACGTAGGTCGCTTGATTGTTGTTGAATGCGAATACAGAGTGATTCAGCTAATGATAAAATTTCTTTCGTGCGTTCCCCTGCTAATTGGGTATAATTAAGTAGTAAGACAGAAATTTGCATTAATAAAGGGAAGCAAGCATAGTATTCTTTAATAATGTTTTGAATTTCAGCATATACCTCATCAAATGGTTTTTGTTGAAAATCATTGGCTAGGCGCATATATAATTGTTGGATGTGTTCTTTTGACATTTGCGGTTCATAACCGAGTAAGTCATCAATCGAACAATTAAAATACGTAGCGAGTTTTGGGAGTACCGACAAATCAGGATAACTCTGATTCGTTTCCCACTTTGAAACAGCTGCAGTTGATACACCCACATAATGTGCGACATCTTGTTGGGTTTTGTGTTCTTTTTTTCGTAGCATTACTAAGCGATTTGATAAATCAAACATATGATCAGCTCCTTTACATAAAGTATAAAACTAAAAAAGGGGAAAATCGAACGACTTATATTTATATTTGATTAAAAAAATCAACTATTAGTTGAATAATAGAGAAGGAGTGACGAATTACGTGTCACTGACGGAACAACTAAGAGAAGCTGGGCATCCAGAATTAGCTCAGTATTATGAAGAAAAAAATAAACAAGCGATGATTGCATATATGCGTCAATTTGATGTGGTCGCATATCATACATTGTCACTATTACTTGCGCAATTAGAAGCTGTAACAGAGACAACGAATGAGACAGAAAAGATTTTTTGGCAAGATCTAGACATTGCCATTGAAGAATTTTTAATAGCGGAAAAGGAGACGGATTTTCCATATGTTATAGAAGAATCTCTCGTTACTACTTATGCGCAGGCGATTGCTGGAAATTCAGAAGCGATGATGCAGGTGGCTAAGTACTATCAAGACCAAGAATTATATGAAGCTGCGTATGATTGGTATGAGATTGGTATGCAATTAGAAGTAGGGGAAGCTTACTATTGGCATGGGAATTATGCCTTTTTAGGTCGTGTTATTGAACACGACCTAAAAGTAACGTATGAAGCTTATTTACGCGCTTCACAGCTTGGTTATCCAGATGCTGTAAATAATTTAGCAGACATGTATTTACGTGGTGAATATGTGGAACAAGACGACGCAAAAGCGGCAAAAATTTTTAAAGAAGCTGCCAAATTAGGTGTGAAGGAGTCCATGTACACACTTGGCTATTTATATCATCATGGGAGAGGTGTTCCGAAAGATGAAGAACTCTCGGCTTATTGGTATCACCAATCTGCAATACATGGTGATGTTTTTGCGATTAATAAACTAGGGCACGAGGCATTCGCAGAAGATGATGGGGAACGTGCACTTAGTTGGTATCAAAAAGCAGCAGATTTGCAAGATCCTTATGGCGAGTATAACGTCGGTTTTTGCTATGAATCGGGTATAGGTACACCAATTGATTTAAAAAAAGCGAAAATATGGTATCAAAGAGCCGCATTACATGGTGATGAAGAAGCGAAAAAGCGTTTAAAAGAACTCGCGAAAGGATGAAGAATGTGCTAGAAGTGATTGTGACAACCGTAGAAGATGCAATTATTGCAGAAGCAGGAGGGGCTGACTGTCTAGAGCTGTGTATTTCCATGGAAGAAGGGGGCATTACACCCAGTCTAGGCAAGATTAAAAATGTGATTAGTGCAGTAAGTATTCCTGTACATGTGATGTTACGACCACATAGTAATAGCTATCATTATACCGTCGAAGATTTTTCAGTTATGTTAGACGATTTACGTGTCATCCAATTATTTGGTGCGCGCGGTGTCGTACTTGGCGGATTAACGAAAGAAAACTTCATCGATAACATTCTATTATAAGATTTACTGCCCCACTGCGAAGGACTCAATGTGACGTTTCACCGTGCATTTGATGAAGTGGAAGATCAAATTGAAGCGTTACACCAACTAAAGAAATACCCGCAAATTAAGCAAATCTTAACTTCAGGTGGTCCAGGGACAGCGCTTGATAATCTAATACAAATAGAGGCATTACTTTATGAAACATCGCATGAACGAATGCATATTTTAGCAGCTTCAGGAATTGACCCAACGAATGTAGCACAATTACTTGAAATTGGTGTAACGAATATTCATGTAGGCTCGGGCATACGTTTTGGGAAAAGTTTTCATCAGCCAATTAATATCGAAATGATTCGTAAAATAAATTCTGCCTGGTACATATATTGCATTTGGTAATGACCAAAATGATTGGCGTATGTTAGAAGAGGCAAAAATATCTGTTTGTGTAGGTGGAAATGAAGAAGTAAGGAAGTATGCGACGTATAGATGTGACGAACAACAAGTGGCGCATATGATGAGACAATTATCGAATGAATGGAAAGAAATTAACATATAGATTATATAAAAAAGCATAAATTTCTTTAAGTTTATGCTTTTTTTATGAAAAAATGTCAAAAAAGTGAATTTATTTTATCTATACTATTCTAGGATTAAATGCATAAAAATAGCATGAAATACTAATGAAAATAAGTATTTATACTCATTGCGAAAGGTATAAAAAACTAAAAATTTTGAAAATTAAACAATTTACTATAAAGATTTGAATTTTCAATAATCAATTCAAATGACCATAAAATGCTAAGTATTGTACAAAAATAGCTCGTTCATGTTAGTATACAATTACTAGTGATAGAACAACTAGAATTTTTCTAATGGGAAGTGATTATATGTTAACTGTTAAAATTTCAAGAGAAGATGTAAGTTACGTAGTTGAAGTTATGACACAAGCAACATTAGATGTAAAAAGTATGACTGTAAAATCTCTGCATGATATGGTATATACATTAGGCCGTCTTGCACATATTAATGACGTTCATTTTTTTATTCCAAGTGATTTAGAGACCTCTCTAGTCAAGTCATTACAAGTCGAGTATCCAGGAGAAGTGTATGAACATCGAATTACAGTCCAATAATGCAATGAGTATTTACATGAAAAAGGAGGCGACATCCAATTAGTCGCTCCTTTATTTTTAACTGAAGGCGCATTGAAAAGTAAGGCGATCTTCCTCTTTTTAATGTGTTAAAATTTTTTCATAAGCATAACATGGGATATTTTCACCATAAGAAACATTACCGACATACTGGTAATGATTTTTTTTGTCACGCGTTGCATCGGTATATTCTCTGTATGTGTATCAAGCCGGATTTGTTTAAACCCTTTGGCGAGAACAACTTCCTCAATCGCTTGTAAAAACTGTGTACCAATGCCTTTTGCAGCTGCTTCTTTTGCCACAGCCATACGGTGAATCGCGATATGTGGATCATTAGACGACCATTCGCCATTTAATGCATCATAAGCAAGCTCACCGTCTTCGTCCAAGCAAACTGTTCCAATAATTTGCTGTCCATCCATCAATACATAACTTTTCTGTTGTTCCACATCTTTTTTCATCTGTTCTAGGTCAGGGTAGCCATTTTGCCACTGAGGTAGACCAAGCTGTTTTAAATTCGCACGCCCATCTTCAATAATCTCCATAGTGCGTGTAATTTGTTCTTCTTTTGCTTGTACTAATCGCATCGTATCACCTCTTTTGTAGTATAACGTAAAAATGTTATTCTACAAATATTTAGAATATTTAGGAAAACGCTTGACTATAACAGATAAATTATTTATATTGTGTTATATAACAAATTAAATTGAACAGGGGTTGACGATATGAGAAATAAAGAATTACTATTAATTCCAGGCCCGACACCAGTGAGAGACGACATTTATGATGCACTTAGCCAAGAGACAATGGGGCATACAGATCCACGATTTGCACGCATTTATAAAAATTCAATCGAAATGACAAAGGAATTATTTAATCATCCTGCAGAAGCATATGTTATTTCAGGTTCAGGAACACTGGCGATGGAGATGGCAATCGTCAACACTGTTTCAAAAGGGGAACGTTTATTAGTAATTAGTCATGGCTTCTTTGGGGACCGTTTTGTACCACTTGCAAAAGCTTTCGGCATTGAAGTCGATGTGATTCAAGCAGAATGGGGCAAACAGATTTCAAAAAAAGCTGTTATAGAACAATTAAAACAGCACGAATATAAAGCGGTTACAGTAACGCATGTCGATACATCTACAGGTGTTGTAGCAAATGTTCAAGAATTAATTCCTGTTGTTAAAAGAGCAGGTGCATTATTCATTTTAGACGGTGTATGTGCAACGACAGCGCTAGAAGAAGATATGTCAAAAGAGTATGGGCAAGAAGGCGCGAAAATTGATGTAGTCTTAACTGGTTCACAAAAAGCGATTGGTGCACCTCCAGGGCTTGCGATTATTGCATTTTCAGAAGAGGCGGTTGCCGCACGTGAAGCATTAGAGAATGTTCCAGCTTATTACGCAGATATTCATAACTGGCGTAAAGTAATGGACGACCCAACAGCTTATTTTGCAACACCACCTGTTAATTTGATTTATGCATATGAATGTGCAATGAAAATTGTACTTGAAGAAGGGATGGAGGCGCGCGTGGAAAGACATGAAAATTACGGTGCAGCGATTCGTCGTGCACTAATTGCATACGGTATGAAGCCCTTGGCAAAAGAAGAAGCAGCTGCTCCAACATTAAGCTGTATTTTATATCCTGAAGGTGTAGAAGATCATGTATTCAGAGCGAAACTAGCAGAGCGTGGCATTATCGTAGCAGGTGCATTAGCGCATTTGTCTGGCAAAGCATTCCGAATCGGTCATATGGGTAACACAACACCGCAAATGCTTGAACAGGCGATTTGCCAAATCGGTGAAGTATTAGAAGAGATGGGACATAGCGTAACAATTGGTGCCGCTCTAAAAGCATTTAGAGAAGTATTAGGTAGTAAAGCAACGATTTCATAATCATAGAATAATCCGACTTGTTTTCGAACAAGTCTTTTTTTATATGAAAATAGTCATACATATTGCTTAAGTATATTAAAAAGATGTATTCTGTTAAGTAGGTTTATGAAAACATAAAAAGGAGCGTTCACATGAAAAAACAGCATCATCTGTCTCTATTTATTGTATTTAGTATGATTATGGTCTTTTTAGTACTAAATACACAGATGGAGGCAAAAGCTAAAACACCTACTTACATAATTACACCGAGCAGTAAGCCATACAATGTAACGTATAGTAAATATAGTACATATAACCAACATACAAAACATTATTATGTATTACGTTCCTATTTAGAACGTTTTGAAAAAACAAAAGGTGGAAAACTCATCTTAAAGAAGGGAACATACACAATTTCTAATACACTCTATGTTCCTTCTAATGTGACCATTCAACTTGAAAATGGAGCAAAGTTAGTAAAAGGAACAAAGACAGGTACAAGCCAGTTTAAGGCGGCTAGTTCCATGTTCCAATTAATTGCACCTTCAAAATCAGGTAAAAAAGGTGTTTACGGTAAATATAATGGAGAGAAAAATATTCAATTCATAGGTAAAGGTACCGCAACAATTGATCTAAATTATGTTGAAAAAGGTATTGGTATTATTATGGGGCATAATCAGAATGTTTTAGTAGACCGCATTCAATTTCGTCATATGAATTATGCGCATTTTATTGAAATGGATGCTTCCAAAAATGTAACAGTAAAAAATTCAACATTTAAATATGCAAAAGACCCACTTTATTCTGTAAAAGAAGCAATTAATCTGGATACACCAGATCGTTCAACAAAAGGATGGAGTCAGGAGTGGAGTAAATTTGATGCACAACCAAATAGTCATGTATTGATTGAAAATAATACATTTGAGGATATTCCACGTGCTGTAGGTACACATAAATATTCGTATAAAAAATTACATGACCGTATAACAATTCGTCAAAATAAAATGGTGAATTTGCGTAGTGACTATATTCGTGCGCTCAACTGGTCGAATGCTGTCATTGAGAAAAATACATTTACAATGAGTTCGAAAAATAAGCGTAATGAAGTAGTAAAAGGTATTGCGGCGAGTGGAACAAAAAATCCGATAATCCGCAACAATACATTTAACTATATGGCCATCTCGATGATGTTCTTCACATTCTCAAATACTGGTGGAGGCACAACGAAAAAAGTGTTTGCAGATTTATCGAAAGCCAATAAAGAAGCATTGATGACGAATACGTTTAAAAACTTAAAAACACCTTATATCCAGATTCGTGATAATATTCAATCAGATGGTTCACGTAAAACAGAAACCATTCGATTAGACGATTCAGTTTTACGTTAATAAAAGATTTCTAAAAGGAGCTTCCGCATAGATTGTGCTGAAGCTCTTTTTTAGATAATGAAAAACTAGCTGTTTATAAAAATTCAAAAAAATGTATAATATATACAAAAGGAGGATGAAGTATGTTAGAAGTAATGATTCATGGGATGTTACTGGCATTCGGGTTAATTTTACCATTGGGTGCGCAGAACATCTTTTTATTTAATCAAGGGGCTATGCAACCGAAATTTATTTATGCATTTCCTGCTTGGATTACCGCCGCACTATGCGATACACTCTTAATTTTACTCGCAGTTTTCGGAGTATCCGCAATCGTTCTTCAATTTGAATGGTTACGTATTACGATGATGAGCGTCGGTGTTTTATTTTTAAGTTATATGGCATGGAGCATTTGGCGCAGTGAGCCGCCACAAGATGTACAAGGTTACTCGATGCCAATGAAAAAGCAAATGCTATTTGCGGCATCTGTATCCTTATTAAACCCACATGCCATTTTAGATACAATCGGGGTGATTGGTAGTAGTGCATTAGCTTATACAGGCGCAGCGCAGTGGTATTTTGCGATCTCTTGTATTGTTGTTTCATGGGGTTTCTTCTTAGCGTTAGTCATTCTTGGTGCGATTTTTAAAAAGCTTCAATTACCGCGTTATGTGTTTGTCATTATGAATAAACTATCTGCTATTTTTATCGCTTTCACCGCAATTTACTTAGTTATTACATTATTTGCTTAGTCATTCGTTGTCATTTTCTTTTTGAATTGTTAGAATATACATATATTGAATGAGTATTCAGTTGAAGGAAGGGGATGGAATGATGTTAATGAAAGATGTATTAAAGCAACATGCTGAGGAATTAGGCGATTATCAAGCAATTGTATATCACGATGTTGAATGGACGTATCGCACTTTTTATAATGAAGTCACTTGTTTAGCAGGCTATTTACAAAGCTTACCACTTCAAAAAGGCGACTTCGTCGGTTTATTAATGGAGAATACGGATCAATTTCCAATCGCTTATTTTGCGATTCAATTTGCAGGGTATGTCGTCATGCCAATCAATACAAAATTAGCACCACCTGAAATTGCCTATATTTTAAATCATTCAGAAGTGAAAGTATTGATTATGGATGAAGTTTTCCAAGAAACATATGAGAAAACGGAATACATCTGCCAACAAGTTATTATGACAAGTGATTTACACAATTTAGCATTGATGGCTCCGCAGTATCGTGATGTGACGATGAACCCATCTGATGTGGCGGTGATCCTTTATACATCTGGCACAACAGGGCATCCAAAAGGTGTCATGTTAACGCATCAAAACATCTATATAACAGCGGAACTTTGGTCTGAACCGATGGAATTGACGTCAGAAGATCATTTATTTATTTGTACACCACTATTCCACTCGGCTGGCGCGCATGTCTTTATGGTTCCATGTTTTTATGTAGGTGCCACATTAATCATTGAAAAAGCATTCTCACCAAAACAAATTATGCAACAATTAAGTGATACAAAAGCGACATTCTTCTTTGGTGTTCCAGCAATGTACACACTTATTTTAAATCATGATTTAGACGAATCACATGATGTTTCATCCCTTCGTCTATTCGGTTATGGTGCAGCGCCGATGCCTTACGAACTCATTCGACGTTTAAAAGAAGCTTTCCCAAAAGTTAAAGTACAAAATTTCTATGGTCAGACAGAAAATTCACCAGCTGCTACAACATTACTAGACGAAGATGCACTAACAAAAGTGGGTTCTGTTGGTCGTCCACTCGCACATACAGAAATTCGGATTGATGACGGTGCCGGTGGCGCGCTACCAAATGGCTATGTCGGTGAAATTGCGGTCAAAGGTCCTCAGTTAATGAAAGGCTATTTAAAAAATCCTGATGAAACGATGATGGCACTTCGCGATGGCTGGTTATATACGGGCGATTTAGGGCGATTAGATGAAGATGGCTATTTATATATTGTTGATCGTAAAAAGGACATGATTATTCGAAGTGGCGAAAATATTTATCCAATTGAGATTGAAGAAGTATTATATCAAATGCCATCTCTATTTGAAGCAGCTGTTGTCGGTGTTCCGCATCCTGTTTATGGAGAAGTTCCGAAGGCATATGTTCGCGTAAAAGAGGGGAATACTGTATCGGAAGAAGAAATTCTAGCCTACTGTGCGACACAGCTCGCAACGTATAAATTACCGTATGAAATTGAATTCATTGATGAATTGCCGCGTAACGCTTCAGGAAAAGTATTGAAGCATGTATTGCGTCACTAAGGGGGAACAAGTATGGAAGATGTGTATCTAATTGAAGGTGCGCGAACAGCCTTTACTGCGTTTACAGGCTCTTTTGCGACCGTATCAGCCATTCAACTCGGAACGGTAACAGCTGTTGAAGCATTGAATCGCTCGAAAGTTGCACCAGAAGATGTTGATGCAGTATTTTACGGGAATGTCATTGCGACAGGTAAAGATGCAGCTTATACAGCGCGTCATATTGCGTTACTTGCAGGATTACCAGAGGAAGTACCTGCTCTCACATTGAATCGATTATGTGGTTCAGGATTACAATCTGTTATTTCAGGCGCACAGGAAATTCAACTCGGTGAATCACAAATCGTTTTAGCAGGTGGCACAGAAAATATGTCACAAGCTCCATTTTCAAATTTTGAACAGCGCAGTCAACCATCGAAAATGGGGAATATTCAATTTGAAGATATGCTACAAGCAACTTTAACCGACCAATACACTGGTATGGGCATGGGAATGACAGCTGAAAATTTAGCTGAAAAATATGCCATTACGCGAGAACAACAAGATGCCTATGCGGTATTATCACATGAACGTGCAGTAGCCTCACAACAAGCAGATGTATTCGCACGTGAGATTGTGCCTGTTCAAGTGCCAACACGTAAAGGAACACGCGTAATTGAGCAAGATGAACAAATTCGTCCAGATACAACCGTTGAACAGATATCACAGCTCCAACCTGTTTTCAAACGTCAAGGTACTGTTACAGCAGCAAACGCCTCAAGTATTAATGACGGGGCAGCTTCCATTGTACTTGCAAGCGGGCAAGCTGTAGAAGAAAAAGGATTACAACCTCTCGCAAAAATCATTTCGTATGCTGCTGTTGGCGTGGATCCGAACTACATGGGGATTGGTCCTGTACCTGCAATCAAACGCGCTTTAGTACGTACAAATTTAACAATAGATGATATTGACTTATTTGAGATTAATGAAGCTTTTGCAGCACAATATTTAGCAGTTGAACAAGAATTACAACTAGAGCGTAATCGTGTGAATGTACATGGAGGAGCAATTGCACTGGGGCATCCAGTCGGTGCAAGTGGCACACGTGTATTATTGAGTGCAGCACATACATTGCGTGAAAGACAGGAACGCTACGCAGTTGTAAGCCTTTGCATAGGAGGAGGTCAAGGAATTGCGATGATTATTGAGCGTGTATAGGTATAAAGAATCAAATATCTTAAAAGTATGGTTAGAGGTAAAACATCTCTTCCATGCTTTTTTAATTTAGGATATGATAGTACTTGCTGATTTAAAAAAGAATGGAGAATTGATTTTGTTTATACGCGTCTACATGCAAGCTTCTACTGAAGTGGAAGCGACAACTTATTTGCAGAAACTATTGAATTTAGGTGAGCGAGTAAAATTATCGCTAAAAAAAGAGAAGTGTGAACCATTCTTAGATACGTTTGCAGTTGAATTAGAGGCAAAAGCAGCTTCCGAAAAGCAAGTGAACGAATTACTAGAGAGTATCGCACCAAAATGGAATCAACTACCAAACAGCTTTATCGCTACAGAAAAAGAGACAGAATTACATATTCATCACATAGAAATGATTGAAGTGTATCCTGAATTTTAATCTTTGAAGTTCGCTTACGAGAGCGAGCTTATTTTTTTGCTTAAAATGGAACTTTTCTCCCGAAAAATCGTATAAAAAAGTATATATAAAGACGGAGGTTGGTTAGATGGGTTTATTAAAAGCTGGAATCGGTGCCATGAAAGGCGTTTTAGAAGATCAATGGCGTGAATATATTTATTGCGAAGGACTTTCAAAAGATGTGTTAGTCGTAAAGGGGCGTAAACGCTCAACGAAGCGTGGTTCGAATAAAGGGAATGACAATATCATTTCAAACGGTTCGATTATTGCAGTAAATGAAGGACAATGTATGATGATTGTCGAGCAAGGAAAAGTAGTCGAAGTCTGTGCAGAACAGGGTGAATACGTCTATGACATGTCGACAGAACCAAGTGTCTTCTATGACGGTGATTTCATGGAAAACTTAAAAGAAACATTTAAAGAAGTCGGCAAACGCTTTACATTTGGCGGTGAACCTGCAAAAGACCAACGCGTATATTTCTTTAACACAAAAGAAATCGTCGGGAATAAATACGGAACACCATCACCTGTACCGTTCCGCGTAGTAGATCGTAATATCGGATTAGATGTCGACATCTCGATTCGTTGTCACGGGGAATATTCATATCGCATTGTCGATCCATTATTGTTCTATGTCAATGTTGTAGGAAATGTAGAGAATGAATATACACGTGATGAAATTGATAGCCAATTAAAAACAGAATTGATGACTGCGTTACAACCTGCTTTTGCAAAAATTTCAGCGCTAGGCGTTCGTTACAGCGAAGTACCCGCACATACGATGGAATTAGCAGATGCGCTCAATCAAGTACTATCTGAAAAGTGGACAGCTTCTCGTGGTCTCGCAATTGGTACGATTGGTATTAGCTCGATGAAAGCATCTGAAGAAGACGAACAAATGATTAAGACACTGCAAAAGAATGCGGTTATGCGTGATGCTCCAATGGCAGCGGCACAATTAACCGGTGCACAAGCAGAAGCGATGGTCAAAGCGGCTGAAAATGAAAATGGTGCGATGAACGGCTTCATGGGCATGAATATGGCACAAAATACAGGCGGTATGAATGCAAATCAACTGTATCAAATGGCACATGAGCAGCGTATGCAACAACCAGCAGCACCCGAATCAAATGAAGCAACATGGACATGTTCGAATGGTCATACAAATACAGGGAAGTTTTGTTCGGAATGTGGCGAAAAAAAGCCAGAAGTTGAGACATGGACATGTTCTTGTGGGGCTGAAAATACGGGCAAATTCTGTTCCGAATGTGGTCAGAAAAAAACTGTCGCTACAACATTCCATTGTTCCGAATGTGGACATGAAATGTCAGCTACACCTGCTCCGAAATTTTGTCCAGAGTGTGGTACACCTACGGGGCGCTAAGGAGGAAGTAGCATGACGAGTGATGTGAAAGAAGTAAAGCTCGATTTTGATGCGGAATGTCCTTCCTGTGGTGCTTCTGTTGAATTTAATCCGAAAACTGGGAAGCTCTCTTGTCCATATTGCGGCTATGAAGTAGATATTGCGAAACCTGAACAAGAGGAACAACGAAGCGCGCAAGAACTTGATTTTTACGACGCAAAAAATCGTGGAAGATTTGACTGGGGTGTCGAAAAAAAGACTGTTATTTGCTCGGAATGTGCGGCAGAAACGATTTATGATGCGCTCCAAGTAGCAGATACTTGTCCGTATTGTGGTTCACATCAAGTGATGGAAGCAAGTACAGAAGAAACACTTGCGCCGAACGGGGTTTGTACGTTTGAAGTGACGGATAAAGAAGCAGGCGAATCTTTTCATAAATGGATTCGTAGTCGTATTTTTATGCCGAGACAGGCGAAGTTAAGTGCGAAACCAGATGCTTTTACAGGTGTCTACTTACCGTATTGGACATTTGATTCACGAACGATTTCGTATTACTCTGCACAGTATGGGATTAATCGAACGGTACGTGATGCAGAAGGAGAGACACGAATCGTAACAGATTGGTATTCGACATCCGGTGTTTATCAAGAGTTTTTTGATGATGAATTGGTGAGTGCAACGAGAAGATATGATCGCGATATGATGCGCAAAATTGAACCATTTCGTTTAACAGATAATAAAGGGTACCGACCTGAATATGTCAGTGGTTTTTTAGCAGAACGTTATAGTATCGGCTTAGATGAAGGTTTTGAAGAAGCAAAGTCGAGTATTCATAACAAAATCGAACAAGCGATTAAATCAAAAGTTCGCTTTGAACATGGCGCAGATATTGTTGGTCATGTATCGTTTTCGACAACACATGATGATATTACGTATAAATATTTGATGCTACCGATTTGGTTATCTTCTTTTAAATATAAAGATAAGCTCTATCGTTTCATGGTGAACGGTCAAACAGGTCGTGTAGGTGGTAGTGCGCCAATCTCACCTGTTCGAGTGGGAATCGCGGTATTATTATCAATTGCCGTGATTTATATGATTTATCTATTCTCACAATCTTAAATTGAATTGGAGGAATTGCCTAAACGGTGATTCCTCTTTTTGTTATAATAAAGTGACTTTAAAAGAAACAAATGAGAGAGGAAGAGCTCGTTGAATGAATTTTATATGGTTGCAGATACCGCGCGGTTAAAAAATATAAAACCAGAGGAATTAATCCAGCAACCTTTCTATATCGTACCTAAACAAATACCTTGTATACAGCTGCAGTTAGATGCACAAACTATTCAGCACATGTTGACGCATTTACCACGTCAATTAGAGGAGATGAAGCAGTCACTAGAGCAAAAAGTGACACGTTTTCAATCAGCTAGTAGCGTCAGACAGCAATATCAAGCGATTGAAAAAGAGCTAGTAAAACTAGTGCAAAATGAAGCAGTGATTGGACAACCCATTTCAGCAGAAAGTGCACGTATTTTATACGATCAAGTAGCCTATTACTTAGAATGGCTAATGAAAGAAGTCGTATATGTTCAACAAGAAACACTCCTCTCATTCACTGAAAAAAACTGGAATGAAAAAAAGAATATAGACGATTTTTTAACAGTATGTCATACATGGTTTGAGACGATTTTCCATGTAACACCCACATTGAAAAAAGTAGATTTACAACAAGACTGGCTTGGGATTTCAGATGATGGTATCACGTATAACTACCACCTATTTGCAGGATATGACGTACTATACGATTTTAAAACGATGTTTAAAACAGCTGACGTACCAGGATTCATATTAAATCTTTCGAAATTTTTAGTGCGTGATACAACGCGAGGTAAGACGAAAACCGCTCTAACAGAATTTGCTTACAGTCGCGTGATTAAAGGGCTTGGGATTTACCCAGATGAAGACCATCTATTTTGTTATCGCTATAATCCTTTATTTCAGTTAAGCTGTTCTGATTTTGCACTGCCTTATTTAACAGAGCGTAAACGATATATGATTTATGCGATGTATGATTTACGTCAAAATACTACATCTCCATTTGTACAATATGATGAGCGTAAATACGGTGCAACGATTCATGCCGAGAATAACGAGTTGAAAGAAGCCTATGCAAATATCACACCGCGTTTTTTAGCCTGTAGTTATACAGAAAAGGAACAAGGACAACTTGATTTTGACCGTATTCCTATTCAAGCGATGTGGTTAGAGGATGAAGCGACACTTCGAGCATTTATACAACAAGATTCGCAGTACCCTGCTTTTACACATGTCCTAATCGAACAATTTTTAAAACGAATAGAAGGTGGCAAATAGAATGAAGCCTGAAGTACAAAAATTACAGCAAATTGAACAACAACTAAATGCACACTTTATCGAACGACAACATGAAATTCATGCCATCTTACTCGGTATCTGTGCGCAAAAAAATGTCCTATTGATTGGTGCGCCCGGTGTTGCGAAATCAAATATTGTCGACCAATTCATGCATGTATTACCGACAACTTATGGTACATTCAAGCGACTAATTTCACCGACCACACAACCAGAAGAATTATTCGGATCTGTCCGCTTTGACCGTTTAAAAGAAGGGATTATGGAACGAAATATTGAAGGACAGCTCCCAACAGCACATGTAGCTTTTTTAGATGAAGTGTTTAAAGCAACATCTGATTTACTTAATAGTTTATTAAAAATTATGAATGAACATCGCTTTGAAAATGGTACGGAAGAATTGACGACACCACTGTTCACATTAATCGGTGCAAGTAATGAATTTCCAGAAGAAGACCGTTTGAATGCATTGTATGATCGCTTTTTAATTCGCCGTGAAGTAGAAGCGATTCAAACGCCTGCGCACTTCATGCAGATGTTACAGGGGAATACAGAGGAGATTACACTACCGCGTCTAACGGCAGAGGAGGTACAGAGTATCCACGCTGAAACAAAAGCAGTTCACATTCCAGAGACGATGATCGAAATGTTGACAGAAATTCATTTTAAATTGAAAGATGCAGGGATTGTTGTGTCTGATCGCCGCACGAAGCAATGTTTATCGATCTTACAAGCTGAAGCATATTTACAAGGACGCGACGAAGTGAAGCAGTCGGATTTTCGTGTGTTAGTAGATTGTTTATGGATTGAGTCGGAAGATCGTGAGACGGTACAAGATTTACTTGCACCTTATACAAAAACAGTCATCGACCAATTGTTTGTTCAATTGAATCGTTTGCGTATGGAAGTAGATGCGAAACATGCCGTACTCAAACAAGCAGAGATGATTCAATATGAGGAATATGCACAGTTTGCTTCAGCCGTTTTAATGAAGTGGCAGCAAATCGAACAAGAAATGATGATAGAGTCACCAACAGAAGAAGAACTGCAAAAGTTAAATGAATGGAAAGCACAACTACATGAAAAAATAGCGGAGGAAGTGATGTAGTTGCATAATGAGTTAAATAGTCAACTGATGGATATCGACCGATTTACGATGCAAGCATATAACGACTTACTCACGCATCATGAAGGACTGCAACAATTAGTTGAAAAACAGGAACAATTACCACAATTAGTACGTGATGTATGGTGTATGCTCTACACTGGAAAGACCGAATTTAAAACGACTTCTCCTTTACAAATACTAAGTGAACTACAAGAGTTTCCGCTTTTTTTACAACAAGCGATGGGTGATAAACTGATTACGACGCTTGCGACACTAAGATTTGGCTATTTATTTTTACGTCAACTGGAACAACCGGAAGATGAGTCTGAGTCATTAGAAGAGGCATTTAAAAAAGAGATACAGCATGTTTTAGAACAAGTAGAATATGTAGAAGATTTACTCAGTAGTTTGCAACAACGAAAACAAGAGAGACAGCAAACACCGATTTATGATCAGTTGGCTTTAGCAGATGCACTAGAAAAGCAATTAGAACTACAACAAATGGCTGAATGGGCGAAAAAATTTAAAATTTCAGCGAAACAAAAGCGCGTTCAAACGAAAACTGCTTCCATACTAAAAGGGACTGTAACAACAGGACAAAAAGCAGAGCGTTTATTACCTATTGAGTATTTAAAATCTGAAACACCTGAAGCAAAACTTGATTTTCTTGTGCGTTTTTCAGAAGGAAGAACCCGCATGTATGATTATAAAGAGCGCACGAAAAAAGAAAAGGGCGCACTCATTATTTGTTATGACGAGAGTAGTAGTATGCAAGATTTAGACGTACAAGGAAAAGGTTTTTTAATGGCTTTACTTAGTATGGCGAAACAAGATCGTCGAGATTTTGTGTTTATTCCATTTAGTGGTGATGTGGATTATCAGCAAATTCAGCATTTTAAAAAAGGGAAATATAAAATCCCTCAATTTCTTCAATTTGCCCAATCGTATATTGGCGGCGGAACAAATTTTGAAAAGCCGCTTCAACAAGCCATTCAATTTATGAAGCATTCGACAAAAGGGGAAGTATTATTTATTACGGATGGTGTCTGTCATATTCCGGAAACAGTAATCGAACAGATGAATGCAGAAAAGACAAAAAAACAGTTTTATTTGATGTCATTATTGATTGGACATAACAAACATCCTGGACAATTAGCGGAAATTTCAGATGAAGTGCTTCATTTAATTCATTTTCAAGATATTCATCATACAAGGGTTTTTGAATTATAAAGTAAAATACATGCCCTAAAATGTTTTAAAAAAAGAAAATGTGGAAAAGTGCTATTGAAAGGACGTGTACTATTAATGAATAAAAAATTAGCTCTTTATGCAGTGCCATTATTAGCGTTATCGTTGACAGCATGTAGCACAGATAAGGATGAGAAGAAAGAGGAAACAAAAGTAGAGGAGCCTGCATCAAATACTACAAATGATTCGTCGTCATCTGATTCATCTTCAACTGATTCTTCAAAAGACGATAGCTCAACGAATGAAAAAGTAACAGAGCAACCGTACAAAAAAATGGATCTTGATGTTGAGTATGACAAAGGTGATTACACATTTGAATACGAGAAGAAAAGCGATGGTGACATTGCAGAGATAGAAGATGAGCGTGACAATACGAAAAAGACTGGTGATGAAGCTCTAGGTGAAATGCAACCAATTGTTGAGAAGTTCACATTTGACCAAAACTCATCAGATGAAGAAGTGAAGAAACAAATCATGGACAATATCAAAATCGATGATAACTACAAGTCTATCAAACTAGAAGTGAAGTTTGATGATGGCAAGGAAAAAGAATATAAATTTGTTAAATAATTGAATGTGAAAAACTAGTATCGTCTTATCAGGTGATGCTAGTTTTTTCTTTTCTAAAAGGATTTTTCACATTAATTGAGAATTTTTATCAATTAAACTTGAAATTGATAATCATTATCATTTATAATGAATGTATTAGTTATGGAGGTTATGTCGATGGATTTAACAATGATGGATGTAACAGCATACTTTGCAAAAGCAGCTGTTTCTTTAACGAATGTCTTTCAAGAGCATATTTTAGCTGAACATAAATTAACACATATTCATACACAATCGAGTGCATTTATCTTCCCAGTAAGCGGAAAAGCCTGGGTGCACAGTGGTCGTGAGAAATTCTTTATTACACCAGGTCGTATTTTACATATTCACGAACGTGAAACACTTCATATTGAAAATTGTGGTGAACAAGATGTACAATTTATCGTTGCGCAGTATCAAGTAGCAATTCGATCCGATGATGATTTATATGATGATGCTTTCGTGCTGCGCGTATCAGATACCACAATTTATTTAGAAGATGCCGTTCGATTATTGGATATGCAGGCGCTACCAGGAGCGATGGCAGCACTTCAACGTCGCACGCTCTTTTTCCAACTCATCGAACGCTGTATGGAAGGTGTACGTGATCAACAGCTTCAATCGACGGTAGATGTGATGGAGTCCATCGTTGCTTATATTCAACAACACTATCGCGAGAAAATTAATGTCACCAAAATTGCAGAGAAATTTCAAATTGAGCGTCGTCGCCTCGCTTATTTATTTGAAAAACATACGGGGTTATCACCGAACGCGTATATTACAGCGTATCGCATTTCAAAAGCGAAAGAATTACTAGAACGTGTGGATTTATCCATTGCAGAAGTAGCAGAGCGTGTAGGATATGATGATTGTTTCTATTTTAGTCGTGTATTTAAAAAACAAACAGGTTATGCACCTTCAACTTACAGAAGAAAACAAATCGTCGCATGGACAACAATGTAAAGGAGCAGATGAACATGACAGAGATATATGATGTAACGATTATTGGCGGAGGACCAGCAGGATTATATGCCGCATTTTATGCCGGACTGCGTAATATGAAAACAAAAATAATTGAGTTCCAATCTGAATTAGGTGGTAAAGTGCGTCTATTCCCTGAAAAGAAGATTTGGGATATTGGTGGTCAGCCCCCAATTACTGGTGATGCCTTCATCAAACAACTCATTGAACAAGGTCTAACGTTCCATCCAACTGTGTATGTAGAAACGAAAGTAGAACGTATTGTCGATCAACTAGATGGAACATTCCATATTGAAACAAATAAAGGAACGCATATGAGTCGCTCGGTCATTGTCGCAGTTGGTGGCGGAATTATTCAACCACAGAAGTTACAAGTAGCAGGTGTTCCAAAAGAAGATGTGCAAAATATGCACTATGTTGTACGGGAGTTTGAACATTTCCGCGATCAAGTAGTGCTCATTTCAGGTGGCGGTAACACAGCTGTTGACTGGGCAAATGAATTACATGGTATTGCCAAAGAAATTCATGTTGTCTACCGCGGCGAAACCTTATCTGCTCATGAAGCTCAAGTGGAACAGGTGATGCAGCATGCTACAGTTCATACGCAAACACAGATTACACAAGTTCATGCTAATGAAAATACGAATTGTATAGAAAATGTAACGATTGAACAAGCAGCAGGTGAAAAAAATATCTCCGTTGATCATATGATTGTCAGTCATGGCTTTGATTTAGATCAAACATTACAATATGACGTATCGATTCCGCTTGAACGAATCGACCATGCCATCGCTTCGACTGCTACAGGTAAAACGGATATGCCAGGTATTTTTGTGGCAGGGGATATCGCTAAGTACGAAGGGAAAGTAAATCTATTAGTCGGCTGTTTCCAAGATGCTGTTAATGCAGTGAATGGTGCGAAACTACACATCGAACCAACTGCTAGCCATGTAGCAATGGTTAGCTCACACAATGACCGCGTACAAAAACGCATGGCAGTAGAAGCAAGAAAAAATGAGAAGTCGCTCGTTTAGGCGACCTCTCATTTTTATTTTGGTATTGGATTTGCTTTTGGTACCCACTTCATACAGATTAATAAAATGATACATGTTAATCCTTCAGCAATCGGGAAGGCAAGCCAGATTGTAATGCTTGGCAATGCCATTGGTAGTAAAATAAGTAATGGCATAAAGAGTAGAATACTTCTACTTAGTACAATTAATACGGAAAGGCGAATGCGTTTAATCGCTTGGAAATACTCTGCAATTACTAAATTGAAGCCTAAGAAAATATAACCTGTGAAGTAAAGGAGAATCCCTTTTTCCGTAAAGACGACAACAGTTGGATCATCAACACCAAATAGTTTGATGAGTAAGGATTTTCCGAAAATCCCGATGATGAGTAAGAGCACACCAATAATGGTCGCAGTTAAAATGCCAAGTAATAAAAACGATTTTAAACGATCATAAAGTCGCGCGCCGTAATGATAACTTACAAGCGGTTGAATCGAAGCACCTACTGCAATGAAAATCATTAAAAAGACCGCGTGCAAATAATTGATGATCGCAAATGCTGTGACACCCACTTCTCCTGTATAATGAAGGAAAGTAAGATTATACATCACAACGATGACAGCAAAACTCATCTCGACGACATAACTTGGTAAACCGATTTTTAAAATATCGAGCATACCACGTAGTGAACGAGTAGGCTTTACAAAGTGTAGATGATTTGCAGGTGTACGGAAATGAAGTAATAGAATACATAGACCAATTAGTGTGGCAATACCAGTCGCATATGCGGCACCAGAGACACCCCATTGCCAAACGAAAATAAAGAAATAATTAAGTACGACATTTAAAACGGCTGTGACACCTAAACCCGTCATAGCTAATTTCGGATTCCCGTCATTTCGAATGAAAATACTTAAAATATTTTCAAGTACAAAGACAAAACCGAAAATGAGAATGACCCATAGATAATCACGTACATACGGATAGGTCACTTCACTTGCACCAAAAAGGTAAGCGACTGCTTTAAGTTTCCATAACCCAATCACGATTAGAATGCCTACAATCACTAACGTTAAAATAATTGAGCGTGTAAAGATGGCATGTGCTTTTTGAAATTTATTTTCGCCAAGTGCGATGGAGAATAAGGTCGCACCGCCCATCCCAATCCAGAGCGATACAGCTAATAAAATAGAGAAAATCGGTGTGGCAATATTCACACCGGCAAGTGCCTGTTCACCAACGCCATGACTGACGAAGATGCCATCGACGAGAATATTACTTGCCATGAGTAACATGCCGAAAAGCGATGGGAATAATAAGATAAAAATAGTTTTTTAGGTGGGCTTGTTTGAAGTTTAAGCGCCATTGGATCTTGTTGTGTTGCGGTTGTCACGATATCAATTCCTTTCGTAGTTATAATGCTAAAGTATATGGTTACCGTATAGTCAAGGGGGAAATGTAGATGGAAAGAGAAAAATTAAAAGGTTTTTTTACAACAGGCGAATTTGCCCGTTTATGTAATGTGCGAAAACAAACATTATTTCACTATGATGAAATTGGTTTATTAAAACCAGAAGTGAAGCTCGATAATGGTTATCGTTACTATTCCTATCAACAATTCGATGTCTTTAGTGTCATCGAATTATTAAAAGAATTGAATATGCCATTGAAGGAGATTAAACAGTTTTTAGCAACAAAATCACCAGAGCAGTTTGTGACATTATTTGAAGAAAAAAAGCGTGAGCTACAACAAAAAATGAAGCATTTGAAGCAGTTGGAGCGCATTGTTGATACAAAATTGGCGATTACAAAAGAAGGAATGGCGACAGATTTTACAACAATTCGTATTCAACCTGAAGAAGAAGAGCGTTTTTTCATTAGTGCAGATGTTAAAAATACGGATGATAAAGCCTTCTTACATGCGATTTCTGACTTGATTGAGTTTGTTTATAATGAAGAATTAGATATTGGCTATCCAATTGGAGCGATTTTGCAAAGAGAAGAAATTGAAAACGAAGATTACGAGAACTATGTTAATTTATACACGAAAATCGCGCCGACCAAACGTCAAGTGCCAATTCATGTGAAGGAAAAGGGGTTCTACGTAGTTGCCTATCATATTGGGGAAGAATCAAAAAAACATACAACCTATGAGCGTATCCAGCAATATGTACGAGATCAACAAATGCGATTAGCGAGCGATGCGTATGAGGAGTATGTGTTTGAAGAAACAGCTGTTTCAGAATTAGAAAATTACGTAACAAAAATTAAAATACGTGTTGAGTAGAAAAAGTAGGAAGAAGCGAGATGAAATATGCTAAAATGAGGACAAGAGGTGGGGTTAATGGGAATTAAGATCGTACAACGTAAAAAAATCTACGAAGAAGTCGCGGAACAATTAATGGCATTAATTAAATCTGGGGAACTATTGCCAGGAGACCGTCTAGATTCGGTAGAAGAATTAAGTCGTCAGTTTGATGTAGGGCGTTCAACGATTCGCGAGGCATTAACAGCATTGCGTGCGATGGGCTTAATCGAGATGAAACAAGGTGAGGGGACCTTCGTTAAAAATTTTGATGGACGTACACTAGGAATACCGCTTGCATCTGCGCTACTCATGACGAAAAAAGAT